>NZ_JBYFCC010000033.1:0-35109 GCF_057652995.1 Flavobacterium sp. T50_26
AACACCTTATATCGACATCTATAAATTTGCAAGTTAAATAATTAAACTTTTTGTTGTAATTCATCATAGAATACGCGGGTTCAGTGCATCAAATCATTTCAAAGGAAAATAATTATTAAAAAGTAGAGTTTTCAGTCGCAGTCGCAGTTTTCAGAATCTGCCTCTCACACAATCTTGTCATCCTGACGAAGGAAGGATCTCATCATTTTAGTCTTCAGTCACAGACATCAATCACAGTTATTAGTATAAACTTCCACAATCTTGTCATTTCGCAAGATGACAAAGTCGAAATAGAAATCTCCCGCCAAAGCGGGCAGCCCTCCCTCAAATAAGTAATCCAAAACTTTCTGCCTTTTTTTCTTTGTGGCAAAATTAAACCCATAAAAAAAGCTCCACTTGTAAAAACAAATGAAGCTTTTGTACTCAAGGCGGGACTTGAACCCGCACGGGCATTACTGCCCACTGGATTTTAAGTCCAGCGTGTCTACCAATTCCACCACTCGAGCCTGATGCTAGCAGACGCTTGCACTATAAGGTAGAAGAGCGAAAAACGGGATTCGAACCCGCGACCTCCACCTTGGCAAGGTGGCGCTCTACCAACTGAGCTATTTTCGCGTACAGGTTTTTTAAAAGAACAGCACTACTTGTTTACCAATGCGGATGCAAATGTACTATAAATATTTACTTTTACAAGCGTTTTTTGCAAAAAAAATTACTTCTAAAACAAACCTACTGATAATTAATAGCATACAAAATATTTTTATTTTGAAAACTAAAAACTATATTGCTTAAATTTGTCAAAATGTAATTATTATATCTATGCACATGTTAAAAATATTTTATTTCTGCCTAATTAACTTATTTACTTTCTGCCTTAACGCCCAAACACTTACTGGAAATTATACAGTTCAAAAATTTAAAGGAGTTGGAGATGATGATGTTTTAAATGATAAATCAAAAGAAGTAGATATCTATAAATATATTTTTTCCAATTCTAAATCAGAAATAGTATTAACAAATCCAAAAGGCACAAGAGTTGACACCTTAAAAGGATATTACCCAAGTAACAACTTTCATTATGAAACAATAGATTCTAATATATCTTTTTCAAAAGCCAAATGTGTGAAAGATTTAAAAAATGGTTTCTATGAAAAATTTTGGATTATTAATGGTGAAGAAATTTATAAAAAAGAAAAATTCCCAGAGATAAATTGGACTCTTATAAATGAAACAAAAACAATAGAAGGCTTTTTATGCAGAAAGGCAACTGCTTTTCATACTACAGAAGGTTATACTTTTTCTTATTATGCCTGGTATTGTGATGAGATCACAGTAAATGATGGCCCATTCGAATATGGAGGTCTTCCTGGATTCATTCTTGAACTTGGTATTAAAGATTTTTTTGTTTGTAAATTTATCAATTATAATTATGATGAAAATTTAATAACTAAAATCGATTTCATAAAATAACTGATTTAAATTCTAACTACTTCTTCGTCAACATTCGTTTAATTTCATTCAATTTCATTAAAGCTTCAACTGGAGTTAAGGTGTTTATGTCTAAGTTTAGAATTTCTTCTTTGATCTCTTCCAACAAAGGATCATCCAAATTAAAAAAACTGAGTTGCAATTCATCCTTCGAAGATTTTATTCCTGATAATTCTTCACTCGAATGATTTTTTTCTAACTTCTTTAGAATCTTTTGTGCTTTTTGAATTACGGTTTGTGGCATTCCCGCCATTTTAGCTACGTGAATACCAAAACTGTGTTCGGTGCCGCCTTTCACTAATTTTCGGATAAAAAGAACGGTGTCTTTCAGTTCTTTTACCGAAACATTAAAATTCTGAATACGGTCAAATGTGACTTCCATCTCGTTTAATTCGTGATAATGTGTGGCAAACAATGTTTTTGGTCGGTTAGGATGTTCGTGCAAATATTCGGCGATTGCCCACGCAATCGAAATTCCGTCATACGTGCTGGTTCCTCGCCCGATTTCATCTAATAAAACCAAACTTCGTTCAGAAATATTATTCAAAATCGAAGCCGTTTCATTCATCTCAACCATAAAAGTCGATTCACCCATCGAAATATTATCGCTGGCTCCTACTCTGGTAAATATTTTATCCACTACGCCCATTCGCACTGCTTCTGCCGGAACAAAACTTCCCATTTGAGCCAAGAGTACAATTAACGCTGTTTGTCGCAAAATAGCCGATTTACCCGACATATTCGGTCCGGTTATCATAATAATTTGTTGAGAATCCCTATCCAAAAAAACATCATTCGCAATATAGGGAACGCCAACCGGCAATTGTTTTTCAATCACAGGATGACGACCGTTTGTGATTTCTAATTCATACGAATCATCTAAAATTGGTCGAACATATTTATTTTCAATCGCCAATTGCGTAAACGAATTCAAACAATCCAACTGAGCAACCAAAGCCGCATTTAACTGAACGGGTTTGATGTAAGTGCCAATCCAAATCACCAATTGTTCAAATAATTGCGATTCCAATTGATGAATTTTGTCTTCTGCTCCTAAAATTTTGGTTTCATATTCTTTTAATTCTTCGGTAATGTATCGCTCGGCATTCACTAAAGTTTGCTTTCTAATCCATTCCGTTGGCACTTTATCTTTATGCGTATTTCTGACTTCAATATAATATCCAAAAACATTATTAAACGAAATTTTCAATGAAGTAATTCCGGTTTTTTGCGATTCTCTGAGCTCAATTCCTTCCAAATATTCTTTTCCTGAAGTTGAAATCGCTCTTAATTCATCTAAGTCCGGATGAATTCCTTTTGCAATCGCATTTCCTTTGTTAATGGAAACCGGTGCATCGTGATTTAACGTCGTTTTGATTTTTTCACGCAATAAATCACAAGCGTGCAAACTATCGCCAATCGCTTTCAACGATTCATTTGCACTTGCCAAAGCCAATGTTTTGATTGGAATAATGGCATCCAACGAATGACAAAGGTTCATCACTTCACGAGGAGAAACTTTTCCGGTTGCGACTTTGGAAATCAACCGTTCCAAATCTGATATTTGCTTAATTTGGTATTGAATTTTCTGTAAAACTTCCGAATTATCCTTTAAAAATGTCACCACTTCGTGACGAGATTGAATTTTAGCCGCATCTTTCAAAGGCAAAGCCAACCAGCGTTTCAGCAATCGTGAACCCATTGGCGAAAGCGTTCTATCAATCACATCCAATAACGTGACCGCGTTAGGATTGGTGCTGTGATACAATTCTAAATTTCGAATCGTAAATCGATCCATCCACACATAAGCATCTTCTGCAATACGTTGAATGGACGTAATGTGCTGAATTTTATTATGTTGTGTTTCCGATAAATAATACAAAACTGCACCCGAAGCGACGATTCCTTCTTGCATTTCTTCAATTCCAAATCCTTTAAGTGAATTGGTTTGAAAATGTTTGGTCAATACTTCATTACCGTAATCTTCGTTATACACCCAATCTTCCAGAAAAAAAGTGTGATAATCTTCGCCAAAAACTTCTCTAAAATGTTGTTTATGATTTTTGGTTACTAAAATTTCACTCGGACTAAAATTTTGTAACAATTTGTCAATATATTCTTCATTTCCTTGTGAAGTCAAAAATTCGCCTGTGGAAACATCTAAAAATGAAACGCCAATTTGCTTCTTACCAAAATAAACTGAAGCTAAAAAATTATTTGATTTTGACTGCAAAACCTCATCATTCATTGAAACGCCTGGAGTAACTAATTCGGTCACACCACGCTTCACGATAGTTTTAGTCATTTTTGGATCTTCCAATTGATCGCAAATCGCCACTCGAAGTCCGGCTTTGACTAATTTTGGCAAATACGTGTTTAACGAATGATGTGGAAAACCCGCTAAGGCAGTTTCGGTTTCAGAACCTGCACCTCTTTTGGTTAAAACAATGCCTAATATTTGTGAAGCCCGAACGGCATCTTCGCCAAACGTTTCATAAAAATCCCCTACACGAAACAACAAACAAGCATCGGGATACTTCCGCTTGATATCGTTGTATTGCTTCATTAAAGGCGTTTCTTTCGGTTCTTTGACGACGGTAGCTTTGGCTGACAATGGGTTCGGTTTTAGGTTTGGTTTCAAAAATACGGAAATAAAGTTTCAATGGCAAAAATCAATTGCAATGACAATTTCAAAAATCAATTGCAATATCAAATATAAAAATTCAAATTCATTGCATATTTTTGCAAGATGAGAAAATTAGCTAATTCTGAGCTGGAACGTAAAAATATTGATGAGTTTAAAGAAGCTCAAAAAACACCAATCATCATTATTTTAGATGACATTAGAAGTTTACATAATATTGGTTCGGTTTTTAGAACTTCGGATGCTTTTTTGATTGAAAAAATATATTTGTGTGGCATTACAGCTACTCCTCCCAACAAGGAAATTCACAAAACGGCTTTAGGAGCAACAGATACTGTAGCTTGGGAATATCAAAAAGAAGTTTTGACGGTGATTGATCAATTGAAAGCGAAAGAAATCTCCGTTTTTGCTATCGAACAAGTAGAAAATTCGATTATGTTGAATTATTTTGAAGTTGAAAAAGACAAAAAATACGCTTTGATTTTTGGTAACGAAGTAAAAGGCGTTTCGCAACAAGCCATTGAAAAATGTCATGGTGTGATTGAAATTCCGCAATTGGGAACAAAACATTCACTAAATGTTTCTGTTAGTGCCGGCATTGTGGTTTGGGATTTGTTCAAAAAACTTAATATTTTAGAAGGAAATTAGCATTTGTTTACTCAATTTTTGCTCTCAATTTCTTAGTTTTACAAAATGAACGAATTTTCAATGCTACGCTACACTTTTATCGTTTTATTTTTATTCTTTGGTTACTTTTCTACTTTGATGAATACCGATTTATCATCAAATCAAACAGAAAAAAAACCTACTCTTTTAAATGATGCTCCCATTTTAGTGGCAACCGGAAATCAAATTTATTGTCCGGGTTCGCAGATGAAAATTGTGACTAACATGACGATTACCGATCCAGATGATACTGGAATTGACGCAATTTACATTCAAATTTCATCGGGATATGTTAATGGTCAGGATATATTAACTTTAACCGGAACTCATCCAACCATTGCCACAAGTTGGGATGCATTGACTGGTAAACTTACACTTACAGGAATTTCTGCTCAACCAACTTATGTTAATTTGATTGCTGCCATTGAAGATGTTGTGTTTATTAATTCTTCTCTTAATCCTTCCGGAGTAAGAACTTTTTCTATTACGGTTGGGCAAGCCAATTATCTTCCTTCAAACGGTCATTATTATGAATATGTTTCCGATCTTGGAATCACATGGTCCAATGCTAGAACTGCTGCAGCGGGTCGAACCTATTACGGTTTGCAAGGCTATTTAGCAACCATTACCGCGGCAGACGAAGCTCAACTTTCGGGAGAACAAGCGGCCGGAGCTGGATGGATTGGTGGTAGTGATGAAGAAATTGAAGGCATGTGGAAATGGATGACTGGACCAGAAAACGGAATGATTTTTTGGAATGGTGGAATAAATGGATCTACTCCAAGTTATGCCAATTGGAATAATGGTGAACCAAATAATTTAGGCAACGAAAATTATGCACACGTAACCGCTCCGGGTGTCGGAATTCCAGGCTCCTGGAACGATTTATCAAATACCGGCGATAGTAGTGGCAACTATCAACCGAAAGGTTATATTGTAGAATATGGCGGAATGCCTGGAGATCCGGTTTTGCAGATTTCTACGAGTACGACGATTACAATTCCGAGTATTATCTCTTCTGTTGCACAATCAAGATGTGGAGATGGTTCTGTCACGTTAACCGCAAGTGCTTCAGCCGGTAACATAAAATGGTATGCAACACAAACCGGAGGAACACCATTGGCAACCGGAAACAGTTTTACAACACCCAATTTAACTGAGTCAACAACTTACTATATCGATGCATATGAAATTGGTTGTACAGCCGGAACAAGAACTGCCGTAACCGCTACAATTAATCAAATTCCTGTGGTTACTGTTGTTGCCCCTAATCCGGTTTGCGGAGAAAACTCAACTGTTTTAACTGCATCTGCGACTGCCGGATTAATAAATTGGTATAGTTCTGAAACGGGCGGAACTAGTTTAGGTTCTGGAAATACGTTTACCACTCCAATTCTTTCAGAAGATACTACGTTTTATGCTGAAGCCTTTAATAACGGATGTTCGTCTGGAAACAGAATTCCAGTAAATGTTTTAGTGTACGATTTGCCAGATGTGGAAGACGAAACGGTTACTCTTTGTGAAGGAACAGTTATTACGTTGAATGCCGATGTTTCAAACGCCACGTATCTTTGGTCAACCGGAGAAACTTCGCAATCGATTCAAGTGAATAACAATGCTAATTATTCGGTTGTAATAACTTCGTTGGCTGCAGGAAATTGTTCTAAAACAAAAAACTTCACTATAGTTCAATATGATATTCCTGTCATTGAATCAGTTGTTGTAAATGATACTTCTGTTGAAATTATTACTTCCGGAAATGGTGAATATGAATTTTCTATTGATGGATTTACTTACCAAGATTCAAATTTGTTTACTGTTGGCGAAGGCGGATTATACACAGCTTATGTTCGGGAGAAAATCAACAATTGTGATTATTCCGACGAGGAAAACTTTGTTGTGCTTTTGGTTCCTCCCTTTTTTACTCCTAATGGCGATGGTCAAAACGATGTTTTTTATTTGAATGGAATGGAATTTTATCCAAACTCTTCCATCTCAATATTTAACCGTTACGGAAAACTAATCAAGCAAATTACACCATCTAATCCTTTTTGGAACGGAACTTTTGAAGGTGAAAATCTACCTGCAGATGATTATTGGTATGTTTTGAAAATTGACAATGCTACAGAGGAACGAAAAGGACATTTTTCATTAAAAAGGTAATTTATCCGGCTATTTTTTTCTCTATTTCTTCTAAAATAAAAATATAATCTTCCTGATTGTTTACAAAATTTTTATCGGAAACATCGATAATCAATACATTTAAATTGGTTTGTGTTTTGATGAAATCCAAATAACCTTGATTGATTTTTTCTAAATATTCTGCAGGAATTTGCATCTCATAACTTCTACCTCTTTTCTTAATATTTTCTAAAAGTTGCTCTGTATTTTGATATAAATAAACATATAAATCAGGTTTTGGCATTTCTTTGTGGATGATGTCAAACATGGTTTTATATAATCTGAACTCATCTTCTGCCAAGGTTACTTTAGCAAAAATTAAAGATTTAAAAATATGATAATCGGCTACAATGAAATCTTTAAACAAATCAAATTGAGCTAAATCATCCGATAATTGTTGGTATCTGTCGGCCAAAAAAGACATTTCCAACGGAAAAGCATACCGACTTTGATCTTCATAAAATTTAGGCAAAAAAGGATTGTCTGCAAAACGTTCTAAAACTAATTTGGCATTAAAATCTTCTGCAATTTTGGATGATAAAGTGGTTTTTCCGGCACCAATATTTCCTTCAATGGCAATGTAATTATACTGTTGAAGATTTATTTTCTCCAATGGAGCTTCTAATTTTTGAACCACTTTGCAATTGCTTTTGTCTTCTGCCAAAGCAACTAATTCCGGCAAATATTTTTGTAAAATAGGATGACGCCAATCTAAATTCAAATCACGCATAGGCATCAACACAAACTTTCTGTTTTGCATGTGTGGATGCGGAACTTGTAATTTTTCGGTGTTGATAATTTCTTCGTTATAAGTAATTACATCAATATCGATTATTCTCGGCTGATAACCTTGTTCATTATTTCGAACTCTGCCTAATTTGGTTTCGAGTTGTAAAACTTCGTCTAAAATTTGTTCTGCTCCTTTTGACGTTTGCAAAACTAATGCACAATTATAGAACGAATCACTATCAAAACCCCACGAAGGTGTTTCATACAACGAAGAAACTTTTACTACGGTGGCAATTGTTTGGTGAATAGAAATGATAGCCAATTGGATGTTTTCCAAACGGTTACCTAAATTGCTTCCTAACGATAAAATGACTTGGCTTTGATTATTCATGGTAGAGCAAAATAACTAAAACTATTTCAGAAATAAAGTATCTTTGCCAACCATGTTAATAAGTTTCTATAATTATGAATTTCTTTGAACACAAAGTGTAACATAATGCAATGAAACACTACTAATTAGGAAAACAATATTCAATTAAATAAGTATAAAATGAAATTTTTAGGAAATGTATTAGCCACCATCATAGGATTATTTGTATTCTTTATGATATTATTTTTTGGCTTAATGATTGTTGGAGCAATTGCCGGAAGCGGTTCTGATGTTGCAAAAGTAGAATCTAATTCTGTATTGGTTTTAGATATGGAAAATGTATCATTAGATTATACCGGAAAATTCACCGATCCTTGGGTAACTATTTTAAATGAAGAAGCATCGGTTGGTTTAATTGATGTGTTAAACGCTGTTGAAAATGCTAAAACAGATGATAAAATCAAAGGGATTTCTATTTTAAACAGCAACAGTAGTTTAGGGTTAGCTCAGTCAAAAGCCTTGAGAGACAAATTGATTGACTTTAAAAAATCTGGGAAATTCATTGTTTCCTATGCGGATTATTTTACGCAAGGTGAATACTATATCAACTCGGTTGCCGACACGATTTATATGAATCCTGTGGGCGAAATGGATTTTAAAGGTCTTGCTTCCGAAATCATGTTTTTTAAAGATATTCAGGAAAAAACAGGTGTTAAAATGGAAGTAATTCGTCATGGAAAATACAAAAGTGCGGTTGAACCGTTTTTGGAAAACGAAATGAGCGAAGCAAACAGAGAACAAATGACTGCTTTGTTAAACTCAGCTTGGAGTTCAATTGTAAGCGATATTTCTAAAAGCAGAAATATTTCGGTAGATTCATTAAACAGCATTGCTAATAAATTATCGGCTAGAACTCCTGAAATGGCAAAATCTAAAAAGCTAATTGACAAAATTGGTTACGAAGATCAATACCACGACGGAATTAAAAAAGCGTTGAAAGTTAAACAAGATGAGGATTACGAGTGGATATCGATTATGGATTATGCTAAAAACGTATCAAAAACGCCTCAAAAAATAGATTCGAAAGACAAAATTGCCATTATTTATGCTCAAGGTGAAATCATGGGTGGCGATGGCGATGTAAATGTGATTGGCGAAGGTGCCATGAGAACCTCATTACAAGAAGCCAGAAAAGATGAAAAAGTAAAAGCAATAGTGATTCGTGTTGATAGCCCAGGCGGAAGTGCTTTGACATCGGAATTAATTTGGAGAGAAATTGAATTAACCAAAAAAGTGAAACCAGTTGTGGTTTCTATGGGTAATTTAGCTGCATCAGGCGGTTATTATATTGCTTGTAATGCAGATAAAATTATTGCAGAACCCAACACAATTACCGGTTCGATTGGTGTGTTTGGTGTGTTGCCGAATATGACCGAATTGTCTAAGAAAATCGGAATTAGCACGTCTCAAGTAAAAACGCACGATCATGCAATTGGCTACAGTCCTTTTAAACCGATTGATGAGAAATTTAAAGAAGTAACTACCGAATCTGTTGAAAACATTTATACCGTTTTTGTGAATCGCGTTGCTACAGGAAGAAAAATGACTTTTGAACAAGTAGATGCGATAGCACAAGGAAGAGTTTGGACCGGAACCGAAGCACTAGAAATTGGTTTAGTAGATAAATTAGGTGGTTTAGATGTAGCATTAAGCGAAGCTGCTAAATTGGCAAAAATTAAAAAATATAAAACCGAAAACTATCCTGAATTTGATAAAACGTTCATGCAATTCTTAGGAGACCAAAACGGCATTCCGTTTGCAAAATCAAAAGAAGCCATGATTAAAGAAGAAATTGGCGAAGAAGCGTATCAAACATTACAACAAGTAAAAAGAGCAACCGCTCGAACCGGCATTCAGACTTTAATGCCTTTTGAGTTGAAAATAAAATAAAAAAACATAAACCTGACAGCAACTAAAAACTGTCAGGTTTTTTATTTTCGTTAACAACTGTTTCCTTGCTAATTTATTATTTTTGTTAAAAAAAGATTGGAAACAAAAGATAAATTGTTAGCCTATAAAATTTATTTCACGCTGGGAGCTATATTCATTGCTTCGTTGGTGGTGTCGAATTTAATTTTTCAGAAATTTTTTTATTGGGATTTTTTCGGAATTTACACATTTGAAATTTCGGTGGGAATCTTGCCCTATCCGATTACGTTTTTAGTTACCGATATTATCTCGGAAGTTTACGGGAAGAAAATGGCCAATCAAGTGGTAACCACGGGAATTTTTGCCTCAGTGTTTTCTCTATTAATTATTTATATTGCCAATGCTGCTCCCGCGATAGAAAATTCTCCGGTTGATGATGTTTTGTTTTCTAAAGTGTTTGGACAAACTGCGTTGGCGGTTTTGGCATCGATGGTTGCTTATTTGGCAGCACAATACATTGATATTTATATCTTTCATTTTTGGAAAAAAGTGACCAAAGGAAAAATGCTTTGGGTGCGAAATAACTTTTCTACTTTTACCTCACAATTTGTTGATACATTTGCGGTATTATTTTTGCTATGTAGTTTTAAAATATTGAGTTGGGATTTGTTTCCCGGATTATTACTGAGCGGTTTTTTGTTTAAAGTGCTGATAGCCATTCTAGACACACCCGTTTTGTATGCTGCGGTGTACTATTTTCAAAAGCGATTTAACCTTGCTCGTGGCGAAGAGCTAAGTTTGGACTAACCGCTGAAAACGAAAATGGAAACCCGTCTAGCCCTGACCGACTGGTTAGCTCTCGTTTGAAAAACGAGACTAGAAAGGAGGGCAGGAATTACGGAACCAAACACAACTATAGATTCGCTCCATATAAATAAATGTAAAATTATGATTAAGAAAATTTTAAAAGGTTTAGGTATTTTTTTGTTGGTAGTCATTATTGCTTTGGCTGCTGCACCGTTTTTGTTTAAAGACAAAATCAAGGCATTAGTGTTGAAATCGATTAACGAAAATGTGGATGCCAATGTGGCGTTTGAAGATGTGAGTTTGAGTTTGTTTAAGAGTTTTCCGCGTGCGAATGTGACTATTGACAAGCTGAGCATTATTAACAAAGCTCCGTTTGAAGGCGATACGCTGTTTTATTCAGGCGAATTGAACCTGAAAATGTCGGTGAAAGAATTGTTTAAATCGGATGGCGAAGCGATGGAATTGGAGTCGTTTTCGAGTGTGGATGGCATTGTGAACATCATTTTTAACAAAGACGGAATTGGCAATTTTGATATTGCTATGAAAGATGACAAAGAAGAAAAACCTTCGGACAGCAAGCCTTTTGCGATGAATATTCAGAGTTATTCGATTGAAAATTTGAAATTTACTTTTTTGGATGAAAGTTCAAAAATCAAGATGGTTGTTGATAAAATTAATCACACCGGAACCGGAAATTTTGCCGCTTCTAAACTAGATTTAGATACTGAAACAACCGCCATGATGAGTTTGGATATGGATAAAACCAACTATATGAAAGACGTTTCTTTAACGTTGGATGCGGTTTTGGGAATTGATTTGGAAAACAGCAAATATGAGTTTAAAGATAATGAAGCGTTGATTAACAAATTGCCTTTAAAATTTGCCGGATTTATTCAATTGGTGGAAGCCGGACAACAATATGATTTAACGTTTAACACCCCAACCTCATCGTTTAAAAACTTTTTAGGTTTGGTTCCGTCGGCATATAAAGGTGATTTAGATAAAATTCAAACTACAGGCGATTTTAAAGTTTCCGGTTTTGCAAAAGGATTGTATTCTGAGACAACGATTCCGAAGTTTAATTTGGAAATTGCTTCTAATAATGCATCATTTAAGTTTCCCGACTTACCTAAAAAAGTGGAAAACATCGTAATTGATACAAAAATTAAAAACGAAACCGGTTTGATGAACGACACGTACGTGAACATCGATAATTTGTCGTTTAAAATTGACCAAGACGTTTTTAATGCGAAAGCAAATATTAGAAATGTTTCTGAAAATCCTCTGGTTGATGCGGCTTTGAAAGGAACAATTAATTTAGGAAATCTCAGCAAAGCCTATCCAATTAAGTTAGACACACCGCTTTCTGGAATTTTAAAGGCCGATGTAACGACAAAATTTGATATGCAATCGGTGGAAAAAGAGCAATACCAAAACATTCAAAATGCAGGATTGGTAAGTGTTACCGGATTTAAATATGTGGATGAAAACGGTAAAGGAATGAACATTAGCGAAGCGATTGTTCAGTTTAATCCAAGTACGTTAAACTTACAGAAATTTGCAGCACAAACCGGAAAAAGTGACATTAATGTGAATGGTGTTTTAGAAAATTTCTATGGTTATTTGTTTAACGATCAGAATTTGAAAGGAAATTTCAACATGAGTTCTAATCAATTGGCTGTGAATGATTTCATGACAACGGAAGAACCAACCAAAGAAGGTCAGAAACCAAGCGAAGCCATGAAGATTCCTGCTTTTTTAGATGTTACGTTAAACGCAAAAGCCAATACGGTTTTGTATGATAATTTAACGTTGAAAGATGTTTCCGGAAAGTTAATTGTAAAAGATGAACGAGTTACCTTAGAAAATGTGAAAACAAACATTTTTGGTGGTATGATTGGTGTAAACGGAAATGTTTCTACAAAAACAAAAGTGCCAACATTTGCAATGAATTTGGATTTAAGTTCTGTAAACATTAGTGAAACTTTTACACAGTTGGATATGATGAAAAGCATTGCTCCAATTGCTAACATCATCAATGGAAAATTGAATTCTACTATAAAACTTTCAGGTAATTTGGATGCGAAAGAAATGACACCGGATTTAAAATCATTAACAGGAGATTTGGTTGGGCAGTTACTTTCTACAACGGTGAATGCTTCCAACTCAACTTTGCTGAGTGCGTTAGATAATCAAATTAATTTTATTGATTTGAAAAAAGTGAATTTGAATGATTTAAAAACAAGTTTATCGTTTGAAAACGGAAAAGTAAACGTGAAACCTTTTGACATCAAATACCAAGACATCACGTTGAATGTTGGTGGCTCGCATGGTTTTGATCAATCGATGAATTATAATGTAAAATTTGATGTGCCGGCTAAATATTTAGGAAAAGAAGCAAACAATTTAATAGCCAAATTATCTCCTGCAGATGCGGCAAAAATTAAAAACATTCCGGTAACTGCTGTGTTGGGTGGAAATTTTTCAAAACCAACCATTTCAACCGACATGAAACAAGCCACAACCGCTTTGGTTAATCAATTGGTTGCACAACAAAAAGAGAAATTAGTAAACCAAGGAACTTCTGCTTTAGGCAATTTGTTAAATCAAACAAAAAACCCTAAAGACACCGCAAAAACCACAACTCCGGCAACCAAAGAAGAGGTGAAAACCAAAACCGAAGAAGTTGTGAAAGACAAAGTGAAAGAGGGCTTAAACAACTTGTTTGGCAACAAAAAGAAAAAAGAATAAAAAAGCAACCCCAAATTGAAACGTGCAATTTGGGGTTCTTTTTAAACTAAATAACTAACTCTACTATTCTGTTTGTAAACTAACAGACAATTTAATTTCTTCTTTAATTTTTATCATACCTCCAATTTTACTAGGAGGAGTTAGATTGAAATCGCTGAACTGTAATGTTATATTTCCAACTAAACGATTTTTATTATATTTCAAAGGGAGATTTTTGTAGATTTTTTGTTTTCCAACCAAGTTCAATGTTAAATCGCAACTGTAATTTTCGGCACTCTTTTTAAAATTTGAAAGTTCAATTCTAACGTTTGGAAATTCTTTTTCTTTTAATGTTTTTCTAAAATCATTGTTTAGAATAAAATTACCACATCCAAAACTTTTGACCGGAACACTTTGCGAGATTTTATTTGTTTTATTAGGTTGATTAAAAAACAGCGTGTCTTTAGCATTCATATCGTAGTTACATTCAAAACCTCCAATTGAAGTAGTACCTTGAACAGTGAACTGTTTTGTACTGACCAACAGATAATCTTTAGGTGTTGAAAACAGTGCTGCTGTTACAACTAATATGAGACCAAAAACACGCATATTGTTTGTTTTAGAAAGCAATGACAGCCTCGGCAACAAATCCGTTAAACTTACCTTCGTTTAAGATATTTGTTTTTGCATATCCATCATACTTTTGATTAACATATTCAAATTTAACCAAAATATTTTTAGTCATAAACCAACCACCTCCAATATTGAAACGAGTCACGTCTACATCTTCGCTGGCTGCAGTTTCTCCAGTTACGTTGTTGTATCGGCCGGCCACATAAAGGTTTTCATTTTTACCGAAACGGTAGATTAACTCTGCTCCCAATTGAGTAAAATCTCTCTCGTCTACTTCAGCTTTTGTTTTTCCGCTTACTTTTTCAACCATACCAAAGAACTCTAATCCTTTGTATTTAACGAATGGATTAATCATAATCGCTGTTAACTCATTTGTAAACCCAGGTGTAATTAAACCTGAAGAATAATTTGCAGAAGATGTTGCCAATGTGTTTTCCATTACAAAGTAATATCTAGATCCTGCACGGTCTCCTCCATAAAGATATGTTCTTGCAGATTGAGCAGTGTTGTATAAAGAGCCTGTTAATCTGAAACGTAAATCGGTGTTCAACTGTTTATCATAACCGATTTTAGCCATTACAGATGGACTTGTTACACCAGGAGCATTAGTTGTTTGGTTTAATTTACCATTGGTAGCTCCAAGCATAGATATCCAACCATTTTTGCGGTAATAAAGTTCTGCACCAACTTCTGTGGTAAAAGCATCCATGATATAGTTCCCCACAAATGGATTATAAATAGCTAAGGCATTATCTGATCTTCTAAAATGAGCATCACCATAATTGTTTTCCATGTGACCAATTTTGATGGTAAGATTTTTCATTGTTTCTGCCATAAATCCTTTGCTGATAAAGTCTAATTTATCAATTTGGATGTATCCACCTTTTACATAAGGTTCCGGGTGGTGACGAGAAGAAAGATAGGTTCTTAAGTGAAGGTTTACACCATCATACAAAGCCACATCAATATCTAAATTGGCTGTTGCTAAGTTAAAGTTGTTACCAAGATCTACCAACTGATTGGTATTAACATTATTTGCATTTAAAACTACATCAGCATTATTTTCATGATCTAATGCTTGGTATTGCAAAGCAAATGCTCCGCCAATTCTTACTTTCACGTTTTCAAACGTAGATGTTGTGTCTTTTGGAGCCTCAAACATGGATAATCCAGTTTTATCATAAGGCCGCCAATTGTCTAATTGATACTGTTGTTTTTGTGCTATAGCTAATGTACTTATCAATACAAGAGCAAGTGTAAATAGATTTCTCATTTTTTAATTAATTAAGAGGTTGAATTTAGATTTATTTAAATTTTAGTGTAAAACTTATTTTAACATCATCACCGGTTTTAACGGTTCCCATTAAAGCGGTTGGTGGTGTGATTTTGTAGTCGGTCAATTTAAAAGAATAACTTCCTTCAAAAACAGATTGACCTCCTATTGTAGTTTCTTTGATTTTTAGCGTTACCGATTTGGTTGCTCCGGCAATGGAGAAAGTTCCGGTAAAGTTCCATGTTCCATCAGCATTTTTAGTTGATGATTTTAAATCAAATTTTACAGTTTTAAATTGATTCGTTTTTAATGCTTTGTAGGCATTTTTGTCCATTCCGCCTTTACCACTTTTAATGCTTTCGGCTGGCATTTCTACTACAAGAGAAGTAATTGCTGCTAATTTGTTTCCGTCAACATTTGCCACCAATTTGCCGGTAGCTTTGTCTGAAACCATGTCCCAATCGTGCAAACTTGACGTTCCGGAAATTTTTAATTGTGGTTTTGCATCAAGTGTAAGTGTTTTTTGAGCGAAACCGAAGGTAGAAGTTGCTATGAAAAACAATAGCAAAATTCCTTTTTCTAGGTTGAATAATCGTTTCATAATTGTGAGGTTTTGAATTATGAGACAAATTTCCGCCCAAATAAGCGTAAAAAACATGACGAATGTCAGTCTTTATTAAGAATATTACATCTAACTTAAAGAATTAGTGTTCGAAATCGTAATAGTTAACAACTAGATTTGAATTTTAACAACATAGCCTTCAAAGGTTCTGATATTAAAAACGGTTCCGTCTTGAAAGAGTAAATACTGACCTTTTACACCTGAAAGTTTTCCTTTAAAGTTTGGAATTTTATCTAAACTTAGACTCGTTACTTTTTTAGGATAAGCTACTACGGGATAGTGCAGTTCAACTATACTTGGATGTTGATCTGAGAAATATTCTTTAACATCTTCCGGCAAATAAGTTCCAGCTTTAAGCCTTTCTTGAATTAAATCAACTTGAAGAATTTCATTTTTAAGCATTTTTTGCCAATTTGTTTTGTCAACATATTGATTTTTCAAGGCAACTTCGGCAATTCCGGCTAAATAGCGAT
The DNA here is from genome assembly GCF_057652995.1 of Flavobacterium sp. T50_26. Classification (NCBI taxonomy): domain Bacteria; kingdom Pseudomonadati; phylum Bacteroidota; class Flavobacteriia; order Flavobacteriales; family Flavobacteriaceae; genus Flavobacterium; species Flavobacterium sp. T50_26. The sequence goes on from NZ_JBYFCC010000033.1 coordinate 16,546, forward strand.
TTGGAACTTCCACAATTGAAATGGCTTGTGAAGCTCCTTGATCTATCCAGCGAGTAGGCACTTGTGTTCCTCTGGTTACGCCAATTTTTACTTCGCTCGAAAGTGCCAAATACAAAACATGCGGTTGCAATTGCACTTTTTTTTCATACACCAAATCACGGTCTTCAATGTCTAAATGAGCCGTGCTTAACTCTGGTTTCATGATCCAATCGCCCACAGCAGGACTCGACATAAAACAATCATAACAAAAACCTTGACGGAAAATTTTCTTTTTCTTGCCACAATTCAAACATTGATAACCTTGAAATGTAATTTCCATTTCTTTGTCTAACAATTGATTGAGGTTTAAAAAACTATTTTCAAACACCAAATAATATTGAATTGGATTACCTATTTCGGTTTGCATTTTCGTTAGAACGCCTTCGTATGTCATGAAAAAGAAAGTTTGATAATTAAAGTCCTACGTTCACTAAAAATTATTATTTTTGATGAAGTTGTAAAGTTAGGTTTTGTATTTTCAAATTTCAAAACATTCTTCAACTTATTTAAATAGAAAAAAATGCCACTACCCATCATCAATTCAATTGCTACCTGGATCTTAAAAAAACGGATTCATCAAATTGAATTGTTTATGAAATACCCGAATGAAGTGCAGGAGGAATTACTCCTTTCGTTACTAAGAACATCGGAAAACACAGTTATTGGCAGGCAGTACGATTTTCATTCCATCAAAAATTATCAAACTTTTTCAGAGCGGGTTACGGTTTCAACCTATGAAGATTTAGAGCCATTGATCGAACAAACTCGTAAAGGAATGCAGAATATTTTTTGGCCAACAACCATTAAGTGGTTTGCCAAATCGAGCGGAACAACGAATGCAAAAAGCAAGTTTATTCCTGTGAGTAATGAAGCTTTAGAAAATTGTCATTATAAAGCCAGTAAAGATTTATTGAGTTTGTATTTAAACAACAATGAAGATTCGCAATTGTTTGTTGGAAAAAGTCTTCGCCTTGGCGGAAGTAAAGAATTATACGAAGATAATAATACTTTTTTTGGCGATTTATCCGCTATTTTGATTGATAACATGCCAATTTGGGCCGAATTTAGCTCTACACCCAGCAACCGCGTTTCGCTTATGGGCGATTGGGAGGTGAAGTTAATGGCTATTGTTCAGGAAACAATTTATGAAGATGTAACCAGTTTGGCAGGCGTTCCTTCTTGGATGTTGGTTTTGCTAAATAAAGTGTTGGAAGAAACCGGAAAATCTAACTTATTTGAAATTTGGCCAAATGCCGAAGTCTATTTTCATGGCGGTGTAAGTTTTGATCCGTATCGTGAACAATATAAAAAACTTTTTCCTAGCACTGATTTTAAATATTACGAAATATACAATGCTTCCGAAGGTTTTTTTGCCATTCAGGATTTGAATAACTCCAACGAATTGTTGTTGATGTTGGATTACGGAATTTTTTATGAATTTATTCCGATGGATACCTTTGGCACTCCGGAGCAAAAAATTGTTCGTTTGGCGGAAGTAGAATTATTTAAAAACTATGCCGTTGTAATTACTACCAATTCCGGTTTATGGCGATACATGATTGGCGACACGGTTCGGTTTACCTCTTTAAATCCGTATCGGATTAGAGTTACCGGAAGGACGAAACATTTTATCAATGTTTTTGGTGAAGAATTAATTGTTGAAAATACTGACCAAGCCATTGCCAAAGCTTGTCATGAAACAGACTCAGAAGTAATTGACTACACTGTTGCACCTGTTTTTATGGATGGCAAAGAAAAAGGAGCTCATGAGTGGATGATTGAATTTAAAAAATCGCCTGAAAACATTAACTATTTCAGAAAGATTTTAGACGAAACTTTGCAATCACTCAATTCTGATTATGAAGCAAAAAGACGTAATAACATGACCTTAAATCCATTGGTAATAAATGTTGCCCGAACGAATTTGTTTTATGACTGGTTGAAAGAACGCGATAAATTGGGCGGACAGCATAAAATTCCGAGGTTATCAAATGAGCGAACTTATTTGGAGCAATTATTACGAATGCAGTTTGCGGAACCAGTGTAATATGAAAAAAATACTTTTACTTCTACTTTTAATCACCTTCTACTCATGCGGACCAAGAAGACTCGGTTGTGGACCAAGAGGATGTGACATTAATATTGAAAAGGAAAATTACAACATTAATCCTATAAAAAATCCTGAAGCAAGAACTTCAGGATTAGTATAATTTAATATAGTAAGTAATTCTAAGAAACAGCTTTTAATCGTTGTAACATGTTTTTGTTCAACGTGTGTTCTGCATAGCTTTTTTCGATGTGTAATACTTTTTCATCTGAACTTGGTAAATCATACATGGCATCGGTTAGAATGGCTTCGCACAATGAACGCAATCCACGAGCACCTAATTTATATTCTAATGCTTTATCTACGATATAATCCAACGCCTCTTCTGAAATTGAAAAGGCAACGTCGTCCATTTCAAACAATTTTTTGTATTGCTTAATCAAGGCATTTTTAGGTTCGGTAAGAATTGCTCGTAATGTTTCTCTGTCTAATGGATTCATATAGGATAAAACCGGTAAACGACCAATAATTTCGGGAATTAATCCAAAATCTTTGATGTCTTTTGGAATGATGTATTGCATCAGATTATCCTTATCGATTTGATCCAAATTAGCCGAAGCACTATAACCTACCGCTTGACGATTTAATCGTTTTGAAATAATTCGTTCGATTCCATCAAAAGCTCCGCCTGCAATAAAAAGGATATTTTGTGTATTTACTTCAATAAATTTTTGATCAGGATGTTTTCTTCCTCCTTTTGGTGGAACATTCACTACAGTTCCCTCTAATAATTTCAATAATGCTTGCTGAACTCCTTCACCAGAAACGTCTCTAGTGATGGATGGATTATCGCTTTTACGGGCAATTTTATCAATTTCATCAATAAAAACGATTCCTCTTTCGGCTTTTGCTACATCATAATCGGCTACTTGTAATAAACGGGTTAAAATGCTTTCCACGTCTTCACCAACATAACCTGCTTCGGTTAAAACTGTTGCATCAACAATTGTGAGAGGCACACCTAACATTTTGGCAATGGTTTTGGCAACTAACGTTTTTCCTGTTCCGGTTTGACCTACCATAATGATGTTGCTTTTTTCAATTTCAACTTCATCATCATGATTTTTTTGCATCAATCGCTTGTAATGGTTATAAACTGCAACAGACATTACCTTTTTGGTTTGGTCTTGACCAATTACATATTGATCTAAAAACGCACGGATTTCTTTCGGTTTTTTAAGTACCAAATCGCCCAATCCATGAGAGTGTTTGCTTTGCTTTAGTTCTTCTAAAACAATGCCGTGTGCCTGATCGATACATTTATCACAAATGTGAGCATCGATTCCGGCTATTAACAAATTTGTTTCGGGTTTCTTTCTTCCACAGAAAGAACATTCCAACATTTCTTTGGCCATAATTTATGGTAATGGGTTATAGGTTTAAGGTAATTGGTAAAAAACGATTTCCTACAACTATTTTCTTCTTAACACTTCATCAATCATCCCGTATTCTTTTGCTTCATCGGCAATCATCCAATAATCGCGTTCCGAATCTTGGTACACTTTTTCGATGGTTTGACCGGAATGGTTGGCAATGATTTCGTACAGTTCATTTTTCAATTTCAACATTTCTTTCAAGTTGATTTCCATATCGGTTGCAACTCCTTGAGCTCCGCCCGATGGCTGGTGAATCATCACTCTTGAATGCGGTAACGCAGAACGTTTTCCTTCTGCTCCGGCACATAATAAAACAGCTCCCATAGAAGCGGCCATACCTGTACAGATTGTGGCCACATCAGGCTTTACGTATTGCATTGTGTCGTAAATTCCCAATCCTGCATACACGCTTCCACCGGGTGAATTGATGTAAATTTGAATATCTTTAGAAGCATCAACACTTTCTAAAAATAATAATTGTGCTTGAATAATATTGGCTACATAATCATCCACTCCTGTTCCCAAGAAAATAATTCTGTCCATCATCAAACGAGAAAAAACGTCTAGTTGTGAAACATTCATTTGACGTTCTTCAATGATGTAAGGGGTCATTCCGCTTACAATTTTATCGTAGTACATGCTGTTAACACCATGGTGTTTTGTAGCAAATTTTTTAAATTCTTTTCCGAAGTTCATCTTTAAAATAGGCTAATTTTTGTTTGCTCTTTTAAACGTAAAAGAGCGTCAAATTGACATTCGACGCCCAAATATACTACTTTTTTTGAAAATACTTATTCTCCGTACATTTCTTTAACGAACTGTTCGTAGGAAACTTCTTTTGACTTTGCTTTTACTTTCTCTTTAAACAACGCTATCATTTTCTCACTCATCACTTGTTCTGATAATCTTCTAACTTCATCTTGGTTAGAAAGTACGCGGGCTACGATTCCGTCAATGTCTTCCTGCGTAGGATTCATTTGACCAAATTGAGCCATTTGTTTTTTGATTAATTCTGACGTAAACGCTTTTAAATCTTCAAAAGTGATTTGTAAGTTATTCTCTGTCATTATCTTACCTTCAATCAATTGGTAACGAAGACCTCTTTCTGATTTCGCAAATTCTTCTCTTGCTTCTTCTTCTGTCAATTGCTTTTCTCCTGAATTTTGTAACCATTTAATTAAAAATTCTGATGGTAAATCAAATTTTGTGCTTTCTAATAAAAATTCAGTTACATCATTTAAAAACTTTTGATCGGCTTGTTGAACGAATTGTTTTTCAGCATCTTCTTTGATTTTGGCTTTTACACCATCAACCGAAGTTACATTTCCTTCTCCGAACAATTTATCAAATAATTCTTGATTTAATTCTGCTTTTTCGCTGGTTGTAATTCCTTCAATTTTTGCCGAAACTTCAATATCCAAACCATGCACTAAATCGTGATCTACTTTTAAATAATCCATTAATTTATGGTCATCGTCAAATAAACCTTTGGTTCCAATTTCTACTACATCACCTACTTTTTTACCAATGAATTTTTTGGCTGCTTTTTTATCTTTAACAACATCCAAAGAAATTGAAGTTGTATTGTTGATTCCGTTTGCTTCGTTTGTAAATGTTACATTCAAATCGTCGCCTTCTTCAACAGTGTCTTTTGAAATTAATTTTCCGTATTGTTTTTGGATTCTCTCCACTTGATCATTCAACATTTTATCATCGGCTACAATTGTATAACTGGTGATGTTGTTTTTTGCCGATAAATCAACTGTAAATTCCGGTGCCAAACCTAATTCGAAATCGAAAGTAAAATCTTCCTTATCCCAATCAAAATCTTGGGTTACTTTTGGAAGCGGATTTCCTAAAATATCTAATTTTTCTTCAACTAAATAGTTGTTTAAATTTTCTTGTAAAACTTTGTTTACTTCTTCCAACAAAACTGCTTTTCCGTATTGTTTTTGGATTAAACTCATTGGCACAGCTCCTTTTCTAAATCCAGGAATCGAAGCGTTTTTTCGGTAATCGGCCAATACTTTTTCTACTTTAGAAGCATAATCATTTTTGGAAACCGCCACGGTAACCACCGCATTCAAAGCGTCCACATTTGTTCTTGTGATATTCATGTCTATTTATATACTAAAATTGGGTGGCAAAAGTACAAATTTTTCGCCACCCAACCAACAGTAATAACTTGAATTTTAACAATTCAGAGTTGTTATTTATCTTCTCCCGCAGTTAATTTATAAACAACCGATTGAAATATCGATAAAATAATACTGAAAAATAATGCTGTCCAAAATGATTCTACATGAAAGCCACCAACAATATTGCTACATAATAAAACAATAAACGCATTGATTACTAGCAGAAAAAGTCCCAAAGTTAGGATTGTTACCGGCAATGTAAACAAAATAATTATCGGCTTAATAAATAAGTTGAGTAAGCCCAAAATAATGGCTACATAAATTGATTGAAGATAACTTTCAACCGTTACTCCCGGTAAAAAATTTGAGATTAACATTACTAATGCAGCAGTGATAAGAATTCGAAGAAGTAAACCCATAAAGCTAAATTTTTATTAAAATTACAAAAAAAAAGTAAAAAACAACATTTTTAATTAAATTTGTAATTCATTAACTTTTATTTAAACTAACATGAAAAAATTATTACTTTCTTTTTCTTTATTGGCTTCAGTTATTGGTTCTGCTCAAATTCTTACACAAGACTTTGAAGAAGAAACATTTCCTCCAACTGGTTGGACAACTGCAACGCTAGTACCAAGTAGACCATGGGGACTTACTACAGATTATCTTGTAGAAACTCAAGAAGTTTTTACAATTACTGGAAATAGATCCGCTATTATTGGATGGATTGCACAAGATAATGAGGCTCATTTAACTAGTCCAGTATTCAGTTTGGTTGGTTATTCCGATGCCACAGTTTCTTTTAATGCTAGAGTTGGCTATGAATATATGGTTGACCCGTTTCCAGGAGGTGACCTTTTATTTCAAGTAAGCACAAATGGTACAGATTGGACTGATTTATGGGTTGAAGAAGATTATGGTGTTTATGAAGATTATGAAACATTAGCAATTTCGTTAGATTTAACTCCTTATGTTGGTCAAGCAACAGTACAAGTAAGATTCCTATATTCTGCTAATGATGCCGACTCGCTTTCGGTGGATGATGTACTTGTAGATGGAACACTTGGCATTAGAGATGTATTATCTTCTAACTTCGCTACTTCTCCAAATCCAGCTAAAGATACTATTACACTAACAAACTCAGGTAGCAATGTTATAACTAGCGTTTCTATTACAGATCTTAACGGAAGAACTATTAGAACAATTGATGCAAACACAAATTCAAACATTCAAATTAATGTTAGTGATTTAAATTCTGGTGTTTACTTCATGAGTATTGATACTGAAGCTGGAAAAGCTGTTAAAAAGTTTATCAAAAACTAAGAATTATTTATAAATTCTATTTAAAATCCCCGTTAATTCGGGGATTTTTTATTTTAGAAAACGAATTGTTAGATCAAAAAACAGTTGCGGATTTTCGGCATGCAACCAATGACCTGCGTTCGGAATTGTTTCAAACTCAGCTTTTGGAAATTGATTTTTAATTGCATCAAAATCTTCATCTAAAATGTATCTTGAATTTCCACCTCTAATGAATAACGTTGGCTTATCGAAGTGTGATTCTTCCGGAAGAGCTTTCCCAACTTGTTCAATTTCTGTATTAAAAACATCCAAATTAAATCGAAATGCCAATTGTCCGGGTTCTTTCCAATGTAAACTTTTCATCAAAAATTGACGAGTTCCAAAGTCTGGAATGAATTTCTTCAAAATTTCATCTACTTCATTTCTTTCGGGTTTTAATGAAAAATCAACTGCATTTAATCCCTCTAAAATGTCTTGATGGTGCGGACGATAATATTTCGGACCAATATCGGCAACTATTAAATTATCAATCAATTCCGGATGATTTATTGCTAAAAACATCGCTACTTTTCCTCCCATCGAATGACCAATAATATCAATTTTTTCTAATTGATGAAAATTGCAATACGCCAAAATATCTTGGGACATTACGGTATAATTAAATTCATCCGAATGAAAACTTCGCCCGTGATTTCGCAAATCGAGCATATGAACTTGAAAACCTTGCTCGGCAAATTGTGTACCGAGCGTTTTCCAATTATCAGACATACCTAAAAAGCCATGAAGTATAATCAGTGGTTTTCCCTCTCCTTCAATTTTAGAATATAACATTTGAATTTATTTTGATTAAAGATTGAAAAAAAATCTATTTAAGTTTATGCAAATACATATTCACCACATTTTCGATTCCCAAATAAAGCGATTCGCAAATGAGAGCGTGACCGATGGAAACTTCCAACAAATTAGGAATATTTTCTTTGAAAAATTGAATATTATCCAAACTTAAATCGTGACCGGCATTCACACCCATTTCGAGTTGATTGGATAAAAATGCAGCATCAACATACGGCTGTATTCCGGCTTTGTTTCCTAAACTGTATTGATGTGCAAATTCTTCGGTGTATAATTCAATTCGGTCTGTTCCGGTATTTTTTGCACCTTCAACCATCGATAAAACCGGGTCGACAAAAATGGAGGTTCTGATGTTATTTCGTTTAAATTCCTGAATCACTTCAATTAAAAAATCTTTGTTTTTGATGGTATCCCAACCGGCATTTGAGGTTAGAGCATCATCGGCATCAGGCACTAAAGTCACTTGAGTAGGCTTTACTTCCAACACTAAATCGATGAATTTTTGAACCGGATTTCCCTCAATATTAAATTCTGTATAAACAATCGGTTTCAAATCGCGAGCATCTTGATAGCGAATGTGACGTTCGTCCGGACGAGGATGAATCGTGACTCCGTGAGCCCCAAAACGCTGCACATCTTTAGCAACTTGCACTACATTTGGCATATTTCCGCCTCTTGAATTTCGAAGTGTTGCAATTTTATTGATATTTACGCTTAACTTTGTCATATTAAAAAAATTAATTTAAGAATCTGATTGCAAAAATACAAAGTTAAAGAACCTCAATTGTCGTATTTTTTGATTATTTTGCAACGAAATTAAATGGCTATGTTAGAAATAACGAACTACATAAATAATGATTTTAAACCATTTGACGGAAAAGAAACCATTGAAAACATTCAAGATTTTTTTGCCGATTTAACTTTTTCACACTTTCCGGTGATTGAAGAAGGCATCTACATTGGTAGTATTGCTGCAGATGATGTTATTACATTTGATAATCATAAGTCGGTTATTGAATACCGCTATACTTTAGAAGGTTTTTTTGCCCGAAACAATATGATATGGTTGGATGTTTTGGAAGTATTTGCACAAAATCACACCAATTTAATTCCGGTTTTAGACGAGCAGAACAAATATTTAGGCTATTATGAATTAAATGATATTGTTCAATTTTTTGCAGAAACACCTTTTTTGAAGGAACAAGGCGGAATAATTATCGTGAAAAAACCAACAATTGATTTCTCCATGAGCCAAGTTGCACAAATTATTGAAACCAATAACGGAAAGATTTTAGGAATTTTTATTTCTGAAGCTAATGCAGAATTTGTAGAAATAACGATAAAATTGTCGCTTGGCGGAATGAATGAAATTATTCAAACTTTCAGACGATACAATTATGAAATCGTTTCGGAACATCAAGAAGATAATTACTTGAACAATTTGAAAGAACGTTCAGATTATTTAGATAAATACTTAAATATCTAAGCATGAAAATTGCCATTTTCGGACAATATTATCAAAACGATACGCGACCAATTATCAAAGACATTTTTGTTTATTTGAATCACAATCATGTTGAATTAGTGATAGAAGAAGCCTTTTTGAAAATTTTATATGCCGAAGAAATTCTGAAAAAAGAATACAAAACATTTTCAACTTACAAAGATTTAGATAACAGTTTTGATCTTTTAATAAGCATTGGTGGCGACGGAACAATTTTGAGAGCCATTACGTATGTACGGAATTCCGGAATTCCTATTTTGGGAGTTAATGCGGGACGATTAGGTTTTTTAGCAAAAGTTCAAAAAGAAAATATTGAGTTGTTTTTGCAATCTATTTTAAATAAAAATTATACCGTTTCCAAAAGAACGTTATTAAGTTTAGAAAGCAGCCCAAAAAACACAGAAATCAAAGACATTAATTTTGCTTTAAACGAAATTTCTGTTAGTAGAAAAGACACCACTTCTATGATTACGGTTGAAACCTACCTAAATGGAGAATATTTAACTTCGTATTGGGCAGATGGCTTAATCATTTCTACACCAACAGGATCAACGGGCTATTCGTTAAGTTGCGGCGGACCGGTTTTAACACCGGATGTAAAAAGCTTAGTCATCACACCTATCGCTCCGCACAATTTGAACGCAAGACCATTGGTTATTCCTGATAAAACAGAGATTATATTAAAAGTTTCCGGAAGAGAACCACAGTTTTTAGTTTCGTTAGACAGCAGAATTGCAACGATGAATAACGAAACCGTTTTAACTATCAAAAAAACACAATTTAAAATTAACATGGTTGAAATTCAGGATGAAACGTTTCTAAAAACCCTTCGAAACAAATTATTATGGGGAGTTGACAAAAGAAATTAAGTCATTTTTAAAAAAAATAAAGCTCTCCAACTATACTACCGCCCTTTTATTTCCGTTTTTTTTGAAATTAATTTGTGATAAATCGCAATTATTTGACTGTAAACTAGTCATAATTGTTATATTTGCACGCTATTTTAAAATAGATGAATAGAATAAAGATTGCATTATTTTTTACGCTCATTTTTGCCGGATTAAATGCCCAAATTAACGAAATTGGTATTTTTGTCGGTGGAGCAAATTATATTGGTGATGTTGGACCAACTACTTATATTGCACCGAACGATGTTGCTTTAGGAATTATTTATAAGTGGAACCGAAGCACCAGACATTCCTATCGATTTAGTTATACCTATGGTAAAATTTCATCAAATGATTTGGATTCTGATGTTGCAGACAGAAATTTAAGAGGTTTCAATTTTAAAAACACCATTCATGAAGCTTCGGCCGGAATGGAATTTAATTTTTTTGAATTTGATTTACATAGCATGAAACCGCAATTCACACCTTATGTTTATACTGGGTTGAGTTATTTTGCATACAAAGAATTGTTTTATTTAGACAATCAAGCAACAGAAGATTATCAAAAAGGAACATTAGCCATTCCAATGATTGTTGGTCTAAAAGCAAGATTAGCGAGAAATTTTATAGTTGGTCTGGAAGCTGGAGCACGTTTTACGTTTACCGATAATTTAGATGGAAGTAATCCAAAAAACGAAAACCTATCTTCTTTGCAATTTGGAAATATAAACAGTAAAGATTGGTATATGTTTACCGGATTTACGTTAACCTATACATTTGGAGAAAACCCATGTTTTTGTCCGGAATAAAATGATTTTAGAAGAACACATAAATAAAGACAATTTACCAAAACATCTTGCTATCATTATGGATGGCAATGGTCGTTGGGCAAAACAACAAGGAATGCTCCGAGCGTTTGGTCATGAAAAAGGCACCAAATCGGTGAGAGAAACGGTTGAAAACTGTGCAAAACTTGGAATTGAAAACCTTACCCTGTACGCTTTTTCAACTGAAAATTGGAATCGTCCAAAATTAGAAGTAGATACTTTGATGAATTTATTAATAAAATCATTGAAAAAAGAGTTGAAAACACTTCAAAAAAATGAAATTAAACTAAATTCTATTGGCAATTTATCGCTTTTACCTAGCACTGCACACAAAGAACTTTTAGAAGTAATTAACAAAACCAAGGAAAATAAACGAATGACTTTAACACTCGCTTTGAGTTACGGATCCAGAGAAGAGTTGGTTTCCGCAATAAAAACCATAAGTGATAAAGTTAAAAATAATATAATTTCGCCAGAATCTATTGATGAAACAATTATTAATCAACATCTTTACACACACAATCTACCCGATGTTGATTTATTAATCAGAACCAGTGGAGAGCATCGTATCAGTAATTTTTTGTTATGGCAAATTGCCTATGCAGAATTATATTTTACAGATGTGTTATGGCCGGATTTTAGAGAACAACATTTATATGAAGCTATTATTAGTTATCAAAAAAGAGAACGTAGGTTTGGAAAAACAAGTGAACAAATTAAATAGAAAAAACGTGTTGAGAAACATTACGTCATTTTTTGCAATACTTTTTTTAGGAAGTATTTCTCAGTTAAAAGCACAAGAAGCTGCACCATACGAAAGAGGTTCCCAATACATTTTAGGAGGCGTTGAAGTAACGGGAAAAATTACTTTTAACGAGCAAACGGTAGTAACCTTTTCTGGATTAGAAAAAGGTCAAAAAATCATTGTTCCTGGTGAAGAAATCAGTACAGCTATCAAAAAATTAGGAAAATTAGGTCTGTTTAGCGACATTGATATGTATATCAACAGCATCAAAGGAGACACCATTTTTTTAGAATTAAATATGGTAGAACTTCCTAAATTAAATGAAGCAAAAATTCAGGGATTAAAGAAAAACAAAGCTGAAACTTTACTCAAAGAAATAAACTTAACAAAAGGCAAAGTTGTAAACGAAAATTTAATTACCACAACCAAAACTACTATTGAAAACAAGTACAAAAAAGACGGCTTTTATAACACCAAAGTAGCCATTAATACCATTCCTGACACCACAAGTGGAAACGAAGTAAAAATGGTTATTAATGTTGATAAAGGCACCAAAATAAAAGTTTCAAGCATAGACATAGAAGGAAATGAACAAATAAAAGACAGCAAATTACGAGCAGCCATGTCTAATACCAAAGTTAAACTATTTGGAAGATTTTGGAAAGGGTCTAAATTTATCAAAGACAAATACAAAGAAGACCTTGTTAGCATGATTGACAAATACAAAGAAAAAGGTTTTCGTGATGCAAGAATTATTTATGATAGTGTAACTTTTAATAACAAAAAGAACACTGTAGATATTAAAATAAAAGTTGAGGAAGGTAGAAAATATTACTTTGGTGATATTAAGTTCTTAGGTAACACAATCTATACAGACGAAGGTTTAAGTCGTGTTTTAGGAATTAAAAAAGGTGAAACATACAATGGTGTAATGCTTCAAGAACGAATCGCGAACAAGAAAAATCCGGAAGCAAATGATATTACCAATTTGTATCAAAATAATGGATATTTGTTTTCTACAATCAATCCGGTAGAAGTTCGAACCGCAAATGACACTATCGACTTTGAAATAAGAATTTTAGAAGGACCGCTTGCCTACTTTAATAAAATTACAGTTGTTGGAAATGACAAAACTAATGACCATGTAATTTATCGTGAACTTCGCACAAAACCTGGTCAAAAATATAGCAAAGAAGATTTAGTACGAACAATTCGTGAAATTGGTCAATTAGGATTTTTTGATCCTGAAGCAATCGATCCAAAATTCAAAAATGTAGATCCTGCTGCAGGAACAGTTGACATTGAATATAATCTTGTTGAAAAAGGTTCGAGTCAAATTGAACTTCAAGGAGGTTACGGAGGCGGTGGTTTCATAGGAACACTTGGTTTATCTTTTAATAATTTTTCGGCTAGAAATATTTTTAAGAAAGATGCGTATAAACCACTTCCAATGGGTGATGGCCAACGCATGTCACTACGTTTACAAGGAAGTTCATTTTTCCAGACCTATAGCTTAACGTTTTCTGAGCCATGGTTGGGCGGAAAAAAACCAATACAATTTTCAACATCATTATCGCACAGTAAACAATTTTTAAATAATTTTCAAACAAGAGATGTTGACAGAAGTAGAAGTTTTAACATTACATCACTTTCTGTAGGTATCGCAAAAAGATTAACAGTGCCGGATGATTTCTTCGTATTATCTCAATCGCTGAGTTTTCAATACTATGATTTAAATAATTACAATACCGGATTATTTAAATTTGGAGACGGATCTGCCAGAAATTTAGCTTACACCGTTGGTTTAACAAGAAATAACAAAGGGGTTAATCCAATTTTCCCGGTTTACGGTTCAGAATTTTCTATTACAGCAAAATTCACTCCTCCTTATTCATTGTTCAATGGAGTTGATTATGAAGATTTAAAAAATCAGAAAGAATATAAACTTAGAACAACTCAAGAAACAAATGACCCTGTAACTAATGATATTATCCCAATTGGCACTTTAATTGATGAAAATGGATCTCCTGTTTCAGAGGAAAATTTTGCAGATGCTACTGTTGATCAAAGTAAAGTAGACCAAAAAAGATTTAACTGGTTAGAATTTTATAAAGTAAAATTAAAAGTTGATTGGTACACAAAAATAGCCGGAACAAATCAAAATGCATTAGTTTTTAGAACTTTAGGCGAATTTGGATTTATGGGAGCCTATAACAATGAAAGAGGATTAGTTCCTTTTGAACGTTTCTTCCTTGGAGGAGACGGTTTAGCAAACTTTGCCCTTGACGGAAGAGAAATTATTCAGCTAAGAGGTTATCCAAATCAATCATTATCAGACACTGATGGAGGCACCATCTATAACAAATTTACCATGGAACTTCGTTATCCAATAACATTAAAAGCAGCCGCTTCAATTTATGTTTTAGGATTTTTGGAAGCCGGAGCCTCTTTTAATAGTTTCCAAGAATACAATCCTTTTAAACTACAACGATCTGCCGGAATGGGACTTAGAGTTTTCATGCCTGCCTTTGGATTATTAGGAATTGACTTTGGTCACGGCTTTGATGCAGTACCTGGTCAAACAGTAAAAAATGGTTGGGAGACACATTTTATCATCGGACAACAATTTTAATTGTTAATTTCTGTTATATTTACATGATAATTTTAAAGAATATGAAGAAATTAGTTTTTTTATTGCTTTTAACACTATCCGGAGTCGCCTCAGAGGCACAAACCAGAGGTGTTAGAATTGGTTATATTGATATGGAATACATACTTCAAAATGTTCCGGACTACACAGAAGCAAAAAACCAATTAGAACTTAAAGCACAGAAATGGAAGCAAGAAATTGAAACCAAACAAAATGAAATTAATGCTTTTAAAGAAAGTCTTACTAACGAAAAAGTACTTCTAACAAAGGAATTAATTGAAGAAAAAGAAGAGGAAATCAAGTTTCTTGAAACAGAACTCATTGAATATCAACAAAAAAGATTTGGCCCGAACGGTGATTTAATCGTGCAAAAAGCTGTACTGATTAAACCTATACAAGACCAAGTTTTTACAGCCGTCCAGGATTTAGCTGAAGCTAAAAAATTTGATTTTATTTTAGACAAATCTTCCGATTTAACAGTGCTTTTTGCTGCAAAACGACACGACATTAGCGACCAAGTAATTCGTTCGTTAACCCGTGCTTCTAAACGCGAGCAAATGAGCAAAAAACAACTCAAAGAATTAGAAGAAAAAGAACGAATTGAAGATTACAAAGACGATAACAATCCTGCTTTAGAAGAACGTAAAAAAATTCTTGAAGAACGCAAATCAAAACGAGATAGCGTTGTGGAAGCACGTAAAGCACTTGCCGCTCAAAAGAAAAAAGACTTTGATGACAAACGTGCAAAATTGAAAGAAGAACGTGATGCTAAAAAGAATGGCACAGTTTCTGATAAAGATGTAAAAGAAGAAGAAAAAACAGTTGATAGTAATTCTTCTACTGAAGAAAGAAAAGAAGGAAACTCTGAAATAGAAAATGCAAAACCAACGGCTGAAGAAATAAAACAAAAAGCTGAACAGGAAAGACAACAAAAATTAGACGACAGAAAAAAACAAATTGAAGAGCGTAAACAAAAAATATTAGCCGATCGTGAAGCTGCTAAAAAAGCAAGAGAAGAAAAACAAAACGAAAACAAAGAAAAACAAAACGAAAACAATAATTAATAATAACTAGAAATGATGAAACAATTGAAAACTTTATTTATTGCGACTATTTTATTCTTCAGTGCAAGTCAAACAGCTACTGCACAAACTAAAATAGCACATGTAGATACAAATGAGTTGATTACCAAAATGCCTGCTATGATTGAAGCTCAAAAACAATTAGAAACACTTAGCAAACAATATGATGCAGAATTTAAAACAATGGCTGATGAATATTATGCTAAATTGAAAAAATATGATGAAGAAGCTGCAAATGTTACTGAAAAAGTAAATGAAGAAAGAGCTAAAGAAGTGCAGGATATGGAAAAAAGAATCAGAGACTACAGAGAAACTGCTCAAAAAGAGTTACAACAAAAAGAATCTGATTTGGCAAAACCATTAATGGAAAAAATTAAAGCTTCTATTGCTAAAGTTGGAAAAGCAAAAGGTTTCAACTATGTAATTGATGTTAACTCTGCCATCTTTGCAGACGGAACAGATTTAACTTTAGATGTAAAAAAAGATTTAGGTTTCTAAAAAATCTAACAAAAAATATAAAAACTGCTCACCCAAACTAACGGGAATTGAGCAGTTTTTTTTATTTTTGAGCTATGATAAATTCAGCACCCATCGGTTTATTTGACTCTGGCATTGGCGGAACTTCCATTTGGAAAGAAATTCATACTTTACTGCCAAATGAAAACACTATTTATTTAGCAGATAGTAAAAATGCACCGTACGGACAAAAATCAAAAGATGAAATTATTGCTCTTAGCAAAAAAAATACTGAATTTTTATTAAATCAAAATGCAAAACTAATTGTGGTTGCTTGTAACACTGCCACCACTAATGCCATAGATGAGCTTAGAGCAAGTTATGACGTTCCGTTTATCGGAATTGAACCAGCAATTAAACCTGCTGCAAAAAGCTCTGAAACACACACTATAGGCATTTTGGCAACTAAAGGAACTTTGAGTAGCGAATTGTTTAGCAAAAGCGTTTTGAATTATCCAACAACAAAAATTGTTGAGCAAGTTGGTTTTGGTTTAGTTCAACTGATTGAAGAAGGCAAAATGAATTCAAAAGAAATGACTCTTTTGCTAAAAAGCTATTTGGAACCAATGGTGAAGGAGAATATTGATTATTTAGTTTTGGGATGTAGCCATTACCCCTACTTGATTCCTCAAATAAAGAAAATAATTCCAAAACATATTAAAATAATAGATTCAGGCGAAGCTGTAGCCCGTCAGACGAAGAATGTTCTGATGGAGACCAATTTATTAAGTAATGACAAAAAAAGCTCGCAAATCTTCTATACCAATCACAATCCGATGGTTTTAAAATCGATTCTAAAAAATAAATACCAAGTAATTGAAAAAGACTTTTAGAACTATTCGTCTTTAAACCATCCAGAATACATCACATAATTATTTGAAATTCGATCAATTTCTCCTGCAAAATCCGATTGATTAATGTCTTTTACTTTTTTTGCAGGTACACCAGCATAAATAGCTCCTGATTCTACATGTGTGTTTTGGGTTAAAACAGCACCCGCGGCTATAATAGAATTACTTTCTATTACACAATTATCCATTACAATTGCTCCCATTCCGATTAAAACATTATCGTGCACCGTGCAACCGTGAACAATAGCATTATGCCCTATGGAAACATTATTGCCAATAATGGTAGGATGCTTTTGATACGTGCAATGAATTATTGCACCATCTTGAATGTTTACCTTATTTCCAATTTTAATAAAATGAACATCACCACGCAGCACGGCATTAAACCAAATGCTGCACAAAGAACCTAGTTGCACATCGCCAACAATAGTAGCATTTTCTGCCACATAACAATCACTTGGAATAACAGGAGATTTCCCGTTTACAGATTTAATTATCATAGTTAAAAAAAATCCCGACAAGAGCCGGGATATAATTTATTAATTAATAGCAGGACAATTACATTGGTATTTGTCTCGTTTGCAGAATAAATTCATACCTAATGTGATTTGGTGGAAACCAGCATTGTCA
The DNA here is from genome assembly GCF_057652995.1 of Flavobacterium sp. T50_26. Taxonomy (NCBI): domain Bacteria; kingdom Pseudomonadati; phylum Bacteroidota; class Flavobacteriia; order Flavobacteriales; family Flavobacteriaceae; genus Flavobacterium; species Flavobacterium sp. T50_26. The sequence continues at coordinate 34,052 of NZ_JBYFCC010000033.1, forward strand.
AATCGAACATTACCAGCCAAATAAGAATAGGTATAAGCAAACATAAATTGCTTGTAATTTACACCAACTATTGGTGTGAAATATTGCAGACGTTGATCATTAACACTATTACCTTCTACATATTGTGCTCCATCAAAACTTCTTCTATAAGACAAACCTCCCCAAATTTTACCAAAATCTACATTCTTATAAACTTTTAAATTCAAGTCAATTGATTTCTCTTTTGTTTCTTCCACTAATTGAAATAATATGGAAGGCTCCCATTGCAAGCGGTCGCTATCTCCAAAAACATAACCTGCACTCAATAAGAATTTTCTTAAATTGTCTGATTCAAATTCGGTATAAATTTCACGTCTAACATTTGCTATTGCGTTTTTTACCGTAAAGTGAGCATAAAATTCTAAGTAATTATAAGATGCTCCCAAATCTAAATTGAAATAAGAATCTTTTTGATAAATACCTCCAATGATTGGATCAAAAGGTTGATTATCTATAAAAGATGTTTCGTCTAATTGACTTTGAACTAATGCTCCACTAATACCAAACGATAACTGATTCAAATCAATTTCACTTCTAGAGAACATGATATGGTGAGCATAGGTAAGCTTAATTCCTTTTTGTGAATGATACCCGTTTCTATCCGAAAACAAAATCGCACCAACTCCAGATTTTTCTCCAACCCCGGCATTAAAACTCACGGTACTCAAACTAGGTGCGTCTTCTTGACCAAACCATTGTGCTCTACTGGTCACTCTTAGTTTTGCACAATTGGCAGCTCCTGCCATTGAAGGGTGAATAAGGTAATAATTATCTGTTAAATAATCTGAATATACTGCTATTCCCTCTTGCGAATATGAAAATTGCGAAATAAACAATAGTAGTAGTAAATAAGATTTTTTTAAATTAAGATTTAGATTCATGGGGTTTCTATCTTTTTAATGAAAAATGTGCTTTAAATGTTCTATTTTGACCGTTTTCCAGGTACTCAATTGTAAACCAGTAATCGGTTGATGGGAGGTTTTGACCGTTGAATGTTCCATCCCAACCTTGGCCTGCCG
>NZ_JBYFCC010000034.1:0-27833 GCF_057652995.1 Flavobacterium sp. T50_26
TAAGCACTTTAAATATACTAACTTTTGCTTTTTTGTACAACTTTTTTAGTGAAATTATATCGAACTCACGTTAATTATAAAATCAATTATTCTTGAATATGAAATCTCTGAATTATCTAACTATTACTAATACAATTAGAGAACTGACCAAAGCGGGAAAAATCGAAATTTCTAATAATCTTTTGAATATTTTAAACAATAACAAATTAAAAAAACCTGAGAAACATAATAAGAAAGATGATTTAAAAACTAGCTTTTTTAAAATAGAACTTGAAGAAAATGTTATCGAAGAAATTATTGATTTGCTTTTAGATCTTGAGTTTGAAAGTCTAACAGAAAACGGAGAGGCTTCTGAACTAACAAATTATTATGTAAATTTAATAAATGATTGGTCAAAATAAAGGATTACCTTCGGTAAGCCAGCAATAGCCCACGGTTTAAACCGTGGGCTTTTTTTGCCAAAAATAAAAACTCCAATACTTATCAATTAATTTTGTGGTAAGGTTTCTTAGTTTTTCAGATGAAATTATCTGCTAGCGACAAAGGATTACCTTCGGTGAGCCTGAGTGGGGGAAACCTTACCCAAAACAAAAATCCCCGACACTTACAAAAGCGAGCTTTATTTTCATTTGAATTTGTGGTAAGGTTTCTTAGTTTTTCAGATGAAATTATGGGCTAGCGACAGAGGATTACCTTCGGTGAGCCTGAGTAGAGGAAACCTTTCCCAAAACAAAAACTCCCAATACTTACAAAAGCGAGCTTTTGACGTATCGGGAGTTTTTGTTTTGTGGGGAGAGCAGGATTCGAACCTGCGAAGATGTAATCAGCGGATTTACAGTCCGCCCTCGTTGGCCGCTTGAGTATCTCCCCCCTGCATTATGCGGTTGCAAATATAGAATTGTTTTTACATTGTGCAAACCTTTTTTTGTTATTATTTTCAATAAATTGATAAGCGTTTGGGAATGAGTGAAATAAAAAAATCCCCAATTTGGGGATTTTTCATTACTTCTATTTTACTAAAATTAAGAACCTAGTAATTCAATTACTTTAGCTTTTAATTCTTCACCTCTTAAATCTCTTGCAACAATTTTTCCTGTAGCATCTAAAATAAATGTTGCAGGAATACTTTGAACATTATATTTTTTTGCTACTGGATCATTCCAATACTTTAAATTAGAAACTTGTGGCCAAGTTAATTTATCAGCCGCAATAGCATCTTGCCATTTTTGAGCATCACCTTCTTTATCCAAAGAAACTCCGATAATGTTTAATCCTTTTTCGTGAAGTTCATTGTATAAAGCTACTACATTTGGATTTTCTTTACGACATGGTCCACACCAAGAAGCCCAAAAATCAATGATTGTTACTTTTCCTAATGATTCTTTTAACGAAACCATTTTTCCTTCCGGATTTGGAGCAGAAAAATCAGGAGCCATTTTTCCTACTTCAGCAGAACTTCTGTTAGAAATTATTTCGCCTACATTTTTACCCGGTTTTGTTTCTTTTACAGATTTATCTAAGTTGTTAAATGTTTTTTCAAGTTTTTCAAAATCTGAATCAGGTTGCATCAACATATTTTGAATCATTAAAACACTGATAAATGCTTTCGGATTATTTTCTGCAAATTTAACATTGTAGTCTTTAAATTCATCATTCAATTTCAAAAAACCATCTCTCAAACTATTCACAGTAACTGTGTCATTTGTTTGCATGGCTGTTTCCATTTTCACTTTATTTTCTGTTCTGTAATCCGCAATTTTTTTCTGAATTACATTTTGTTCTTTGTTATAAACAGCAAATTGCTCATTGTTGAACGTTCCACCAATAACAGATTTGTTGATGCTATCTTTAAAAGCTTTAATGCTAATTTCACCATTTTCTAGAATAAAAGCAATCTTACCTTGAACACTGTCTAATTGAATAAATCGCAATTCAGGTTCTGTTGAAGTTCCTTTAAACTCAAACTTACCGTTTTTGATAATGGCAGTGTCAGTTGGTTTTAATCCCATACCACTTTCATCCAAAGTTTCTAATATAGCAAGTTTTCCATCCGATATTCCGTCGGCAGTTCCGCTAATAACAAATTCATTATCTTCCAATTTATTACAAGCCACAAACAAAGAAGCAGTAATAAGTAAAACAACTATTTTTTTCATTTTATGATTATTAATTTTCGATTGCAAAAGTATTCAAAAAATCAGACTATTGTTATAAGGATTAACTTATTTTTGACTTATTAATGATAATGTCCTACTATTTTTGTAAAGTAGGAGTTTTTGATGAGTTGATATTTTAACTTAACTTGCATAAGTCAATATATTTATAATAAAATGAAATCAATTAAATGGGGAATTATTGGTTGCGGAGATGTAACCGAACGAAAAAGCGGACCTGCATATTCTAAAACAGACGGTTTTGAGCTGTTTGCCGTCATGCGAAGAGATGCAGAAAAAGCAAAAGATTATGCACTTCGACACAACGTTCCGTATTATTTTTCCAATGCAGATGAGTTGATTAATCATCCCGAAATTGATGCAATTTATATTGCTACGCCACCCGACACACATAAATTTTATGCTTTAAAAGTAGCACAAGCCGGAAAAATATGTTGCATCGAAAAACCTATGGCCGTAAATTATCTGGAATGTCAAGAAATTTTAAACGCTTTTGAAGAAAAAGATTTGCCTGTATTTGTGGCTTATTACAGAAGATCGTTGCCACGGTTTAATCAAATTAAGCAATGGGTAGATGAAGGCGAAATTGGTGAAATACGACATATTAGTTGGTATTTAAGTAAAACTCCTTCTCCTATTGATTTAGCCAAAACCTACAATTGGCGAACTGATGCAAAAATTGCTCCCGGCGGCTATTTTGAAGATTTAGCCAGTCACGGACTCGATTTGTTTGCTTATTATTTTGGAGAAATAACTTCAGTTAATGGAATAAGTTTAAACCAACAGAAATTATATTCTGCTAAAGATGCTATTGTTGCCAATTGGCAGCATGAATCGGGTGTCACCGGCTCAGGAACATGGAATTTTGGTAGTTTTGAACGAAAAGATAAAGTTGAAATTATCGGTAGTAAAGGTAAAATTGAGTTTGCTGTTTTTGATGAGGTTCCACTTTTACTTACTAATCAAAGTGGCACAAAAGAAGTGTTTATCGATCATCCTGAAAACATTCAACTTTATCATGTGCAAAATATGAGAGATCATTTAGTAGGTGCTTCAACTCATCCTTCACTCGCAAAATCTGCGGCTCAAACCAATTGGGTGATGGATGAAATTTTAGGTGTAATTTAATTTTTTAAACGAACTTTAAATTATCATTATTCATTTTCTCATCGTAACATTGGTTACACTTCATCACAATTACTTGTAATAACTTTGTAGAAGTTACGAATCAATTTATTAAAATTGATTTCATGTAGTAATTATCACAAATGGAAAATAGCAAGAAAAAAGGATTAATAATCACCGGAATTGGTGTTTTAATCGGAGCAGTAGCCGGATATTTATATTATCATTATGTTGGCTGTCTTTCAGGAACATGTTCTATAACTTCAAAACCGCTAAATAGCACTTTGTATGGCAGTTTACTGGGTGGTTTGCTTTTTAATTTATTTGTAAAAGAGAAAAAAACTAAATAATGATATCATGAAAAAAGTAGGCTATTTTTTATTTTTAATAGTGATTATTTCCTGTCAAAAAAAGGAAGATTTAAAAACTATTGAAAATAATTCAATTACAGAAGTGGATGTGTTAGAAGGTAAAAAATTAATGGAAACCCATTGTTATTTATGTCATAATCCAATTGCAGCAGAAAATCAAGGAAGAATCGCTCCACCAATGGTTGCAATAAAAGCAAGATACATTGATCGAGAGGGTTACAACAGAGATGAATTTATTGAAAATGTTACAGCGTTTGTAACCAATCCCACAGAAGATAAAGCATTGATGTTTGGAGCAGTTAGAAAACATGGATTAATGCCAAAGCAAGCTTTTCCTGCAGGTAGTATTGAAAAAATTGCGGCCTTTATGTTTGATTATCAAATTGAAGAACCCGAATGGTTTAAAGCACATTGGGAAGGCCATGGTAATGAAAATTGGAAACAATCAGGTAAAAAATCCGAAGACATTGAAAATGAAAAAACCTATGCCAACATAGGATTAGAATATGCCTTGGAAACCAAAAAAGTCTTAGGTAAAAATTTAATGGAAGCTATTCAGCAAAAAGGCACTTTAGAAGCGTTGGCATTTTGCAATAGTCAGGCAATTCCTTTAACAGATAGTATGTCAACCAAATATAATGCTTCGATAAAACGTGTTTCAGACAAAAACAGAAATCCAAAAAATATTGCAAATTCAGAGGAATTGCATTACATAGCTCAATTTAAAAAAGAATTAGTTTCAAAGCAAGAAATAAAGCCGGTTGTGATCGAAAAAGATGATAAAATTCAGTTTTATTATTCGATTGAAACTAATACCATGTGTTTGCAATGCCATGGAAAACAAATTAAACTCGAAGTACAACGTCAAATTTTGAAATTATATCCGAATGATTTAGCATTTGGATATAATGAAAACGAAGTGCGTGGTATTTGGAGTATAACTTTTGATAAAAAGAAATGAAAGAATTTTGGAATGAGCGTTACAGCGAACCTAATTTTGCCTACGGTTGTAATCCCAACGATTTTTTAAAGCAGAATTTATTCAAAATTAAAAAAGGAAAATTACTTTTTCCGGCAGAAGGCGAAGGAAGAAATGCTGTTTTTGCCGCTCAAAATGGTTTTGAAGTTGAAGCGTTTGACATTAGCAAATCAGGAAAAGAAAAAGCAGATGCCTTAGCAAAACAATGTAATATAACAATAAATTATCAAGTAGGTACTTTAGAGCAACTTCCTTATTTGGAAAATAGTTTTAACGGAATTATTTTGATTTATGCTCATTTGCCAAGCGAAATAAGGAAAGATTTTCATAAACAATTGATGCATTTAGTAAAACCAGGCGGAATCATTCTTTTTGAAGCATTCGGCAAAGAACAACTGCAATTTACTTCCGGAGGTCCAAAAAATAGTGTGATGCTTTTTTCTGAAGAAGAAGTAAAAGATGAATTTTCAGGTTTAAAATTTGAATTTCTTTCAACTGAAATTATAGATTTAAACGAAGGAAAATATCATCAAGGAAGAGCAAGTGTGGTTCGATTTATAGCTTATAAATTATAAAAAATAGTATATTATTTAGAAGTTTTATTTCATAAATGAATAGAGAATTTACTAAATTTTATTCTTGTAATTTATTGTTAATGAGTTGTTAAGAATGATATTTATCATGTTTAGAACTGTCTTGAAATAGTAATTTTATTAATGTGAATATTCACAAATTTAAATTATTATTATCATGAAAAATTTTAAAATTCAAACATGGGTTTTATTCTTTTTGTTGTTGCCTTTTTTAGGATTGGCTCAACGAGGAAGTGGTGGTTGGTGCACAAATACAAATTATAACAGGCTTTACAATACGGCTACTGTTATCGAGATAAAGGGTAAGGTTGAAAAGGTTGAAAAAATAATTCCAGAAAAAGGAATGTCTACAGGAATTCATTTAACTATGAAAACGGTAAAAAGTGAACTTATTTCTGTGCATCTCGGTCCTGATTGGTTTTTAGATAATCAAGATGTGCATTTTGCAATTGGTGATGCAATTACTGTACATGGTTCAAAAGTTACTTATGAAAACAAACCTGCTATTATTGCTAAAACAATAGAAAAAGGAGATTATATTTTAGAACTAAGAAACGATAAAGGTTTTCCAAAATGGAACGGATGGAGAAAAGGTAAAAATAGAAGAGGGCCAAATTAACAAGTAGATTGTTTTTTTTAAACCGATAATTGAAAGTCTGATCACCGATTTTTAGTTATCGGTTTTTTAAATATTTATTCTATGTAACATTTGTTGCTTTCTATCATCTTGATTCATTTTACTTTAGTATAATATTTCAGAAAAAATGGCAAAAATTGTAGTTTTAGGAGCAGGAATTGCCGGACATACGGCAGCGGCTCATTTACGTAGAAAATTATCAAAACAGCATGAAGTAGTGGTCGTTTCTCCCAATCGAAATTACCAATGGGTGCCTTCCAATATTTGGGTAGGAATTGGCAGAATGAAATCAAAAGAAGTCATTTTTCCGCTCGAACCTCTTTACAAACGAAAAGGAATTGGTTACAAACAAGCCAAAGCCGTCTCTTTTCATCCGGAAGGTGATGCTTCAGAAACAAAACCATTTATTTTAGTAGAAGGAGTCTATGGCGAAAGTCTCGGCAAACAAGAAAAAGTGACTTACGATTACTTAATAAATGCCACCGGACCCAAATTAGCTTTTGAGTTAACCGAAGGCTTACAACCGGCAACCAACAAAGTATATTCTGTTTGCACGTATGATCATGCTGAGCACGCTTCAGAAGCTCTTCATAAACTCATAAATCAATTAAAAAAGTCGGATAAAAAAGCCAAAATTCTAATCGGAACAGGGCATGGAAAAGCAACATGTCAAGGTGCAGCCTTTGAATATATTTTGAATGTAGAAAAAGAATTGCAAAAATTTGGTGTTCGCAATAAAGCAGAAATTACTTGGATTTCCAACGAATATGAATTGGGTGATTTTGGTATGGATGGTATGCTCATGGAGTACAACGGTTTCAATATTAAATCGAAAGATATGATCGAAATGATTTTTGAAGACAGAGGAATCAAATGGATTTTAGGTGCAGCCGTTAACAAAGTGGAAGACGGACTCGTGCATTACGAAAATTTAGAAGGCGAGTTCAAAACAGAAACGTTCGATTTTGCTATGTTGATTCCGTCTTTTTCTGGTCACGGATTTCAAGCTTTTGATAAAGTTGGACAAAATATTACCGAAAAATTATTTCGAGGTTTTATGGTCGTTGATGCAGATTATACCCCAAAACCCTATGAAGAATGGACCGTTCAAGATTGGCCGGAAACTTATCAAAACCCAAGTTATAAAAACATCTTCGCACCCGGAATTGCTTTTGCTCCACCACATTCAATTTCAAAACCAAGAAAAAGTAAAAACGGAACAGAGATTTTTCCATCACCACCAAGAACAGGAATGCCTTCGGGAATTACAGCAAAATTAGTGGCTGATAATATTATCGATTCTATTAAACTAGGTAAAGAATCACTGCACCACAAAGGCTCATTAGGAAATATGGGTGCTGCTTGCATTGCCTCTGCCGGATGTGGATTAACCCAAGGTAGCGGCGTAAGTATAACAACCTATCCAATTGTTCCCGATTATAAAAAATATAGCGAAACAGGCGGTAGAGATATAAAGAAAACATTTGGTGACATAGGTTTGGCCGGACATTGGGTAAAACTTTCACTTCATTACGCCTTTCTTTACAAAGCAAAAATGAAACCTTTTTGGTGGTTGATTCCTGAATAACATTCTAAAAAAAGTTAGTTCCTGATAAAAAAAAAATATTATGCAAAGAATATCAAATTCCCAAAAACGTAAAATGCAAAATCCATTTTTGCAGTTTTTCAAATTCTTCTATTTAAATATTAGAATTTTAAAAATTGTAGCCGGTGGTCATGGCGGTACGCGAACGTAGATTATTTCTTGAGGTTGAAATAATTTTTATTGGTTGAATGGAGGACACTTTTTATAATAAAGTGTCCTTTTTTATTTATCCTCTTTTAAATCAATCGCTTATTCCACTTATCAACAATTTGACTTTTTAATTTGTTGATTTCTTAATTTTTAAACAGGATAAAAAAGTCTTATTTGAATTAAATTTGAACAATCAATCTTCACATTAATTCTTCAAAAACAAGTTGTATGGAAAAATATGTTATCAAAAGAAATGGAATTTTTCGGCCATTTGAATTATTTAAAATTGAACAAGCAATCGAAAAAGCATTCCAAAGTGAATCGCAAATCTTTAATCCGTTAGTGGTAGAAGAAGTGATGAAACAATTAGACACTAAAGAAACATGGGCGGTTGAAGAAATTCAAGATAGTATTGAAAAAGTGCTGTTTAATATGAACTATTTTTCTGTAATGAAATCGTTTATGGTCTATCGGCACACCCGAAAAATGCAACGTGAGCATATTTTGGGGTTAAATGAAGATACGACTTATGTGGATAGCACGCAAACCATAGAAGAATATATTTCGCAAACCGATTGGCGAATTAATGCCAACGCAAACACATCCTATTCAAACGCCGGTTTGGTAAATAACGTAGCAGGGAAAATTATTGCAAACTATTGGCTAGACAAAGTGTATTCTAAAGAAGAAGGTTTTGCACACCGCAATGGCGATTATCACATTCATGATTTAGATTGCTTAACAGGTTATTGTGCGGGTTGGAGTTTGCGGGTTTTGTTAAATGATGGTTTTAATGGTGTTCGCGGAAGAGTAGAAAGCAGACCACCAAATCATTTTCGGGAAGCATTGGGTCAAATGGCTAATTTTTTAGGTATTTTGCAAAGCGAATGGGCAGGAGCACAGGCTTTTAGTTCATTTGATACCTATTTAGCTCCATATGTTTTTAAAGATAATTTGAGTTTTGATGAGGTGCTAAAAGCGGTTCGAAGTTTTGTTTATAATCTTAATGTTCCGGCCCGTTGGGGACAATCGCCATTCACCAACATCACACTCGATTGGGTAGTTCCGGATGATTTAAAAGTGCAAATTCCAACCCGAAATAATGAGCATTTATTTTCAACAATAAAATCGGATGAGTTTTTAAACCGAGCAAAAAGTAGAGGAGTAGAATCGCCATTAGAACTTCGCTATGAGCATTTTCAACCCGAAATGAATCTCATCAACAAAGCCTATTATACGGTTATGACCGAAGGAGATGCCAACGGACAACCTTTTACATTTCCAATTCCAACTGTAAACATTACCGAAGAATTTGATTGGTATGGCGAGAACACCGATATTCTTTTTGAAAATACGGCTAAAATTGGTTCGTCCTATTTTCAGAATTTTATTGGGAGTCAATATATTTATGATGAAAATGGTGAAAAAGTTGAAAACCCAGACGCTTATAAACCCAACGCTGTGAGAAGCATGTGTTGTCGTTTGCAACTCGACTTGCGTGAATTACTCAAACGTGGAAATGGTTTATTTGGCAGTGCCGAAATGACCGGAAGCATTGGCGTAGTAACCATCAATATGGCTCGATTGGGCTATTTATACGCAGAAAATAAAAGTGATCTTTATCGTCAGGTTGATTATTTGATGGAATTGGCGAAATCCACTTTAGAAAAAAAGCGAGTGTTTGTGCAAGACATGTATGATCGAGGATTATATCCGTATACTAAAAGGTATTTGCCTCATTTTAGAAATCATTTTTCAACCATTGGCGTTAATGGAATCAACGAAATGATTCTCAATTTTACGAAAGGGAAAAAAGACATTACCTCCTCATTCGGAATGGAAATGGCGTCTGAAATTTTAGAACACATTCGCAATCGAATGAAAGAATTTCAAGAAGAAACCGGAAATTTATACAATTTGGAAGCTACTCCGGCAGAAGGAACAACGTATCGTTTTGCAAAAGAAGACAAAAAACGTTATGATGATATTATTCAAGCAGGTGAGGGCGAAAATATTTACTATACCAACAGTTCTCAAATTCCAGTAGATTTTACCGAAGATCCTTTTGAGGCTTTATTAATGCAAGACCAATTGCAATGCAAATATACAGGCGGAACGGTTTTACATTTATATATGAATGAAAAAATAAGTACACCAGAAGCTTGCAGAAATTTTGTGAAAAAAGTAATAACCAATTTCAAATTACCCTACATTACAGTAACTCCGGTTTTTAGTGTTTGCCCTGTTCATGGTTATTTAAACGGTGAACATGAATATTGTCCAAAATGTGATGAACAACTTATAGAAAAATTAAAATTAGAAAAACATGAAAACACAAACAATTAATTCCACTTTAGAACAACACAATGATTTGCGAACCAAATGCTTAGTGTATACGCGAGTAATGGGCTATCATCGTCCTGTCGAAAGTTTCAATATCGGGAAAAAAGGAGAACACAAACAACGAACTCATTTTAATGAATGCAAATGCTAAAAAAATAATTCACAGCATAACACCTTTCACGTTATTGGACTATCCGGATAAAACAGCCTGTATTCTATGGTTTGCCGGTTGCAACATGAAATGTAGTTATTGCTATAATCCGGAAATTGTTTTCGGGAAAGCTGTATTTTCCATTCCCGAAACATTGGATTTTTTAGCCAAACGAAAAAAATTATTAGATGCCGTTGTTTTTAGTGGTGGCGAATGTTTGTTGCACAAAGAATCGCTCGATTTATTACGAGCCATTAAAGCAATGGGTTTTTTGGTAAAAGTTGACACAAATGGAAGCATGCCTCATCGATTAAATGAAGCTTTAAAACTCAATTTTATTGATTATATCGCTCTTGATTTTAAAGCTACCAAACAGAAAACAAAAGCAATAACCAAAGCCAATTTTTATCACCATTTTTTTGAATGTTTATCTCTAATTCAAAAGAATTCAGTCCCTTATGAAGTGCGAACAACTATTCATTCCGATTTGTTATTGGAAAATGATATAGCAGAAATGATTCATATTTTAGAAAATAACGGGTACAAGGGAAGCTATTTTTTGCAACATTTTAGAAACAATTCTATCACCTTGGCACCACTTCAGTATTCAAGTTCAATTGATTATAAACATTTATCTACTGCAAAAATTAAGGTTTGTATGCGTTAACATGATTAAAATCATACTATGCAACGTGAGTTGTTTATAAATTTGCTTAAGAATTGTAGAAATATCGTTATTTTTGAAATAAAAAATGCTGTCTAAAACTTGTGAATATGCCGTTCGGGCAACCATTATTATTGCGGCGGAAACCCAACAAGGCAACCGAATCAGTTTGCGAGAAATTGCTCGAAAAATTGATTCTCCGGAATCGTTTACAGCTAAAATCCTTCAAAAATTAGCCAAAAATCAATTGGTAGATTCCAGTAAAGGAAACGGCGGTGGATTTTATGTTCCTCGTGAAAAGCTCACAAAAATAAAGTTAGGCGATATTGTTTTAGCAATAGACGGCGATGCGGTTTACAAGCGTTGTAGTTTGGGGTTAAATGATTGTTCTGAAGTAAAACCTTGTCCTTTTCATCATCAATATAAACCTATTAGAGAACAATTGAAACTAGCTTTAGATAGCACTTCATTAGCCAATTTAATTGATGGATTAGATACGAAAGAAACTTTTTTAAGAATTTAAAAAAAATTGATTTTTAATGAGACAAATAAGTCCGATTATAATTGACAAAAAAATACTACTTCTACAAAAAATAATCAAGCTAAAAAAACAAAAAAAAGCTGTGATTTTAGCACATTATTATCAGTTACCTGAAATTCAAGAAATAGCAGATTTTGTTGGAGATAGTTTAGAACTTTCGCGAAAAGCAGCAGAAACAGAAGCTGAAATTATTGTGTTTGCCGGTGTTTATTTTATGGCAGAAACAGCAAAGATTTTAAATTTTAATAAAAAAGTTTTAGTTCCTGACGTAAATGCCGGTTGTTCACTAGCAGATGGGTGTCCGCCGGATAAATTTCGAGAATTTTTAAAGGATTATCCAAATCATAAAGTGGTTACATACATTAATTGTTCTGCCGAAATAAAGACCATGAGCGATTATGTTTGCACATCTTCAAATGCAGTTAAAGTAATTAATTCTATTCCAAAAGAAGATAAAATTGTGTTTGCACCAGATAAAAATCTTGGCAATTATCTTATCAAAGAAACAGGAAGAGACATGGTTTTATGGAATGGTTCCTGCGTGGTTCACGAAGCTTTTTCGCTAGAAAAATTGATCGATTTATATCAAAAAAATCCTGATGCAGTGATTGTCGCTCACCCTGAATCGGAAACTCATATTTTAAAAACGGCTCACTATATTGGTTCTACTTCAGGAATGATTAATTATATTAAATCTTCACCGGAAATAAAATTTATTATAGCTACTGAAAACGGAATTCTGCACAAAATGCAACAAGAAGTTCCTCGCAAAACATTAATTCCTGCACCATCAAAAGAAGATAATTCCTGTGCTTGCAGCGAATGTGCTTTTATGAAAATGAATACGTTAGAAAAAATTTATAATTGTTTGCTTAATGAATTTCCGGAAGTAAAATTAGATAGTAATTTGGTTAACAAAGCTCGAATTCCCATAGAAAAAATGCTTCAATGCTAAGGTTATGAAAAAAAGTGATGTAATTATCGTTGGTACCGGTATAGCCGGACTTTCATTGGCTCTTCATTTAATTGAAAAAAATAAGGCTCTAAAAATTGTTTTATTGGCCAAAGGTGATCCGTGTGCCACCAATACTTCATTAGCACAAGGCGGATTAGCAGTAGTTTGTGATCGACTAATCGATAGTTATGAAGAGCATATTCAAGACACATTAGCAGCAGGTCAAGGAAAATGTAATCCGGAAATTGTTGAAATGGTCATAAAACAAGCTCCGCAACGACTTCAAGAACTCATTAAATGGGGAGCAGAATTTGATGCAGACCGCAAAGGAAAATTAGATTTAGCGTTAGAAGGTGGGCATAGTCATCAACGAGTGGTTCATTATAAAGACAAAACGGGTTGGCATATTCAGGAAGTTTTGTGGAATAAAATCAAATCTCATCCTTCTATAGAAATCATAGATAATGCGTTGGCGGTGGATATTATCAAAGAGAATATTTATAATACAGAAAGAGCAGTAGGACTCACTTTTTTCGATAGAAACAACCAATTTTCGGCAGTTTATGCTCCGCATATTGTTTTGGCAACAGGTGGTTCGGGACACATTTTTAACTATACTTCCAACCCTGAAAATGCTACAGGAGACGGAGTTGCAATGGCACTAAGAGCAGGAGTTTCTGTAAAAGATATGCAATATGTTCAATTTCATCCTACAGCTTTATTTGAAAAAAAGAATGGCAATTTGTTTCTTATTTCCGAAGCTTTACGAGGATTTGGTGCTCATGTGGTTAACTATAAAGAAGAAAGATTTTTATACCACTATGATGCCAGAGGAGAATTGGCTACGCGAGATATTGTCTCCAAAGCAATTGCAACAGAAATGATTGTTTCAAACGAAGAAAATGTGTTTTTAGATCTTCGTCATTTGGAAAATAAAGGTTTTGAAAAGCGTTTTCCAACCATTTATTCTCATCTTAAAGAAAAGAATTTTGATTATAAAACCGATTTAATTCCGATTGTACCGGCAGCACATTATCAATGTGGCGGAATTGAAGTGAACGATAATGGGCAAACTTCACTCAAAAATCTATATGCTTTAGGCGAATGTTCTTGCACAGGATTGCATGGTGCTAATCGTTTGGCTTCTAATTCATTAATAGAAGCATTGGTTTTTTCTCACAATGTAGCCGAAGTTATTGCTCATGACGAAAACAATGATGTTTTGTATTATGAACATTCACATAACCATAAACCGGAATTTATTGCACCCGCTATATTAAAAGATTTTAATCTACAAGTTAAAAACTGGATGACTTTTAGTTTGCTTACCAATTCTTATGAAAGCAAGCAAATTGTTTTATCAAATCTACATAAAATTCATTCTGATTTAATGGAATGTTTAGGCTACTACAACCGCTGCAAAGAATGTTGTGAGCTCGAAAATATGTTGGATGTTGCCATGCTGATTTTAGAACATTCTTGTCAATATCAAAGCATTGAATATGAACAATTTGCTTGATTTTACTAAGATTTTAAATCATTTTCAATCTCGTTTAATTGTATATTGATTTTATTTTTTAAGAGATTAAAATAATTTGAATTATCAAATAGGGTTTTGTAATAAGCTATTCCTTCCAACAAATTCATTTTAAATTGATTTATTTTTTTGAGTTGTTGAGCAGAAGCTTCTTCCAAAACATTGATTTCCTTTTTAAAATAATCTACATATAACGAAAGTTCTTTGATGAAAAAGTGTGGCCGGTTTGCAGTTGCTAATTCGTTAGTTTTTCCATAAATATGTTGCATCATTTGAAATAAAGACACTTCCTTGTCAAAATAGGCTAAGTTTGGCCCCGGACAAATCACAACGCCTTGCGACTGACCTTTAATTGGTATTCCTAAATCTAAATAACCGGCATTGGCCAAACCAACACAAAGACAGGATTTTTCAGTAATTTGGTTGAATTCTTTTTGAAATTGCTCTACAGAAATTTCATTTTTACGTTTATTCAATTCATCTAATTTGATATCCTGGTATTTTTTAGAAGCAGTACAACTTCCGGTTGGATCATATTCTTTACTCAAGGCCAAAAACTTTTTAGGACATGAACTTCCTGCTTTTTCTGCAATGATTCTTTGTGTTTTAAAAAAGTCGTTTGTTGTTCCTTTCAAAGTGTTAAAAGGAACACCTAAAGGCGAAATGTTACTTAAATAGAAATCAGATTCTTCGGCATTTGCCAATAAATCACGCGTTTCCTGATCTACAGAAGTAGCTTCGGGAACCAATAAAAAAGGCGAACCCCAACCAACGGAATCTACTTGATAATAATCCAGCAAAAATTGATGTTCTTCGCCTGTTCCAACGCCTCCTTGAACCGTAATTTTTAATGGCAGTGGTCTTTCCGGTACTACTTTTTCCTTTGCCAAGAGAGCTTTATTGAGCAAATCGGAGGTTGACTGAATTAATTCTAATTTTTTTTGTTTGAATTCTTCCAAAATCGGACCCAGCAAAAATCCATCCGTTGCAAAAGCATGTCCGCCACAATTCAACCCGGATTCTATTCGATATTCAGAAACCCAAATTCCTTTTTTTGCTAACAAATTTCCTTGAATTAAAGCTGAACGATAATCACTTACTTTTAAAACAATTTTCTTTTTCAGTTTTCCTTCCAACGATGGAAAAAATACATCAAACTGTTCCATATAGCTAAATAATCTCGGATTCATTCCGGCAGAAAGAACAAGAGAAGATTCAACAGAGCTGTTGGCAAATCCTCTCAAAGCAGCATGAGCATCGTTAAATTCAAGCGGCAATTGTTCCTTTCCATCATAATTATCTTTATCCAATTTGGTCATTATATTTACGTCGATTTTTCCGTGAAATAAATTTTTTTCTAAAAAGTTTTTCAGCTGTGTTGGACAAGAAATTCCTTCAGATAAAAAAGTATCTAATTTGTTTTTTAATGCAGATTTGCTTGGTAACATTGCAATAAAATGTTCTAAACTAGTTTTGCTTTGAGCTAATTCTGTTTTGTAATGTTCAAATTTTTCTTTCACAATAACATCTACCAAATTCAAATAGGATGTAATTCGTTTGGCACGGTAATCATGCATTTTTTTCGAAATCTCTTGATAAGGAATTTGAAATTTTTCTGCATAAAAGGCATTCATTTTTTCAATTAATTCATCATCTGCTATAGAAATAACGGAATCAATTCCGTATTGAGCCACACGAATTGGACTATCAATAGTAAAGGCTAATCCCATTACCGGAATGTGAAATGTATGTGTTGGAGATTGCGTTGTCATTAAATTGTGGTTTTTAATATAAAGTCACAAAGATGCTTTTTGTAAAAAGAGTAGAATATGATTTTAATCATGTTTATCAGTTTTTAACAAAAATTAAAATTATCATGCTTGCTAATGTAACAAAAGTTACACAGTAACAAATGTTACTGCACACCCGTTTTTGTCGACTTAATTTTGCGTCATAAATAAGAAATAATTCTATGAAACAATTAAAAAATAGTCTAACAATTGGGGTGATGCTGCTTGCTTTATCCGCATTTGGTCAAGATACTTTACAACTATCCAAAACCGATTTATCAACCAAATTGACAGAACAAAACTTGCAACTCAAAATTTCAAATCAAACGTTTGAATCGGCTCGTTCGGATTACCGTCAATCGAATGCACTTTTTTTGCCGAGTATTTCTGCTTCTCATACGGCAATTTCTACCAATAATCCATTGATGGCTTTTGGCTCAAAATTAAACCAAGAGATTTTAACGCAAGCCGATTTTAATCCGGCTTTGTTGAATGATCCAAGTCAAGTGCAGAATTATGCAACCAAAATTGAAGTACTTCAACCTATTTTTAATGCCGATGGTATATTTGAAAGAAAAGCCGCAAAGTCAAAAATGGAAGCCTATCAATTGCAAACCGAACGCACCAAAGAATATTTAGAATTGGAAGTTAACAAAGCATTTATGCAACTTCAATTAGCGTATAAAGCAGTTGAGGTTTTAGAAAAAGCGAATTCTACTTCACAAGCCAATTTGAATTTGGTCAACAATTATTTCAGACAAGGAATGCTTCAAAAAACAGATTTATTAGATGTACAAGTGCGTGTGAATGAAATTGCCAATCAATTAGCCTATGCTAAAAGTAATGTGCGAAATGCATCCGATTATTTAGCTTTTTTGTTGAATGAAGATACTAAAGGAGGCATTTATAAACCAGTTGAAAATTTAGAAAGTGAAATCAATCCTTTATTGCAAACTGCTGAATTATCAACATCAAGAAAAGATTTTTTAGCGATGGAAAAATCTACGGAAGCTTATAAAAATATGATGACTTCTGGCAGAATGAGTTTTTTACCACGATTAAATGCTTTTGGAACGTATGAATTATACGACACCGAAATCTTTCAATTTGGAGCAAACGGATACACAGTCGGAGCACAGTTGTCTTGGAATTTATTTGACGGTTACAAATCCATCGGAAAATTTGAAAAGTCAAAAGTTGAATTTCAAAAAGCAACAACCGAAGCCGAACAATACAAAAAACAAAGTCAATTAGAACTCAATAAAACCAACCGCCAATTGGCTGATGCTCAAAACAAAGTAGCACTTTCCAAAATGGCATTTGAACAAACACAAGAAAGTTTCAGAATTCGTCAAAATCGTTTTGGTCAAGGTTTAGAAAAAACTTCCGATTTATTGATGACAGAAACACAAACGGCTCAAAAGGAATTGGAATACTTACAAGCGGTTTTTGAATACAATTTCACCAAAATGTATCTGGAATTTTTAACTAAATAATAGCATTCAATAAATCAATATACTAAATCAAAATCTTATGAATATCAAAATAAAATCTCTACTTATTTTTTCAGCAATCATCTTATTTTCCTGCGGAAGCGACCAAAATGAAGTCAAAACATTACCTGCCATTGCAGTAAAAGTAAATGGTTTAGTTGAAAATACATCCAGTCCATTTGTAACAGCAAGCGGTAAAATTGAAGCCGAAAACAGTGCCAATGTCAGCACTCGAATGATGGGTTATGTGACCAAAGTTCATGTGAAAGTAGGACAAAAAGTAGGTGCAGGTCAATTATTAGTAAGCATTAATAATACCGATTTACAAGCCAAAAAAGCACAAGTGGATGCTTCTATTTTACAAGCAACTGCGGGTTATAACAATGCCAAAAAAGATTACGATCGTTTTGTAAACTTGTTTGCTCAACAAAGTGCTTCTCAAAAAGAATTAGATGACATGACCGCTCGTTTTGAAATGGCAAAAGCCGGTTTAGAAGGTGCCAAACAAATGCGTAATGAAGTCATGGCTCAATTTAATTATGCCAACATTACAGCTCCTTTTAGCGGAATTGTAACCAATACATTCATCAAAGAAGGAGACATGGCCAATCCGGGAATGCCGTTAGTGAGTGTGGAAGGTTCCGGAAAATTACAAGTCACTGCCATGGTTTCTGAAACGGATATTTCTAAAATAAAACAAGGAATGTCGGTTTCCATTATCATCAAATCAATGAATAAAAAAGTGGCAGGAAAAGTGTCGGAAGTGAGTTTATCAGCCAAAAACACCGGCGGACAATATTTAGTGAAAGTCAATTTAGATGAAATGGATAAAACCATTCTTTCCGGAATGTTTGTCAACGTGCAATTTCCAATTGAAAAAGTAGAGAATACAAATGAAGCTTCAGAACAAGTTTTAGTTCCCGAATCGGCATTAGTAAAACAAGGTCAGCTTACCGGAATTTATACAGTTGCCAACAATACAGCCATTTTGAGATGGTTACGCATCGGAAAAACCTACGGCGACAAAGTAGAAATACTTTCCGGATTATCTTCCAAAGAACCCTATATCGTTTCAGCAGAAGGGAAATTATTCAACGGAGCAAAAGTGAGTGTTCAGTAAATAGAAAACAGTTTTCAGTCGTAGTTTTCAGTTAACAAAAACTTGAAACCTTAAACTTGAAACAAAAATAAAACAACATGCAAGAAGGTATCTCAGGCAAAATTGCCAATTTCTTTATCAATTCCAAACTAACCATTCTATTGATGGTAGCTTTGATGGTGATTGGCGTATACAGTTCGTTCTTAATTCCAAGAGAAGAAGAACCACAAATTAATGTTCCAATGGCCGATGTAATGATTGGTTATCCGGGAGCAACACCGTCAGAAGTAGAAAGCCGTGTCATTAAACCGTTGGAAAAAGTTTTATCAAACATTAAAGGCGTTGAACATTTGCACAGCATGGCGATGAATGGTCAAGCCATGATTATTGTTCAGTTTTATGTTGGCGAAGACATTGAGCGTTCCTATGTGAAATTGTATGATGAATTAGCCAAACACGAACATATTTTTCCGCAAGGCGTTTATAAACCAATGGTAAAAACCCGCTCAATCGATGATGTTCCGATGTTGGGATTAACGTTGTGGAGTGAAAAATATGATGATTTTCAAATTCGACAATTGGCAGAAGAAGTCACTTCCGAAATTGAAAAAGTAAAAGATGTTGCCATTACCAAAGAAATTGGCGGACGAACCCGTGAGTTGAAAGTGGTTTTAGACAAAGACAAAATGGCCGAAAACAAAGTGGATGCGTTGGGAATTATGCAAATGATTCAAGCCAACAACGGTTCTTCGCAGTCGGGAAGCTTTGTGCAAAACGACACGGAATATTTAATTACCACCGGAAAATTTTTATCCAATGCCGAAGATGTTGAAAATTTGGTAGTTGGTATTAATCAAAATATGCCGGTTTATTTAAAACAAGTGGCATTTATTCAAGACGGACCTTCCACAGCAAGAAGTTATGTTTCTTTTGGGTATGGAAAAGCGAATGAAAAGTTTTCCGCCAAACCAAGCGAATATCCCGCTGTTACTATTTCTGTTGGAAAAGTAAAGGGTGCAGATGCAATGAAAATATCAGATAAAATCATTGAACATGTTGAACAACTTAAAACCAACTTAATTCCCGATGATGTACATGTGGAAGTTACCCGAAATTATGGAGAAACGGCTTCACACAAAGTAGGCGAGTTGTTGTTGCATTTAGGTGTTGCCATCTTAGCGGTTACCATTTTAGTGATGTTAGCGATGGGTTGGAGAGGCGGATTAGTGGTTTTCTTTTCTGTTCCGTTGACCTTTGCACTGACTTTATTCAGTTATTATTTATTAGGTTATACGTTGAATAGAATTACGCTTTTTGCCCTTGTTTTTGTGGTGGGAATTGTGGTAGACGACAGTATCATCATCGCCGAAAACATGCACCGGCATTTCAAAATGAAGCGATTACCATTTAAACAAGCTGCCATTTATGCGATAAATGAAGTAGGAAATCCAACCATTTTAGCTACATTCACTGTAATTGCAGCGATTCTTCCGATGGCTTTTGTATCCGGAATGATGGGACCTTATATGAGTCCGATGCCGATTGGAGCTTCCATTGCCATGATTTTATCGTTGTTTGTTGCGTTAACGGTTACACCTTATTTAGGTTATCATTTACTTCGAGAAAAAGACGAACAAGAACACAAAGAAGAACAAGGTTTAGAAACTTCTCGAATTTATAGAATTTACAATAAATTAGAACGTCCGTTTTTAGATAGTTCTAAGAAAAGAATGGTCATGTTGGGAATAACGACAGTATTGCTAATTGGTTCGGTATTGATGTTTTTCACCAGATCGGTAGCCGTGAAAATGTTGCCGTTTGATAATAAAAATGAGTTTCAAGTGGTGATTGATATGCCGGAAGGAACAACATTAGAACGAACTGCTGCCGTAACTAAAGAAATTGCTCAGTACTTGTCAACCGTTCCGGAAGTTGTAGATTATCAAAATTATATTGGAGCTTCTGCACCTATTACTTTTAACGGATTGGTACGTCATTACGATTTACGTGGCGGAAGCAATATGGCCGATATTCAAGTAAATTTATTACACAAAGAAGACCGTGATTTACAAAGCCATGACATTGCCAAAATCGTTCGTCCGGAAGTACAAAAAATTGCCAAAAAATATGCTGCGAATGTAAAGATTATTGAAGTTCCACCCGGACCACCGGTGCTTTCTACTTTGGTGGCTGAAATTTACGGACCTGATTACAAAGAGCAAATTAAAGTAGCTCACCAAGTAAAAACAATTTTAGAAAATACTACTGATATTGTGGATATCGATTGGATGGTAGAAGACGCACAAACCGAATATAAATTGGAAGTGGACAAAGAAAAGGCCATGTTAAACGGAATTGCTCCGCAGCAAGTGGTGGGTAATTTAACCTATTTGTTACGAGAGATGCCTATTTCCAATTTGTATGACGAACGTTCTAATAATCCGGTGGGCATTGTATTATCGCTTGACGACCAAGACAAAACGTCGTTGCAAGATATTCAAAACTTGAAAATTAAAGGGGCACAAGGCAATGTGGTTCCGGTGAGTGATTTGGTGAGAGTAGAGGAGAATACCTTACAAAACACTATCTATCGCAAAGATCAAAAACGGGTTGTTTATGTCACCGCAGACATGGCGGGTGATTTAGAAAGTCCGGTGTATGCCATTTTAGGAATGGAAGAAAAACTTCAAAAAATGAATTTACCAAAAGGCTATTCTGTAAATGAATTATACATGGAGCAGCCTTCAGACGAAAGTAATTTTACTGTAAAATGGGATGGTGAATGGCAAATTACCTTAGAAGTTTTCCGTGATTTAGGCGTGGCTTTCTTAGTCGTAATTTTGGTAATTTATATGTTAATTGTGGGTTGGTTCCAAAACTTCAAAACACCCATTGTGATGATGTTAGCCATTCCGCTTTCGTTGGTAGGAATTGTGTTAGGTCACTGGTTGTTGGGAGCTTTCTTCACAGCCACATCCTTTATAGGAATGATTGCTTTAGCTGGAGTAATGGTTCGAAATTCCGTTTTGTTAATCGACTTCATCGAAATTAGATTAAACGACGGAATCGAATTAAAACAAGCCATTATTGAAGCTGGAGCTGTTAGAACCACACCAATTTTGCTAACCACCGGAGCCGTTGTAATTGGAGCATCGATTATTTTATTTGACCCGATTTTTCAAGGATTAGCTATTTCGTTAGTTGCCGGAGCGATTGTATCGACACTCTTAACTTTAATAGTTGTTCCATTAATTTATTACATCACCGAGAGGAAGAAATGGGAGAAGAATAGTGATTAGTCTTTAGTGAATAGTCCTTAGTCCTTAGTTAATAGTGATTAGTAAAAAATGGCTATTTAATAAAACTCAGCATCTCAGCATCTCAGCATCTCAGCATCTCAGCATCTCAGTAACTCAGCATCTCAGCAACTCAGCAACTCAGCAACTCAAAAAAACATGAAACTAGTCCTAATAACCGCTGTCCATTCTTTCAAACGAGAGATACAGCATTTGCTCAAAAAATCCGGTGTAAAAACCTATTCGTATCGTGATGTAACCGGATTTAAAGATTTATCCGAAGAAGCCTTGGCCTCCAATTGGTTTGGAAGCGAAGTAAACGAAAACGAATCCATTGCATTTTATGCCTTTGTTCCGGTTGAAAATTTGGAAAAATTATATGATTTAATTCTCGCTTTCAACCAAGAATTAGAAACCAAATCAAAAGTGCATTTAGCAACATTTAGTATTGAAAAATTTATTTAATAATCAGAGGCAGAATACGCAGCAACTCAGTACCTCAGAAACTCAAAAAAATGAAAAATAGAATCGTACGCGGCATCGCAGGAACATTTATCCTCATCAGTATTTTATTAGCAATTTATGTAAACCAAAATTGGTTGTGGTTCACTGCTTTTGTAGGAGCCAATTTATTACAATCATCATTAACCAAATGGTGTTTGATGGATGATATTTTAACCAAAATTTTTAAAATAAAAGAGTAATTGTTTTAGTTGATTGGTTGATTAACAGGAAATCGGTAGGGAATTTACTCTGCCGATTCTCCTAACAATATGCCCGAAACATTCCAAGCACTAAAAATACTGCCCTCCGGTAAACCATGCGTAATTTGAACACGAAGTGTGTGTTTACCTGCGTATAAATCACCCAAATCAATCAACACTGGATTTGTTACCGTACCCGGACATCAATTAGAAAGGCTGTAGTCTGACGACGATAAACCATTGGCAAAATTACCCAAAGCCGGATTAAACAACCTGTACGAACCGCAATCTTGTCGCCAAGGGATGAAAGAAAAAGCAAGTTGCTCATCTAAGTAAATGCAATAGGAAAATGCAAAATGATAATTTTTTCATGCCAACAATTTGTTTTTCAATTGTATTAAATGATCATCCAAATTTAGCATT
Organism: Flavobacterium sp. T50_26; assembly: GCF_057652995.1. Lineage (NCBI taxonomy): Bacteria > Pseudomonadati > Bacteroidota > Flavobacteriia > Flavobacteriales > Flavobacteriaceae > Flavobacterium > Flavobacterium sp. T50_26. Next base: position 22,632 of record NZ_JBYFCC010000034.1, read on the forward strand.
ATAAATTTATATCAAAAAGTTTCTGTTTAAATTAGTAAATGGGAATACTTCCATCAATTACTCAAAATTGATTTTAACGTTTCAATAGTCAATGGTTTTGAAATAAAGCCTTTAATTTCAGAAAAAGCTTTTGCTTTGTCTTTATCTACTGTAGAAATAGATGAGCTAACAATGTAAATAGTTGTATTACTCAAAAAAGATTTATCAATTTTGCAGTATTCATCCATAAATTCCCAACCATTCATCACTGGCATTTCGATATCTAAAAAAATTATTTGCGGAAGTTCGATTTTGTTTTCAATAGCATTAGTTAAAAATTGGATAGCGGTAAAACCATTTTTTTCAATAGAAATACTGCTGGCTAAATCAATTTTCTCAATAATTTTTTGAGTTATTGTTAAATATATTGGGTCGTTGTCTATAATTAGAACAGATTTTTTCATTTGAAATAAATTTTAAAAGTAGTTTCATTTTTCAAGCTTTCAACATTCACTTTACCATTTAGGGCTTCAATTTGAGATTTGGCAATAAACAATCCAAAGCCATGATTCATATCAGTTTCGTTATCTGCCGTGTGAAATAGATTAAAAATTTTATCGGTATTTTTTTCAATATTCAAACCACTTCCTACATCTTTGATTTCCAGAACAACATAATTGTTTTCAAGATAAGATTTTATTTCAATGGTTGGAATTGTCTTTAAATCTTTGTTTTTTAGAATATAGAAAATAAAATTCATGATAATGTTATCCAGATACGATTTGTTATGATGAATAACCAAATTTGTAGTAAGCAAGTTTTTAATTTTAGCTTTTCGCAACGTGATAATATTACTCAAATTGTTTAGTACACTTTCAACAGCAACTTTGAGCTGAATTTTCTGCTTTTCAATATTAATGTTGGTATATATCGTTGTGATTTCATTTAAATGATGAACAGAATCATCTAAATCAGACGAAACTTCTTTTAGCATATCTAAAAGTTCTTCTCGTTCCTTGGGCTTATTTGTAATTTCTAATAAATTAATAATCGATTGAATGTTGCTTGTGTGCGATCGAAGATTGTGCGAAACAATATGCGAAAAATTAAAAATGCGTCGGTTTTGTTCAGTCACAATTTCCAACGATTGGTTTAAGTTATTTTCAATTTGTTTAGCTTGGGTAATATTAATAATTACGCCTCGAATAAGTTTTTTCTTTGTTCTTTTGTTTTTAATATAATTAATAATGCCTCTTACCCAAATTGTTTTTCCTTCGGCAGAAATCATTCTGTATTCAATGTCCAAATAATTATTTCTACTATTCAATGCTTTAATTTGAGTTAACACACTAGCTTGGTCTTCCGGAAAAATATGGTCTTCCCAAAAAGCATTATTAAGCATGATATTTTCCTTAGAATATCCTAGTATAGACTCAACTTTATCACTTATAAAACTAAATTTTCCATTATCTTGACTAAATTCCCAAACAATTCCATCAATAGAGTTAATAAGTTCATTAAGTTTTTTCTCAGACTCCTCCAACTTGCTCAAGGCTATAATTCGGTCGCTAATATCCTCTGTGGTAATGATAACACGTTCTAACGATTCTTCATATCCCGAAATCACATTCCATTGCAAATGAACATATTTTTCTACTCCATTTAAGGTTTTAATTTTTGTTGTGCTTTGAAAAGAAGATTTCTCTTTGCAAATATTGATGATTTGTTTTTTTACGGTTTGAATGGATTCTTCCGTAAGCATAGTTTCAAAATTTTCAATCACCTCAGCATGCGTTTTTGCTTCATGAAGAGCAAGGCATTGCTGGTTCATATTGATAATTCGTATGCGTTTTACACACTCTGCAAGCAATTCCGGATGTTCTGAAATATACTCTTCTATTTCTTTTTTAGATTTTCCAATTAAACCAAGCAAAAGAAGATGTTTTTTTACTTCCGAAAAGTCCTCTTCCCAAAGCGGAATCGGCGAATCGTCAAACAAACTTTTTAAACGTTTATTACTTTCTATAACTTGATTTTCACGTTCTTTTTTTTCAGTAATATCTTCAATAATGGCAATATTTACAGAAGGAGAGACTGTTGAAACAATCAAATTTGTCCATATTTCTCGGTTGTCTTTGGCCTGCAATCTAATTTCTATCGTATAGTCTTCAATAGCACCGGATTTTAAAAGTTGCTCTTTTTCTTCTATCCTTATATAATCGCATTCATGCGTAATTTCAGTTAAAGTTTTGGCTTTCAATTCCTCCCTTGTATAGCCTAGAATAGATGCAAAATGATCATTAACAGTATCAAATTTTTGTTGATGAACACAAATTTTCGCTATTCCAACAGCAGCTTTGTCAAAAATAGTTTTAAATAGACTTTCTGTTTTAACTATTTCTGTGGCTTGTTTGTTTACCAATCGAATTAATTCTGCCGGTCGTTTAAAAATAAAGTAAGCAAACAACCCCGAAACAATAGACAACAAAAGAGCTAGTAGGAGCGATGGAAGCAATTCTGCCAAAAGTTGATTCTTTGCTTTATCAACAATATATAGTTTCCAATCTTCATCATTAATGTTTACAACCTTATAATTAGTGTCTTTAATTTGTGTACTACTATCAAAAAAGAAATCCTCTTTTTTGGTTTCATAATTATATTTTGATAATTGAAAAGAATACTGTTTTGATTTAATATATTCAATTCCGGAAGCTTTAACTAGGCTTTCAATTCGAATAACAACTGCCGAAAATCCCCAAAATTCATTATTATTAAAAATAGGAAGTCTTCCGATAATGCCAATTCCTCCTTGCTTTAAATTGATTGGACCGGCAAAAAACATTTTTCGCTTGCTAATAGCTTTTAAGGCTTCATTGCGAATAATTGGATTGATGGTCGTGTCTAAAATATTAAAGCCAACAACACTTTCATTGCCTTTTAACGGATAAACGTGTGTTATGATTCCATTTGGAACCAACTGAACCAAATCAATGGTAGGGTTTTGATTCATGATTTCTTCGGCAACCTTTTCAAAATCACGAGGCTTATTATCGTTGTCTATTGTTAAAGCCAAAGTTAAATTGGCTGTATACGAATTATTTAACGATTGTTGAATGTTTTTTTGAGCAATAGAAAGTAAACTGCTCATTTCATTTTGCCTGTTTTTTATGATGATTTCCGACCTCAGGTAAACAATAAACAAACCAAAACACAAGACCAGAACATAAATCAGTAAACCACCGAGTTTTGGATTTATTTTAACCTTCGAAACGAGTCTGTTTGAAGTGTAGGTATTCATTCTATTTGTATTTTAAGTTTTTAGTTAAGCTTTGGGGGCTTTTTTTAAATTCGGGTGCAAAATTAAGCCTATTAAATTGTTTTGTCTTTGTAATTCAGATAGTTGTGATAATTTTGTGAGCTGTTCAAACAATTCATTTCTATAATCAACAACGCTTTTTGAGCTAGTAAATCCTATTCGTGAACCATCTTTAAAAGCAATTTTTAATTGTTTTAAGAAATGTAAATTATTTATAAATAACGTTTTCGTAAATCGCGTAGTAAGAATAGAAGGAATAAAAAAAGAACCCCTTAAGTCAATGAAACCAAAGGATGCAAAGCATGATGAGTTTAAATAATTGATAAACAGCCATAAAGAAGAAATCTTTAGGAAAGTATAATATAATTCATGAGCATAGCTATGCTCTTTTTTGTAATGAGTAGTCAAGTTTTTAGTAATTTGGGTACTGCAAACGTAACGATTTTTAACAGAGTTTTAAACAAAAAAACTTAATTAAATGTTAAAAAAAAATAATTTAACTGTATTTCATCGACAATGTAGTGTTATTCATCGTAATATGTTACAGATATTCTGTTTTACACATGCTTAAGTGATATTTATAACAAAACGATAATATGAATTTTTTTAGCTTTTATAATCTTGTATGATTTTTTTGTAATTTTATTTTTTTTAAACAATAATCACAAACATTTTTTAACTATGAGCAGATTAGACAAATTAAATGCCTTACCAATTTATAAAAAAGCAGAAGAAATTTTAAAAATGATTAAGGGATTAGTAGAAACCATTCCGGAAGAAGATGATTTTTTAAGCCGCAGCAAATACATGATGCGTGATGATATTATCATGATTTGTGCCAAAATTGCGGGTGCAGAAGGAGCTGATGAGTATACCATACGTATGCAAAATGCAGCTATTATTCGTGATTATGCTATGCATTTATATGTACAAGTAGGTAGCCTTCGCTTTCATGATAATTTTAAAGACAAAGATTTTGTTACCATAATCCGAAAAGAAATAGACGAATTTAGAAGCTTATTCATCAACTGGGTAGCCGGATTTGATAAGAGCAATCATTCTTGGGACGAATGGGAATTATTTAATCCACCGGGAGCTATTCCGCCGGATCCTAATGCTTATAACGATCCAATTGATTTTGATGATTTTTTTGATGATTTTAATGAAGAAGATTTGGATGAGGAGGAGTGAGAAAAGCAATTTTAAGATATAAATTTTAAATCGTATTTTGTATTACTTACCGATGCAAAATTTGCATTATTTTGAAATTTTCAGCGTTATAAGTGTTCGTGTGCCAAACGTAGGACAAAAGCTTTGAAAATACACAAAATAGTGGTTAATAAATGACTTACTTATACTGATATTCTGTTAGTCGTAGTTCTCCAAATTTGTTAAAAGGTTTTGTTCAAATTTTTTTAAATCTCCTCAATCTTTTTCGTCCAAACTTTAAACCCTTAAACCTTTAAACCCTTAAACCTCTCTCGACCATCTTGTCATTCTGACGAAGGAAGAATCTCTATTGCATAATTTTCAGACTCAAAAACCTCTCTTAAACTTTTAAACCCTTAAACCCTTAAACCTTTAAACCTTTAAACCTCTAACGACCATCTTGTCATTCTGACGAAGGAAGAATCTCAATTGCATAATTTTCAGACTCAAAAACCTCTCTTAAACTTTTAAACCTTTAAACTTTTAAACCCTTAAACTTTAAACCTCTCTCGACCATCTTGTCATTCTGACGAAGGAAGAATCTCAATTGCATAATTTTCAGACTCAAAAACCTCTCTTAAACCCTTAAACTTTTAAACCCTTAAACTTTAAACCTCTCTTGACCATCTTGTCATTCTGACGAAGGAAGAATCTCAATTGCATAATTTTCAGACTCAAAAACCTCTCTTAAACCCTTA
>NZ_JBYFCC010000034.1:27933-33071 GCF_057652995.1 Flavobacterium sp. T50_26
GAAGGAAGAATCTCAATTGCATAATTTTCAAACTCAAAAACCTCTCTTAAACCTTTAAACCTTTAAACCTTTAAACCTCTCTCGACCATCTTGTCATTCTGACGAAGGAAGAATCTCAATTGCATAATTTTCAAACTCAAAAACCTCTCTTAAACCTTTAAACCTTTAAACCTTTAAACCCTTAAATTTTTAACCTTTAAACCTCTCTCGACCATCTTGTCATTCTGACGAAGGAAGAATCTCAAATTTTAATAGTTGAATTTATAAATTCCAGTATTTTTTCATAATTGTTAATGTTGAAATTAATAAACTCCTGTAGATTATCTGTCAACCTTTTTTCAACATCTTTAGGATTAATTTGAATTGAAATCAAATCATCAATTGTTTTAAAACTAAAGTTTTCTTCATTTTTCCAAACTATAGAAAATTTACCTAATGCTTGATTAATTTTTAACTGGTGATGAACTTCTTGAAATGGAAGATTTCTATGTTGTAAATTTGCAACGATTCCATAAGTTATTTCACCACCTTTAATATTATATCTAGTATAAAAATAAGCATTATTGTTTTTTTGATGCATCAAAATATAACAATAAGGTTCATGAAAATCTGAAGGTGCTTTTTCAATTATCCAATCTTGAAAATACTTGATTAGAGTAAGTCTATAATTTTCTTATTGCTTAATAAATTTTGATTTATAGTTTTCGCCTTCAGCAATTACCTCAATAGTGTATATTCCTTTTGCAAGATGTTGAACAGAAACGTTAGGGATGTTGCTTGTTTGTTCCACTACAATCTTACCAAGCATGTCTGTTATGATGATTTTGGATAACTCGGTGAAATTTGGAAGATCAATATTTAAAACATCTGAAACGGGGTTTGGATATACACTTATGCTTTTTTTAGTAAATTCTTCATTGTTTAATAAAAAGCTATCGGGATTTAGTTTTATCAGCCAAGCATCTAACGAACGATTAGCGTTAAAAGTCCAATCGGGAGTTGCACCGGTACTAACATTTGTTCTGCTCATTCCCGCAATCATATACCCTTTATCGGCAGTTTCAACGATCCTATGTCCATCATCTTCACCGCCACCACCAAAACAGCGATGCCATTGTTTTATTCCTTCACTGTCAAGTTTAACTATCCAAGCATCATAACTTCCAGAAGAATGGTTTCCTGAGGCATCACCATTAGCAGAAATAGTTGAACCGCAAATAACAAATCCATCATCAGAAGTTTGTATAATTTCACTTTCATGATAGTTATCAGAAGAAGAGCCACCATAGCTTTTTTGCCAGATAATAGTACCGCTGGTATCCATTTTAACAACCCATAAATCGGTTGAACCACGATTAATTGTGGTCACATCACCATCATTAGATGATGAAGCCGCAGAAAGCAAATAGCTTCCATCGGCAAGAACAATGATACACTGTCCAAAATCTTCCTTAGTGCCACCCATTGTTTTCTGCCATTGTATTATTCCTAGGGAATCAACTTTGATAATGAATATATCAGACATTCCTTGATTGCTGGTAAAAGTTCCGTTGGATGATTTTGTTGTTCCCGTTATGATGTAGCCGCCATCTGGCGTTAATGCAACAGAATTTGCTATATCATCATTGCTTCCGCCATAAGGTTTCCACCATTGGGTAGTTCCGGTACTGTTTATTTTAACAAGGTACACTTCTTTAAGACCATTTCCGTTAGGAAGATTAGAACTAGAATATCCTACAACAATGTAACCGCCGTCAGGAGTTTGTTTAATATCACGGACGAAGTCATCACCCGGACCTCCCAAGCGTTTTTGCCATTGCAAATCTCCATTAGCGTCTAATTTCAATATCCAATAGTCATAACCTCCAATGGGATTGGTTACTGTACCATTTGTTGATTCTGAAACACAGGCTACAGCATAGCCACCATCGGCGGTATTAATGATTTTAATTCCTGCGTCATTTGAAAAGCCTCCATATAATTTTTGCCATTCTATACTACCCACAGCATCTGTTTTCACAATCCATACATCGCCATTAAATAAGCTATAAGACCATTGATATCCTACAACATCTCCATTCACAGAATTTGTCCTGCCGGAAAAGATATAACCGCCATCAGCCGTTTGTAGAACCGAATAAGCATTTTCTTGCTGAGATCCTCCGAATGACTTTTGCCATTGAATTGTAGGTGCCTGTGAAAAACACTTTGCAGATAATAAGATTAGTAAAAATATCCTCCTCATAAATATAAATTTATCCGTTGAAAACCATTTGTTAAAAACACCGCAAAAATAGGCAATATTCTATAACTTAGAACAATTAAAAACCTTTCCATCGCTGAAAAGGTTTTTAAATTTATGTTGTAATAACCGCTCCTACACAAACCGAGTAGGCTCAATAAACTGTATCAAATCTAAAAAATTAATTAAACATTTCCTCCCACCTTTAAAATTGATTCTTAACTATTCCCCACAATCCCAATCTCATCCTCACTCAACCCATACAACTCATAAATGAACTAAATCTATTTCGCTTTGTTAGCAGGTTTCAAACCCTTCGAGGGTTTAATCTCCTCCATCTTTTTCGTCCAACCTTTTAAACCCTTAACCTTTTAACCCTTTAAACCTCTCTCGACCATCTTGTCATTCTGACGAAGGAAGAATCCCAGTAGCAATGATTTTTAACCCATAAACATTTAAACACTTAAACAAATAATACTCGAAAGTATTTTTCCAAGTAAAAGTAAGGAAAGCCAGGGGAGGAAGAAGGCGATGACGTAACGTATAAACTTTATTTTAATTTTTTATCCCTTTATAAATTCATAAATTTCTTCAGTCAAAATTTTAATCTCTTCATTTTTTGAGAATACCTCCCAACTAAAATCTCTTTCAAATACTATTTCGCTTAATAAACGCTTATTGACTAAAGTTCCAAAAGTTTTATTATCAATTGTTTTGTAAATTGATTTATTCAAAACATCTTTACCTTCAATTTTTCCTAGGCTTACCCTAATTTCATTTAAATAATTCCCAATATATTTCTTTGAATATTTTTCAGATTTCACCTCAGAAGTTGCTTTTTTAATTCTTTCTGTAATTTCTTCTTTATGATTTTTTAAAAGCTCTTTATTACATAATTCAATCAAAATATCTTCCCAAATTTCATTTGATAAAAGATTTTCAATTTCTCTAATATTCCATATTATTTTTGGTATAAAGTTCTCTTTTTTTTGGTTTTCAAAAGCTTGAAGTCGATTCCATTTTTTTGAATTTTTTGTTGCCATATCAGAATCAGCTAACAAAAAAATTCTATTATTTAGCGATAAAGCTTTTATGTCTTTGAGAATTATTTCTTGCATTGATTCTTCGGCTTCAATAGAAAAAAGATAATGTTTAATATTTGAACCCGCATATTCAAAAAAAGCAAAGTCAATATCTTCTTTCAATTTATAAACCTCTTTTTTATATTTTAAATAGGATTTTAAAAATGCTTTAATATAATTTCTATCTGAGATGCCTTCCACCCATATACTGCAATTAGCCATAAAAACAGAAGAATTATTTACTCCTAGTTCCCGTAAAGTACTATTGTCTCCTGCATTAACATTTTTAATAATAAATTTATTTTCACCTTTATCGTCTACAATTCCTTGAAACGAATAAATTGAAACTTCTTCTTTCTCAATTGTTAAGTCTAAGAAATGATTTGAATGAGTGGTTATAAAGTATTTTAACTTTTTCTTTTTTAAATCTTCATTAGTAGAAATTTGTTCCAAGAAAAGTCTTTGCATTCCTGGATGTAAATTTAACTCCGGTTCATCAATGAATATAAAAGATTCATCTTCAGCCATAAAAATCTGATACATTAAAACAATTAGAGCTTGTATTCCGTCGCCAATATCTGATATTTTACGGGTAGTATTTTCTCCTTGAATATGTATGGTAATAGTTTCTTCAAGATTACTACCTTCCATATTTTTTCTTTTATCAAAATTGGCAACAATATCAGTTTGCCTACCATTAAAAAAATTAACACTGATAAAGTCTTCAAATTTTTGAAAATTTTCTCTTGTCTTTCTGTCTGAATTTCGTGCATTTAAAATCTCAATATATAATTGTAGTCCTGTAAAAAGTTGAACATCTTCATCAATTTTATAATTCCTTCTGTATGTATTGGAATATATATCTGCTTCAATTTTTTTATAATTTTCATTGTGTACAGAATATAACGAGTGAGATGTTCTTAACGTAGGTATATAATATTTACTTTTGTTTGAAATTTCATTATATAAATTACTGAGATTTATTGATGCAATATCAAAATCATTAATTTTTGGAACCAATCGTATTAAATTATTTTTTTTTGCATTATTAAAGTTAATAAATTCCTCAAAATTTGATAAATCTTCATAATCAATAAATTTGAAATTATTCTTAAGACCTCTCTCTAAATCTGATGCAAATGATGATATATTGCGATTTTTATAATTTTTTAATTGTTGATTACAAGAATTAATAATTAGTTGTATTATTCTATTATATTCATTTATTATTATTTTTAGATTTTCATTTTTTGAATAAATCCCGAATTGGTGATTAACAAGATTCCTCACAAATCTGCTCTTCCCTGAATTATTACTTCCAATAATAATATTAATAGTATTTGCATTTGGTAAAAACTTAAATTCAGTTTCCAAATCTTTCAAATAATAGCCTTCAAAATTTTTAGTGTCAATAATTATATCATACATCTGCAAATATTTTAAAATTCCAAAACCCCATCAATCCTCCCCATAATCCCATCCGTCTCTTTCAACGCCACAATGATTTTTTGATAATGCAAAATATCCTCATAACTCAACTCGCGACCTTTGCGGTCTTTCAGCCATTTTTGGGCAGGTTGATAGCCACCGATATAGAAATTCCAAGCCACTTCGGGAACATTCGCAAAAAATTGCGTTTCATTAATATATACGCGTCCTACATTCCCCTCCTTTGGAGGGGTGCCCATAGGGCGGGGTGGTTCTTCAGTTGGAGTCGTTTCCATAGGGCGGGGTGGTTTGTCTTGTCCTAAAATAGCTATACACAAAAAAATGTATATGGAAAACCCAGAACAAGAAATTTATGCTTCACGGGA
>NZ_JBYFCC010000035.1:0-26594 GCF_057652995.1 Flavobacterium sp. T50_26
GAATTATATTTGTATAACTAGAGTAGGATTTATTTAATAATCTGTATAGTTAATTTAGGACGGGTCAGGACGGGTCACTATCCCTATCCGTAGTATAGATAGAGTATGGATAGAGTATGGATAGAGTATGGATAGAGTATGGATAAAGTATGGATAAAGTATAAATAGAGTATGAAAAACATAATGTTAAATAGAACCAATTGCCCCATCAACACATTGCCTAATTGCCACATTACCTCACAATCATTACCTTCTTCACCGTAGTATCCAACGCATCATCGGTAGATATAAAAATCATATAGACTCCGGAGGCTACTTTGTATTTTCCGAATGCGGTAGTGTCCCACTCGATGGTGCCGCCTTCGGAGATTTCTTCGTAGACGAGGTTTCCTTCGATGTCGGTGACTTTTACGTTGGCTTTGCTGGTGAGTCCGGAGATTTTTACAGTTCCTTCAAAACCGGGACGTACCGGATTGGGGTATACATAGACGTCTTGCAGGTTTTCGTTGGGTTTGGTAGAGGTTCCTTTGAAAGAGACCATTCCTTTGGCAGTGGCAATAAAGACCTCGCCTGTGGTTCCGTTTATTTCGATGTCGTTGATTACGTTGCTTGGCAATGGTGAATTGACCGTAGTAAATCGCTGTAGCGTTTGCTGCCCGTTTGGCGAAAACTGGAACACTCCTGCATCGGCTGTTCCGATCCATTTGTTGTTGGCACCATCTACGGCGATATCTGTAATGAATTGACCAAACATAAGTTCTTGTGCCAAACCGTCTTCTAAAATAATGATGGAATTGGTTGTGAGTTGTTCTTCGTTTAAAAACCGATCTACCGATGGCAAGACTCTTAATCCTCTTCGGGTGCCAATCCATAATTGGTTTCTGTTGTCTACAACGGCACATTGAACGGCGGATGAGGGCAAATTGCCTTCGTTTTGACCTTCGGTAATTTTTATTAAGCGGTTGTTGACGTTTTCGTTAAAGGCAATTAAACCTTCGTCTAACGTGCAAAGCCATTTGGTTTTGTTTTTGTCTACAGACATTCTGCTGTTTCCGGTAAATCCGCCTAAAACATCGCTTACATCATAGGATTGCCATTGGCCGTTTGCTCTCATGACTTTGAACATATTGGCAATTAAACCATTAGACGCCCATAGGTTTCCGTCTCTATCAAAAGCGGTTTGTTCTATTCGAATATCGGGACCATAAGATGGGTTTCCTGCTATTACCAACGATTCTAAGCTACTGTTTGTGGCATTGTATAAGGTTGTAGCCACATCGTCTTCTAATTTTAATAGACCGGAAAAATAGGAACTTGCATAGACAATGTTTTCGTTGGTTGGATTAACGGTGATGCGAACAATTGATTTGGCTCCTAATAATTCTTCATACGGAATGTTGAGCCATTGTGCTTGTGCTAATTTGCTAATGCCATACTCATCTAACGGATAGGGATTATTGAACTGAGAATAATCGCCATAGGTTGCCCATAATGTTCCGGATGGTGTGACGGTTATGGAGAATATATTGTTTTTATTGGGTCCTTGCGGAAGCAATACTTCAAAAAAAGATGGATTGGTTACTGATGTTTCGATTACGCCATTTTCGAAGGTACCGATGTAAATGGAATCGCCAATGATTGTTGCCGAAGTGAAATTTGACGTTAGATCCGGTATTGATGTGTTTTGAATGGAAACCACTTGACCAAACGATTCATTCATGACTATGACTCTGGTTGCTGTGGCGGCAATTAGTTTGTCTCCCCTACTTCGTAAATCGAGGAATGGTTGACCAATGTTTAAAACAATTGACGGACTTGTTCCTATGAATCTGTATATAATATTATTTGAATTTATGGCAACAAGCTGCTCATTAAAGGTTACAATTCCTCTCCAAAAGCCTGCATCAAACGTTTGCCATACTGCAAAATTGACTAAGTTTGGATTGGATAATGGTGCTTTACGGATGCCGTGGTTTAGGGTAACCGCATAAATTTCGTCGTTTAAAACGGTTGTTTCCAATACTTCTGCTTGTGCTCCGGTTGGACTGATGTAGAAGGTGTCTCCGAAGGTAAAATCGGTAAGTTTGAATTCTACTAAAGCAAAATCAGTTGAAATATATAGTTTTGAATTGTGTTCGTAAATGTGATTGATTTTCTTTTTGTTGGGAGGAATTCCGCCGGCTTGATCACGAATTCCGACTAATAAGGTGATTTCTTCGGTGGCTTCGTTAATCATTATCAATAAACCATTATCGTGACCCACAAATGTTCGGTTTGACACTTGGCTGTGATAAATGGTTGAAATGGTTTCTCCCGAAAGACCATCAACAGTATTGAATGTTTTTATTTCGTTTGTGGAACGATTTTTAGAAAACAAAGCGGTTTCGCAAGCGGCAAATAAACGGTTTTCGGATTCTGATAAATCGCGAACTTCATTATACGAAAAATAGCCTTCCCATAGAAGATTTTGCGAAATGCTCACGAACGGAAGCATTAATACTACTGTAATCCAAAAAAAATTCTTCATTAGCAATTCAAATTGACACACAAATATAGGTAAAACGAAAGAATCCTACTTTTAATATTTAGGGAATAAAAAAAGCTGTCATTTTCAGACAGCTTTTGAATTTTATTTATTGAAGTGTGAAAATTACACTACTCCTTGACCTAACATTGCATCGGCTACTTTTACGAATCCGGCAACGTTTGCTCCTTTTACATAATCAATATAGCCTTTTCCGTCTGAACCATATTTTACACATGATTCGTGGATGTTTGCCATGATTGCTTTTAATCTTTCATCTACTTCTTCTGATGTCCAGCTTAAACGCAATGAGTTTTGAGACATTTCTAAACCAGATGTTGCTACACCTCCGGCATTTGAAGCTTTTCCTGGTGCGAATAATATTTTTGCTTTTAAGAATGCTTCAACAGCTTCCGGTGTAGAAGGCATGTTTGCACCTTCAGACACACAAATACATCCGTTTTTGATTAATGTTTTTGCTTCGTCTTCGTTTAACTCGTTTTGAGTTGCACAAGGTAGAGCGATATCACATTTTACTTCCCAAGGACGTTTTCCTTCCACAAATTTTGCGTTAGGATATTTTTTCACGTACTCGCTAATTCTTTCTCTCAATTCATTTTTGATGTGCATTACGTGAGCTAATTTCTCAGCATCAATTCCGTCTGCATCATAAATATATCCTGAAGAATCTGATAATGTTACTACTTTTCCACCTAATTCAGTTGCTTTTTCGGCAGCATATTGAGCTACGTTTCCTGATCCAGAAACTGTAACAATTTTACCTGTGAAGCTATCGCCTTTGGTTTTTAACATACTTTGAGCAAAGTAAACGTTACCGTAACCTGTTGCTTCCGGACGAATTAACGAACCTCCGAAAGAAATTCCTTTCCCGGTTAAAACGCCGGTAAATTCGTTTCTTAATCGTTTGTACTGACCGAACATATAGCCTACTTCTCTACCACCAACACCAATGTCTCCTGCAGGAACGTCGGTATCTGCACCAATGTGTTTAGACAATTCTGTCATGAAACTTTGGCAAAAACGCATGATTTCGATGTCTGATTTTCCTTTAGGATCAAAATCTGAACCACCTTTACCTCCGCCCATTGGCAAAGTTGTTAAACTATTTTTGAATGTTTGCTCAAAAGCTAAAAACTTCAAAATACTTAAGTTTACGGAAGGATGAAAACGAATTCCGCCTTTGTATGGACCAATTGCAGAGTTCATTTGAATTCTGTATCCGCGGTTAACTTGTGTTTTTCCGGCATCATCAATCCATGTAACACGAAACATGATTACGCGTTCCGGTTCAACCATACGCTCTAAAAGCATTTGGTTTTGGTATTTTTTATTTTGCTCAATAAAAGGAATAACCGTTTCGGCAACTTCCTTTACAGCCTGTAAAAATTCAGGTTCGTTTGGATTTTTTTTAGCTACAGCTTCAACAAAAGAGTGAATACTTTCTGTCATGATTATTAGTTTAATAACGTTTATGAAAACGTTTTCGTTTGTTGCGACAAATATACATTTTATTAAAATATTGATATAATTTTTTTTAAATTCTCAGTAGATTTATTTTTTTGTTAAGAAATCAAGATAAAATCAACAATAAATCACAACATTTAAAACAAATTTTAGTTTTTTTCGTATATATAGAAGTATTTTTTCATTTTATTTTACAAGTGAATTATGTTTTTATATATTTGTCGAGAATTGTCATTTAAAATATATGCAAATGCCCAAATATCTTATAATTACCTTATTGCTATTATTTGGTTTTAACAATACTGTTAAAGCACAGTTTGGTTTTTCGCATGAAGTTGGTGCGATTGTTGGTCCGGTTGCTTTTCAATCCGATTATGGTGTGCGAGGCGACGGCGAGACAAACTTTGGAAACACCGGTATTGGTATTGGAATAATTCATTATATGAATTTTTCATACCGAGCGGATTGTAACTGTTATGCAACGCCAACTTATTTTAATGATCACTTTAAATTGCGAAGTGAGCTTTCTTATAATAAAACCAACCTTGAACATTATGGAGAATGGGTTGATCCGAGCAGAACAAATGTTTTTGCTCAACAATTGAGAGGAATGAAAGGAAGTACTTCTGTGACCAACATTGGTATGCAATTAGAATATTTTCCGTTAAGTATCAGAGAGTTTTCTGCTACTCCTGGAAAATTAGCTCCTTTTGTGAGTTTAGGAGCTCAATTTAGTTATTATAATCCGGAAGCTTATTCTGAATTAGGTCCTGGTCTTGGCGAATTATTAGAAGTTACTCCAGTTAAATATATTGATGGTGTTACCAACGAAGCCGGCACAGTTTGGTCTGTTGTAGCAAGTGTTGGAACAAGATATAAATTAACTGTTCTTTCTGATTTAATGATTGATTTGCGTTGGCAATATTATTTCTCTAACTGGGTGGATGGTTTAAATCCGAATCCGGATGTGTATACCGAAAACAAAGCGAACGATTGGTTAGTTTGGTTAAATGTAGGTTATATTTATTATTTAGATTAATCGATTTTATATAGTATAAAAAATCCCGTCAACTTTTTGCTGACGGGATTTTTGTTTTTATCTGAAAGCCTGTTCAACATCGGCTAATAAATCATCAATGTCTTCTACTCCAACACTCAAACGAACTAAATCGTCTGAAATTCCAATCTCTTTTCTTTTCTCTTCCGGAATCGAAGCGTGTGTCATCAAAGCCGGATGATTCGCTAAAGATTCAACTCCACCTAACGATTCTGCTAAAGTGAATACTTTTAATTTTTCTAAGAAAGAAATAGAATCTGCTTTTTTACCTGATTTGAAAGTAAAAGAAACCATTCCGCCAAAACCGCCAAGCATTTGTTTTTTGGCAATTTCATGAAACGGATGATCCGGTAAACCTGGGTAGAATACATTATCTACTTCCGGATGATTGCTTAAAAATTCGGCTACTTTCATTCCGTTTTCACAATGTCTTTGCACTCTAAGGTGTAAAGTTTTAATTCCACGAAGCACCATATAACTGTCTTGCGGGCCTAAAGTTCCTCCGGTTGCAAATTGTGCAAAATGTAATTTTTCGCCTAATTCAGCATCTTTTACAATCAAAGCACCGGCAATTACATCCGAATGGCCTCCTAAATATTTGGTTGCCGAGTGCATAACAATATCCGCACCTAAATCCAATGGTTTTTGAAGGTACGGTGTTGCAAAGGTGTTATCAACTGCAAATAAGATTTTCTTTTCGTTTGTAATTTTTGCAATGGCAGCAATATCAGCCAATTTCATCAACGGATTTGTCGGTGTTTCAACCCAAACCAATTTTGTATTAGAATTAATTAACGATTGAAATTTTTCCAAATTATTCATATCCACAAAATGGAATTTGATTCCAAAATCTTGATAAATACGAGAGAACATACGGTATGTTCCACCATATAAATCATCCATTGCAATTACTTCATCGCCGGGTTTTAATAATTTTAAAACGGAATCCGTTGCTGCTAAACCGGAAGCAAAGGCTAAACCACGAACACCGTTTTCGATACTTGCCAACGCATCTTCTAATGCTTGACGAGTTGGATTTGCCGCTCTACTGTATTCATAATGATTAATGGGAACACCCGGACTTTTTTGTGCAAAAGTAGAGGTGTTATAAACCGGAGGCATTACTGCTCCTGTGCTTGGATCATGATGTTGGCCACCATGTATAACTTTTGTATTGAACTTCATAATTTATTTATTTGTGCAAAGATAAGAAGTTGAGTTTTATAAATTTTCTAACTTATTGCTAAAGATTCGATAAAATAAACATTGCCTAATCATTTAAAATTTAAATACTAACAAAAATCTGTACTTTTGCATCATGGAAACAAACAGACAAAAGAAAATAGGAACCGTTTTGCAAAATGATTTGGTTGATATTTTGCAAGGAGAAGTGCGTAAAAACGGAATCACTAACTTAATTATTTCCGTTTCAAAAGTTTCGGTTACAACTGATTTATCAATTGCTAAAGTGTTTTTAAGCGTTTTTCCAACTGAAAAAGGTCCGGAAATTTTAGCAGCAATTAAATCGAATACACCTTTAATTAAACATGATTTATCGCAAAGAGTAAAACTTCAATTACGAAAAGTACCTAACTTATCGTTCTATATTGATGATTCATTGGATTATATTGAAAAAATTGACAAAGCTTTAACGGGCGATGAAAATCCGATTGAAAATCCGGATTTATTAGAAAGAAGAAAGAAATTATAGAGTGAAATTTCCACTTTACATAGCCAAACGCTACTTATTTAGCGGTAGTAAAAATACTGCTATCAACATTATTACTATAATTTCTTCGGTAGGAATTATAGCCGGAACCATGGCGTTGTTTGTAGTTATGTCTGTTTTTAGTGGGTTAAAAGATTTCAGTTTGTCGTTTTCAAATGATTTTGATCCGGATTTAAAAGCTGTTGCAAAAACCGGAAAAACCATTTTGATCAGTCCGCAACAAGAAGCTGAAATCAGTAAATTGGAAGGTGTTGCACATTTTAGCAAAATCATTGAAGAAAGAGCACTATTTACCTTTAACGGAAAAGATTTATTAGCTAACATTAAAGGAGTTGATAAAAATTTTAATCAAGTTAACCAAGTAGAAAAAACTATTTTTCAAGGTCAATGGATTGAAGAAGATTCTGAGCAGGTAGTAGTTGGACACGGCATAAGTCAAAAGCTTTCCATGGGATTATTTGATTTGGTGAATGTTTTTGAAACCTTTGTTCCCAAACCGGGAAAAGGCACGATTGATTCGCCGGATGGAGCTTTTAATCGCTCTGTTTTAGTTCCGGTGGGATTTTATTACATCAATGAAGAACTCAATCAGAAATATGTTTTTGCCGATTTAAGTATTGTGCAGGAATTATTAGCTTACAAATCCAATCAAATTTCCGGAATTGAGCTAAAACTCGAACCCAACGCTGATGAATCAGATGTTATTTCTTCGTTGGAAAAAATTCTGCAAAACAATGTTGTCATCAAAAACAGAGCTCAACTGAATGAATCGCTCTACAAAATGTTGAATACCGAAAATTTGGTTTTATATCTTATTTTTTCGTTGGTAATTACGGTCACGCTTTTCACTTTAGTCGGTGCTTTGATTATGATTATTATCGAAAAGAAATCAAATTTAAAAACCTTGTTCAATTTAGGTTCTGATATCGAAGATTTGAGAAAAATTTTCCTTTATCAAGGATTTTTAATTTGTTTTTTAGGCTGTTTGATTGGTTTGGTATTGGGAATTATTGTTACGCTTCTTCAGCAACAATTTGGGTTTATAATGATTAATGAAAGCATGGCCTATCCGGTTCGATTTTCATTTGCAAATGTATTTATTGTAATTGCTACGATTGCCGTTTTAGGATTTCTTGCCTCATGGATTGCCAGCAGCCGTGTCAATAAAAAATTGTTGGAATAGTCTTCGTTTTATAAATTATTTTATATTTGTACTTCAACTATACGACTATGATTGTTTTTTTTAGTCCTTATTTCGTATAAAGACACCTCTACTTCGTTTTAAAAATCTTCTTGACAGCTCTGTCGAAAGATTATTTATTTACTAAATCTTTATCTAAAAATGACTGAAAATAAACACTCAAAAGGTATGCTTTCACGTATCTTTTCTACTATAAAAATGGCTTTAAAAGGCGAAGCCGATTTTGATTATACTTCCGGAAAAATAAAAACCGCCGTCATTCTACTCGCCATTCCGATGGTATTAGAAATGATGATGGAATCGGTTTTTGCATTAGTCGATTTGTACTTTGTTGGTCACTTAGAAAACAGCAGTTTTGCAGTTCAGACAGTTGGTTTGACCGAATCAGTTCTCACGATAATTTACTCTATCGCCATCGGAATCAGTATGGCTGCAACTGCAGTTGTTGCCCGAAGAATTGGCGAAAAAGATCCGGTTGCTGCAGCAAAAGCTGGAATGCAAGCAATTATTGTAGCCGTTGTTTTAAATACAATTCTCAGCATCTTCGGAATCATTTATGCGACGGATATTTTAATTTGGATGGGTTCTTCGCAAGAATCGGCCATTTACGGAACTTCGTTTGTTCAAATTATGATGGGCGGAAGCGTTTCCATTATGTTGCTTTTCCTCATCAACGGAATTTTTCGTGGTGCCGGAAATGCCGCTATTGCGATGAAAAGTTTGATGTTGGCGAATGGTTGTAATATTATTTTAGATCCAATTTTGATTAACGGTTGGGGACCAATTCCCGCCTATGGATTAACCGGAGCTGCGATTGCGACGACAATCGGAAGAAGTATTGGTGTTATCTATCAAATGTATCATCTTTTCAACGGAAAAGGTGTTATCAAAATGATGGTTGCTTATATAACTCCTGATTTTGATCAGATAAAAGCGTTAGTTAAAATCGCTGCTCCCGGAGTTTTACAATTCGTAATTGCGTCGTGCAGTTGGATTTTTATGGCAAACTTTGTCGCAACTACCGGAGGTGATGTTGGCTCTGCGGGTTATCAAACCGCACTTAGAATTATGATGTTTTTCATTCTTCCCGCTTGGGGATTGAGTAGTGCTGCTGCCACGTTGGTAGGTCAGAATTTAGGAGCAAAACAAATTGAACGTGCCGAAAAATCGGTGATGGTTACCGCAAAATACAATGTGATTTTTATGGGAATTATTATGATTGTCACGTTAACCGCCGCCCGACCGATTATTACTTTATTCACCAATGACAAAGCAGTTTTGGATATTGCTGTAGAAGCCATTCAAATTATGAGTTTAGGCTATGTTTTTTATGGAATTGGTATGGTTCTCATCAATGCTTTTAACGGTGCAGGAGATACGTGGACACCCACAAAAATTAACTTTTTTGGATTTTGGTTGTTCCAAATTCCGTTGGCTTATTTCTTAGCGAAGTTTTTAAAAATGGGTCCAACCGGAGTTTTTATGGCGGTTCCGATAGCGGAAACGTGCATTACCATTGCCGGTTATATATTGTATAAAAAAGGGAAGTGGAAAAAAATGGTGGTGTAACCTTTTTAATTTGATCAAACTAAAAAAGGTATAATTACTTGCTACGAAGTCGGAGAAATTCGTGAAGCATAATACTAACTTAAAAGGAGAAGAATTTATTTTCTAATTACACACGATAACATTTCAGGAAACTGTCCTTTATATCCTTCTGAAAAATCAAATGATTCATTTGTTTTATAATCAATAATTGTAAATTCTGAAATCGTTCTATATTCTAATAATTGTTTAATGTTTTCCGATGAAAGTAAAAATGTACATTCAATACTATTAAATTTTTCGGGAACTTCTTGTCCGTTAATTGTTCCAGAAGATTTACTTTCTGCTACTAAATAAAGCTCTTTTCCAGATTCTAATTTAAATCTTATTTTATTTGGTGTCATTTCTGTATAATATCCACTCCAAACATAAGTTACAACTAATTCGCAAACAAATGAAGAATTAGGATTTGATTTATCACTATATAAGTTCAAACTTACATAAAAAGATTTCAACCCATTCTCCAAATCTTCATTAGTATAAAATTTTTCACTTGTTCTAGAAAGCGTAATATTATCTTTTAATTCCATTTTCTTTACTTCACATTGAGCATAAGAAAAATTTAAGTTCAAAATTAAACATAAAAAAAACAATTGCTTCATCGGTTATTTATTTTTAAATTTATAGAGTAGACGAATTAGTATCTCAAAAATAGCTAATAAAAATAATAATTTCACAACAATTACCAATCTTAATTAGTTATCACAGTTTTTTTCAACCAGATTAATGCTTTCATTTCTAAAGTGTCTCTTCGATATGTAAACTTCAAACTAAATGAATCCTTTTTCAAGTATTAAATTCTTTTCTCTGCTAAGTTAAACTTAACAAGAAAAGTATTTGCGAGCTTTTAAAAAGATGTTTTTCGGAAAGAGTATAAATTGAATTATTTTTATTCTTTTCCACAGAATAAAAAACAGATAAAATGACTAATGCTTTTCTAAACCGTCTGATAATTAGCATACACCTCAGCAATCTCTTCAAAAAGTGCCATTAACGGCATTGCTCCGTCGGTTGTAACTAATTTTTGTTTGTATTCTTTGAATCCGTGAATACCTTTGAAATAATTGGTATAATGGCGACGCATTTCAAAAATTCCAACGCGTTCGCCTTTCCAGTCCATTGACCAAATTAAATGATTTCGGGCGGCTTCGATGCGGTCTTTCATCGTCGGCTCGGGTAAATGTTCACCAGTTCTGAAATAATGTTTGATTTCATTAAAAATCCACGGATAACCAATGGCAGCACGACCAATCATCATTCCATCCAAACCATATTTGTTTTTGTATTCTAATGCTTTTTCAGGCGAATCGATATCACCGTTTCCAAAAATAGGCATTGTAATTCTGGGATTATTTTTTACACGGGCAATATGCGACCAATCGGAATGACCTTTATACATTTGAGCACGAGTTCTTGCGTGAACAGTTAACGCTTGCACACCAATATCCTGCAAACGTTCTGCTACTTCATCAATGTTGATTGTATTTTCGTCCCAACCTAAACGAGTTTTTACTGTTACGGGAAGATTCGTTCCTTTTATGACGGCTTTGGTTAATCTAACCATCAAATCAACATCTTTTAAAACTCCGGCACCGGCTCCTTTGCAAACGACTTTTTTAACCGGACAACCAAAATTAATATCTACTAAATCGGGTTGCACTGCATCTACAATTCGGGAAGACATTTCCATCGCTTCCTCATCGCCACCAAAAATTTGAATACCCACCGGACGTTCGTAATCAAAAATATCGAGTTTCATTTTGCTTTTCATCGCATCACGAATCAAGCCTTCGGACGAAATAAATTCAGAATACATCAAATCGGCTCCGTGCAATTTGCATAAGCGACGAAACGGCGGATCACTCACATCTTCCATTGGAGCAAGAAGTAAGGGAAAGTCGGGCAAGATGATGTTTCCGATTTTTGGCATTGAATTTTTTTTTTTGCAAAGATAAGGAAACGGGTGGGGTTTGCAAAATCAGAAGGTTTAGAGATTATTTCACAAATTTTATTAATTCAGTATTGGCATTATTATCTTTCAAATGATCAACCACCAATTTGTTGTAGCAATTAAAATTTTCTTGATATAAAGATCCCATTCCATAATAAGTAATTCCGTAACTTTTCAATTCAACATTTAAAGAATCAACGCAAAAAGAATTGAAATGAAAAAATTTTATCTCTTTATTCGTCTGGTCTTCATGAAAGCGATTTTCCATTTCTTCACAACTTAACTCTCTGTATTCGTTTACAATCTCACCCTGCTTTAAATGATAAAAATTAGTAAGTGTTAGATTTAGAATAATAATTAAGCCTAAAATTGAAATTCCAAGTGCTGAAATAGTAAGAAGATTATTTTTTATTTTTAAATTTCTTGGAAGAAAGAAAAATATAATAATTAAACCCGTTAAAATTGTTGGAAGAAGGAATTCATAAATGTAATTTTTCTGGTAAAATTTCAAATAGCAGAAAATTGCTAAACCAATTTTAATCAATAAAATAGTTAATATTATATATTTTAATTTTGGGTACATTTTCGCTTTTTAATGGTTCTAAAGTGATTTAGTAATCAAAAATACTAATTTTTGTTGGTTTCAGGTTTCAGGTTTCAAGTTTAAAACCTAAAAATGAAAACTTTGCTTTATATTTGCACACAATTCGCTAAGGAGCAGGGTTTGCGTTAGGGATTGCAGTGGAAAGCCCACAGGAACGGTGTAGCGATAGCGAAACCGTGACGAGGACTTGGAACGGAAAGCCCGACCCTTGGGGAACGCCCAAAAAATTTGAATTAAACGAAGATGAAGAACATACGAAATTTTTGCATTATTGCTCACATTGACCACGGAAAAAGTACGTTGGCGGACCGTTTATTGGGTGCTACTCAGACCGTTACGGCTCGTGAGGAAAAGGCTCAGTTGTTGGACAACATGGATTTGGAGCGTGAACGTGGAATTACGATTAAGAGTCACGCGATTCAAATGGAATATACGTACAAAGGCGAAAAATATACTTTGAATTTGATTGATACGCCGGGACACGTTGATTTTTCGTATGAAGTTTCGCGATCCATTGCTGCTTGTGAAGGAGCTTTGTTGATTGTAGATGCTGCTCAAAGTATTCAGGCTCAAACGATTTCTAATTTATATTTAGCTTTAGAAAACGACTTGGAAATTATTCCGGTGTTGAATAAAGTGGATTTGCCAAGTGCTAATCCGGAGGAAGTGAGCGACGATATTATTGATTTATTAGGTTGCAAATTAGAAGATATTATTCACGCTTCGGGTAAAACCGGTTTTGGTGTAGAAAATATTTTGGCTGCGATTATTGAAAAAATTCCCGCTCCAAAAGGAAATGTTGATGAACCGTTGCAGGCGTTGATTTTTGATTCACATTACAATCCGTTTCGTGGTATTGAAGTAATTTTCCGTGTGAAAAACGGTGAAATTAAAAAAGGTCAGAAGATTAAATTCATGGCAACCGGAAACGAATATTTTGCCGATGAAGTTGGGACGTTGAAGTTGAATCAAGTTCCGAAAAACGTGATTTCAACCGGAGATGTTGGCTATTTGATTTCGGGTATTAAAGAAGCAAAAGAAGTAAAAGTGGGTGATACATTGACAGATGCCAAAAACCCTACCACCAATATGATTACAGGTTTTGAGGATGTAAAACCGATGGTTTTTGCCGGAATTTATCCTGTTGACACCGAAGACTATGAAGATTTGAGAGCTTCGATGGAAAAATTACAACTAAACGATGCGTCGTTGGTTTTTGTTCCTGAAAGTTCTGCTGCTTTAGGATTTGGTTTCCGTTGCGGATTCTTAGGAATGTTGCATTTAGAAATCATTCAGGAACGCTTGGAACGTGAATATGATATGACTGTGATTACAACAGTTCCCAACGTTTCCTATCATGCTTTTACCAAAAAAGAACCGGATACGATTTTGATTGTAAACAATCCATCCGATTTACCGGAACCTTCTAAATTGGATCGTGTAGAAGAACCGTATATTAAAGCAACCATCATTACCAAATCGGAGTTTGTGGGTAATGTAATGAGTTTGTGTATTGAAAAACGCGGTGTAATTACCAATCAAACCTATTTAACTACTGAAAGGGTTGAATTAAATTTTGATATGCCGTTGGCTGAGATTGTATTTGATTTTTATGACCGTTTGAAAACGGTTTCCAAAGGATATGCTTCGTTTGACTACTCACCTATTGGGATGAGAACGTCAAAATTAGTAAAGTTGGATGTGTTGTTAAATGCTCAATCAGTGGATGCTTTGTCGGCATTGATTCACGAAGACAATGCATATAATATTGGTAAGAAAATGTGTGAAAAGTTGCGTGAATTGATTCCGAGACAACAGTTTGACATTCCGATTCAAGCGGCCATTGGTGCAAAAATCATTGCTCGTGAAACGATTAAAGCCTTACGAAAAGACGTGACCGCTAAATGTTACGGTGGAGATATTTCACGTAAACGAAAACTGTTGGAAAAACAGAAAAAAGGTAAAAAGAGAATGCGTCAAGTGGGGAATGTAGAAATTCCGCAAGAGGCGTTTATGGCGGTGTTGAAGTTGAATGATTAGTAGAGACGCTGAGTGGCTGAGATGCTGAGTAGCTTAGAAAATATAGGAGAACCCAATGACGAGAGTTGTTGGGTTTTTCATTAGCCCACGGTTTCAACCGTGGGATGAGAATTGTTTTTCCCCACGGTTGAAACCGTGGGTTGAGTTTCAAAACAATAAAATAAATTTCTATATTTGACAAACACCTTTTATGCACGACGAAACCCCAAAACGCTTTGACCGCATTGTTGCTATTCTCATCCAATTGCAATCCAAAAAGATTGTAAAAGCACACGAATTGGCCAGCCGTTTTGACGTGAGTTTGCGAACTATTTACCGCGATATTCGAACGTTGGAAGCTTCGGGAGTTCCTATTTACAGCGAAGCCGGTTTGGGTTATTCTTTGTTAGAAGGTTATCGTTTGCCGCCTGTGATGTTCACCCGCGAAGAAGCCGAAAGTTTTATTGCCGCCGAAAAACTGATGGAAAAATTTTCCGATAAGGAAATTGGTAATCAATATGCTTCGGCGATGTTTAAATTGAAAGCTGTGTTGAAAAGTTCCGACAAAGATTGGGTTTCTACCATCGAATCTAATGTAGTAATGCAGCCGTTGGAAAAAACTTTCCCAAAACAAGCTCCGCACGCATTGGCTTTTATTTTTAGAAGTATTGCTGACAAAACGCAATTGGTTTTGGATTATCAAGCTTTTGAAGCTGATGAAAATACCGCGAGAACCATCGAACCTGTTGGCGTTTTTCACGACCACAACAATTGGTATGTGTTGGGTTATTGCCATTTGCGGAAAGATTACCGTCAATTTAGAACCGACCGCATTCATAACATCCAAAAAACAGAAATCGCTTTTACGAAAGAACACGAAGCGTTGGAATTTTATTTGAATAAAGACAAAGAAGAATATCCTACCACCAAAGTCGTTATTTCCATTGAAAAGAAAATGGCAAAATACCTTTCCGGCGAACGAAAATACCACGGATTTGTCTCCGAAAAAGTAGTTGGAAATAACATAGAAATGACTTTTTTATGCAAAGACATTGAAGATGGTTTTCCAAGATTTTTTCTAATGTTTGGCGATTTTGCAACGATTCTTGAACCGGAACGTTTAAAAGTAAGGGTGTTGGAATTGATGGAAACTATTAAAATGAAGATTTTGAAATAACTTTTTTTTGAACCATTAAGGTAGTAAGGAAAATTAATAAGTAAATTAATGAACCTTACTACCTTAATGGTTTAAAATTTTAATGTTAGAAACTATCTCTCCCAAAAGAAAGGCGGTTCAATTCCCAATGCTCTTAAATACACATATCCTTGTCCGCGGTGATGAATTTCGTTATCAATAAAATAAAGGATATTTTGAATAATCGGGAATTCATATTGTCCAAAAAGATTAAATGTATTATCGAAATCTTCCACCGGTAACAAACCCCAATAGTGATTAATTTCTTCTGTGGCTTTGTCCCATTTTGCTAAGTATTCTGCTTTGGTTTTCCCGTTATCGGTGTTTTCGTCATACGGTTTTACTTCGCGATTCACGATGCCTTTCATGGCGGGAGCACCGATGGCTAACAATTCGGAAGTCAATTCGGCAAACGTTCGCATACCGCCAACAGAAAATTCGAAAAAATCTTTTTCCGGAAAGGCTTCAATCACTCTTCGGGTTAGCGAACGGTGACCTTGCCAGTGTTTTAATAAATCTTCTTTACTGATTACTTGGGCTGTTGTTGTCATTTTTTTTTTATTATTTAATGATTAATGAAGCAAAGTTATTGGCAAGAAGTGACAACAGTTTGTCAGTAGTATTATGATTTTTTGAAATTATTTTTTTGGTTTTACTCCTTTGACAGTTAAAAAGGACCCTCATAAATTTAAAAATTAATATTTCCTTATTTATTTTCATTATAAATTACTCATTTTAAAGTTAATTTTTTGAAAAAATCCTAAAACAGCAGAATCTGAATTACTTTTATTTGTAATTAGTCTAAATAAGAATATCTTTGCTTTGAAATTTAATACTATCAAAAGCATGCCTTCTTCTCACTGTTATAATTTGATTTTTTGTTTGCTTTTTTCCATTTCGATTTGGGCACAAAACGGAAAAATTTCGGGAAATATAAAGTTTGAGGACAATGAACCTGCTATTAATGTTTTGGTTTTTCTGCAAGGAACTGAAAAGTCGGCTCTAACTGATGAAAATGGAAATTTTGAAATTAACACGATTCCATACGGAAAATATCGTCTAGAAACCAGTACTGTTGAAGCAGAAAAACAAACAACTCCAATTGAAATAAATTCTCCCAACACCAAAGCAAACATTACAATAAAAAGAGTAAACAATCAACTTTCTGAGGTTGTAGTGAGCAAAAAAACAGAAAAAAAGGAAATTGAAACAAAAGGTTTTGCTGTTAATGTAATTGAAACAAAACAAGCCGGTTTACGAAATATTCAAACTAACGAATTGCTAGACCGCACTGTTGGTGTTCGTATTCGTCAAAATGGTGGTTTGGGTTCCGATGTAAATTATAACATCAACGGAATGTCTGGCAATGCCATTAGAATATTTATCGATGGTATTCCAATTTCTACCTATGGTTCATCTTTTGATTTAAATAGCATTCCACCTTCAATGATTGAGCGAATTGAAGTGTATAAAGGAGTAATTCCCGGTCATTTATCAGATGATGCATTAGGCGGAGCCATCAACGTTGTTTTGAAAAAAGGTGTTAAAAATAATTTCAACTTTTCTGCATCTTACGGCTCTTTCAATACCACACAATTGAATTTCAGTGCATTATATCGTTATAATAAATCCGGATTTACCATGAAAGCTTCAGGTTTTTATAATTATTCCGACAATGATTATGAAGTTTGGGGACAAAATGTTTATAACATCCTACCCAACGGAAGAAGAGAATTTCTGCGTGCCAAACGATACAACGACGCTTTTAGATCTGTTGGAGGAGTTGTAGAAGCCGGTTTTACAGATGTAAAATGGGCAGATAATTTCTTCATTGGCTTTACCGCTTCAGATTCATATAAAGAAGATCAACATGGTGTTTTTATGACAGTTCCTTACAAAGGACGCTTTAACGAATCGGATGCTCAACTTGTACATCTGACCTATAATAAAAGAGATTTTTTAATTAAAGGTTTGGATGTAACCGTTCACGGAATTTATGGTCAACGAAATCGAGTAGTAAATGACACTGTGAAATGGCGATACAATTGGTCGGGCGAACGCAGCATAAATTTGGATGGCGAACCTATTTTAACCAATAACGGAGCACAACAAGGAGCTCCAACGATAGCAAATATTGTTCGTAAAACTGCTTCGGTAAGAACCGGACTATCTTATGCTATCAATCCAAATCATCGATTTTTAATTAATAACTTATTTCAATCAATCAACAGAGAAGATGATGATGAAATACGAACTGTTTTAGAAAGAAATTTTATGGGAACAAGAGATTTACAAAAAAGTATAACTTCTTTAACCTATGAATTTGCAGGATTTGATGACAGATTTAAAGCTTCTGTTTTTGGGAAACTTTATCAGCAAAATATTGAACGAATGAACCCGACTGTTCAAGTTATTGATGGCGAATCAGTTAGAGTGGAAGATGTTGTTAGCAGCAATAAAACAGCCAACGGATACGGAATTGCTGTTTCATATGCTATCATTCCCACCATAACTATTTTAACCTCAGCAGAAAAGGCTGTGCGATTGCCGAATGAAAATGAAGTTTTTGGTGACGCTGGAGATAATATTTTAGAAAATACAGGTATTAGAAACGAAACCAGTAAAAATGTAAACATCGGATTCAAATTTGGAGCATTTACAGTAAAAAAACATAAAATTTCTGTTGCCACAAACGGATTTATCCGAGACATTACAGATAGAATCGGTCGCCCTGTGGAAACGCAAATTAACAGCAATGTTCAAACGTTACCTTTTGTAAATCAAGGAAATGTAAAATCGAAAGGATTTGATTTAGAACTAAATTACACCTATAATGAAAATTTTACTCTTCTATTTAATACGTCCAAATTTGACTTAACGAACAAAGACATTTATAACAGAGAAATAAAAATTCCAAATGAGCCATTTTTTACCATTAATGCCGGAGCTCAATATTCCTTTAAAAATCTATTAAGTAAAGATTCGCAATTAAACGTGTTTTACAACTATATGTTTGTGGATACTTTTAATTATATGACAACTCTTTACAGTAATAATGCAGGAATAGAATTCTTTGATGTTCCACAACAAAATATTCATGATATAGGATTAAGTTATGTTTTTCCTAAGAAAAATTTAATCGTGAGTTTTGATGCCAAGAATGTTTTTAACAAACAAGCCTTTGATAACATGGCCGTTCAAAAACCGGGAAGAGCATTTTATCTAAAACTAAATTATGTAATTAATAACTTCTAACTATATATACAATGAAAAGAAATATCTTTAAATTATTGACTTTAACAGCGATTTTAACATCGTTAACTTTAACTACCGGATGTAGTGATGATGATAACAGCGGCCCAACAGAACCACAAGTAACTGAAGACCGATGGATTACCGTTGCAGGAGCCGTTATGGGAACAGATAATGGTGTGCCTGGAGATGGAAACGGTGGAACATTAATCTATTCTATCAGTAAAGAAAACGCGAAAGACCCAAGCAAATCATATGATGTTTTTGAAAATGGATACATCGTTCCTTCTGCCAGAACTGCACGTTTGCAATCATCAGAAGACGGATTTACCTTTTTTAACATTGCTTATGGCGGTGGAAATGGTGGAGAATTTTCAAAATATGTAGTGGGTGGCGGTCAAAACTTTACACCAGTTGGAGGAATCGTAAATATTTCTCAATATGCAGGAACAAATCCTCGTTGGGTAAAATTATTTGACAGAGACAAAACCGGTGTTGCTGTAAATGTAACAACTCCGGTTGTAAATGCAGATTCAAACGGAACGTATCAATATACAAGAGGAACGGCTACCGTTTTATCATTAGACATGGTTAATGCCTTAATATCAGCTACTAAAACGTATGAAATTCCGCTAACGGCCGAAGAAGAAGCTCAAGGTCATCATATTTTCAGATTAGATGCTCCGGTTTTAAACAAAGCAGGAAACAAATTGATTATTGGTACTTGGATGCGTAAAACAAATCCGGCAACAGGAGCCAATGAAACAGAATATTCTCGCTTAGGTTCAAAATCCGTAGTTGTTGATTATCCTTCATTACAAAACCCAGTTGTAATTACGTCTACAGTTGGTTTTGGTGACACAAGCGGATACCGTAGTTTCAACTCTTTTGTTGGCGATGATGGCAACATTTATCAAGCAACACAACGAGATACTCAAGGTTCTCATATTTTAAGAATTAATCAAAACAACCAATATGACAATTCATATATATTCAATTTAGATGATGCTCTTGGCGTAACAGGTTCATATATAGAAAATTGGAGATATGCAGGAAATGGAAAAGCCATTGTAAACTACACACATGATGGTGCAGCTGTTTCAGCATTATCCGGTCAATCACAAAGTTTTGTGGCTTTAATAGATTTAAATGCTAAAACCGCTCAACAAATCACGTTACCTTATCACCCTGATTTATATTTATTCCAATACCAAGGTTTTGTAGTTGATGGTTTTGATGTATATATTACCATCTCTCCAGTTGGTCAAGACGGACGCATTTATATTATCAACAGCATAACCGGTGCAGTTACCGAAGGTGCAAAATTAATAAACAAACCAGGAAACCACTTTATTGGTGCTTTCTAATCTTTTAAGATAAAATACAACTTAAAATTAATTCCGTGTGGTACTTTTGCCATGCGGAATTTCAATCAAACTAAGGAAACTATATTCCTCATAAAAAACAACTAATATGAAAAAAAATTTGTTTGCAATTTTACTGCTATCAACCTGCTTTTCTTATGCTCAAAACACATTGTTAAATGCAGATTTTTGGAAAAAAAATCCAGATATAAATGCAGTTAAAACAGAAATTGCCAAAGGAAACAGCCCCTCTGAAGCAAATAGAGGCAATCATGACGTGGTGAGCATCGCCATCAACAACGACGCTTCTTTAGAAACCATCATATTTCTGATTGAACAAGAAGGAAACACCGTGAGTAAAACAACGCACGACGGCAGAATCTACCTTCATTGGGCAGCCAGTAAAGGCAACGCCGACTTGGTAAATTATCTTTTAACCAAGGGTTCAGAGTTTAATCGTACCGATGATAAAGGAGCAATTCCTATTTCTTTTGCCGCAGGAAATGGACAAACAAACACGGAGGTTTATGAATTATTATTTAAAGCCGGAAATAATCCGAAACAAAAATTTCAAAATGGTGCCAACTTAATTTTGTTAGCCATTGCGAATGACAAAGAGTTGAAACTTTCCGATTACTTTGCCACAAAAGGATTATCATTAAACGATACCGACGAGAAAGGAAATACCGCCTTTAATTATGCCGCACGATCCGGAGATGCAAACTTTTTAAAATCATTAAAAAAGAGAAACATCAAACACGATGACAGAGCATTGATTTTTGCTTCGCAAGGTTCACGATATTCTTCTACTCCATTAGAAACATACAAATACTTGGTGGAAGAGTTAAAAATAAATCCAAAATCAGTTGGCGATAATGGTGAAAATGTGCTTCACAACTTAGTAAAGAAACCTAATCAAGAAGAAATCATCACATATTTTTTAAACAAAGGTGTCGATGTAAATCAAGCCGATAAAGATGGAAATACCGTTTTAATGAATATGGGAAGAGCCAATATTAACGTGTTAAATGCCGTTTTTCCGAAGGTTAAAAATATAAATACCAAAAACAACAAAGGTGAAACAGCTTTGACTTTAGCTTTAGAAAATGGTTCGCCGGAAGTAATTGACTATCTAATTAAAAAAGGAGCAGATAGTAACACAATTGATGCCAACGGAAATAACCTTGCCTATTACTTAATTCAATCTAACCGCCCGGTTAGACCTGGACAAAAAGATGAATTTATTGAAAAATTAAATCTTTTAAAACAAGCCGGTTTCAATCTATCTACTCCTCAAAAAGACGGAAGCACTTTATATCACTTGGCTGTAGCCAAAAACAATCTTGATTTAATTAAGAAAATTGAAGATTTTGGTGCAGATATCAATGCCAAAAACAGTGAAGGAATGACAGCTTTGCACAAAGCAGCTTTAACCGCAAAAGACGATGCTATTCTGAAATATTTGGTGTCGAAAGGAGCAAAAAAAGAAATTAAAACCGAGTTTGACGAAACAGCTTTTGATTTGGCTTCCGAAAACGAATCGTTACAGAAAAGCAAAATTGACATAGATTTTTTAAAATAAATTATAACGCTAAGGAACATTATTGAGCAATTTGTTTCAGTAATGTTCTTTTTACTAAAGAAAAACAAATGAAATCTTTACTAAAATTATCAATTATAACCTTAACAGTTTTGACTGGTTTGCAAGCATCTGCTCAACAAGCAAAATATAAATGTCTACTTCAAATGACCAATTATCAAGGTTTGGAAGCTTATGTTGTGGTTTCGTTGATTGACTCAAAAGGCAATTATGAAAAAACCCTTTATATGATGGGGCCAGACAAGCAATGGTATAATGGTTTTAAAGAATGGGATAAAAATTTAACCAAAAAGAAAGAAAATCTTAACGGAATTACCGGAGCATCTGTAGCTGCCGGCGATAGAAGCATCACTACTTTTACTATTGATGAATCAAAACTCAACAAAGGATACAAACTTCGTTTTGAAACTGCTGTAGAAGACAAGTTATACCATGTTGAAGATGTAGAAATTCCTTTGACTACAGAAGGAATTACTCAAAAAACAGAAGGAAAAGGATACATTCGATACGTAAAACTGAACAAAGTTCAATAATTTTTAGCAATGACATTGTCTATTTGGCGTTATGCCCATTTAGTGTTAGCACTTCTGGCATCAATCGTGCTGGTTGTTGCCTCGGTAACCGGAGTCATTCTGGCAGTTGATGTTGCGAGCGAAAAAACTAAACCCTATCAAATAGACAAGGAAGACCAACTATCTCTTGCTGAATTTATTCCCAAACTGAAAAAAAAATATTCCGAAATCACCAGTGTTTCTGTTGATCACAATCAATTTGTAACCTTAGAAGCATTTGATGAAGAAGGTAATGAAATTAAAGCCTACATTAATCCAAATACTATTGAAAAATTAGGCAACACAACTCCAAAAAGCGATTTTTTTCAGTGGAATCTCGCCCTACATCGTTCCTTGTTTTTGCATGAAACAGGCCGATTTATTGTTGGTTTTGCTTCTTTTTTGTTCTTTTTAATTGCTGTTTCCGGAACTATTCTTCTTCTAAAACGACAAAACGGTATTCGAAATTTCTTCTCAAAAGTAAACAAAGATTCACTTGCACAATATTTACATGTAACCGGCGGAAGATTGATGCTAATTCCTATTTTAATTATTGCCATCACAGCAACACATTTATTTTTGCTTCGTTTTGAAATTATTTCGCATGAAAAATTAAATCCAATTAACTTTCAAGAAAACGAAACACTTGAAGAACTTCCATTAAACGATTTTCAAATATTCAAAAAAATTAAGTTATCCGAAGTTTCTAAAATCGATTTTCCGTTTATGGAAGATCCTGAGGAATATTTTATTTTGAAACTAAAAGACCGAGAAATTACCGTAAATCAATTTACAGGTCAAATTCTTAAGGAATCGAAATATCCGGTTTCTCAGATCCTTGAAACATTGAGTTTAGACTTGCATACCGGACGAACCAACTTATTGTGGGCGATTGTTTTGGCTATTGCATCTCTCAATATTTTGGTTTTTATTTATTCCGGATTTGCCATTACGTTAAAACGTACAAAAACAAAAGTCAGAAATAAATTCAAAACCCACGAAAGTGAATTTATTCTTTTAGTAGGTTCTGAAAATGGTACAACCTATGGTTTTGCAAATCAAATTCATCTTCAATTGCAAGCCAACGGAAAGAAATCCTATTTAACCGATTTAAATCATTACACCAGCTTTCCAAAAGCAAAACAGTTGGTTATTTTCACATCAACTTATGGTTTAGGTGAAGCTCCGGTAAATGCTTCAAAATTTGAAGAACGACTGAAACAATTTCCTCAACATCAAAAAATAAATTATTCTGTGGTTGGATTTGGTTCAAAAGCCTACCCCGATTTTTGCGAATATGCCAAACATGTAGATCGTTTATTGGCCGAAGAAAGTTGGGCAGAACGAGCCTTATCACTCTACACCGTGAACGAAAAATCAGCTGAAGAATTTACAAAATGGGCAACAGATTGGGCAAACCAAAATAGTCTTGCCATTGCAACGGCTCCTTCACTATACAGTCAAAAACCACCTAAACTTAAAACATTACAATTAGTTGATCGAGCAGAAATCACTTCAGACAACACTACAACTTTTAGACTGAATTTGAAACCTTCATCATTGGTCAAGTTTAAATCGGGTGATTTGTTGGCAATTTATCCAAAAAATAATAGCGTCGAACGTTTTTATTCCATCGGAAAAGTAAATGAAACCGTTCAACTCATTGTCCGTTTGCATCCAAATGGTTTGGGTTCCGAATTTTTATATCGTCTTGAAAAAGGCGATTTACTCAAAGCTCGGATCATCAAAAACAATCACTTTCACTTTCCAAAAAATGCATCCAAAGTCGCTTTAATTGCAAACGGAACCGGTATTGCTCCTTTTTTAGGAATGATAGATGAAAATAAAAAAAATATAGAAACACATTTATATTGTGGTTTTCGAAACGACAATGAACTTTCTCAACGGTATTCAAAAATTACAAAACAATACATCGATAACAAAAAACTTCATTCTGTCCATTTTGCTTTTTCACGTCAAGAACCTTCGCAGTATGTTATGGATTTAATTGCAAGAGATCAAGCATTCTTTTTAAATCTTCTTGAAAACAAAGGTGTCATCATGATTTGTGGTTCTTTGCAAATGCAAAAAGATGTAGAAACCTTACTTGAATCTATATGTAATAAAAACGGAACAACTTTTAAATCGTATCAATCAAACGGGCAAATTTTGACCGATTGTTATTAATTTTATCTTATGTTTTTTACTAAACTATATACTTCTTATATTTTATTGTTTTTCACCATTTTTTCTTTTGCACAAGTGCAAGAAACAAAAACGGTTAATTTAATGGGAAGTGTATTTCAAATCACTTTGGTAGATAAAGATAGTACCTCAGCTCATCAAAACATTCAAAAAGTTATTGCAGAAATTGAACGCATCGAAAACCTAATCTCAGAATGGCGTCCCGAAACACAAATTTCTGAAGTGAACAGAAATGCAGGAATAGAACCCGTTAAAGTTGACAAAGAAGTCTTTGAGCTCACTAAAAAAGCCATTTGGTTTTCCCACATTTCAAATGGAGCTTTTGACATTAGTATTGTTGCACTGGATAAAATCTGGTTTTTCGACGGCTCGATGGAAGATTTACCATCAAAAAAAGAAATCAATAATTCGATAGCGAAAGTCAATTACAAAAACATCATTTTAGATAGCATTAACTCAACCATTTTCTTATCAAAAAAAGGAATGAAAATTGGTTTTGGTTCCATCGGAAAAGGCTATGCTGCAGACAAAGCAAGACAACTGATGCAATCGTTGGGCGTGAAAGCCGGACTTATAAATGCTTCCGGCGATATGGCTTCTTGGGGAAATCAACTTAATGGAAAACCATGGCGAATTGGTGTAAACAATCCTTTTGAAACCGGAGAAACCATAGAAATACTTGAGTTTTCAAACAACAAAGCCGTAGCAACATCTGGAAGTTATGAAAAATTTGTTGAAATTAATGACAAACGTTATTCTCATATCATCAATCCAAAAACCGGCTATCCTTCTACCGGAATAACGAGTGTTACTATTGTTGGAGAAAATGCCGAAATGTGCAATGGCTTCAGCACTTCTGTAATGGTTTTAGGATTAAAAAAAGGAATAAAATTATTAAAAAAGCACCCTTCTTATCACTACATAATTCTATCAGATAAAGGTGAGATTAGCAAAAACTATTCTTCAAATTAAGCAACATTCATTTGCAACAAAACTATGGTTATTAAAGTTTGTATCTTTGCAACCAGAAAATCAATAAAATGTTAGAAGAAAAATCACCTCAACGTACTTCCTTAGCTCAATTGGGCGAATTTGGTTTAATAGAACATTTAACCAAGCATTTCGACATCAACCAACCTTCTACCTTGAAGGGAATTGGCGACGATGCCGCAGTCTTAGATTTCAATGATAAAAAAGCCGTTATTTCTACCGATTTATTAGTTGAAGGCGTACATTTTGATTTGGCCTACATGCCGTTAAAACATCTTGGCTACAAAGCCGTAGTTGCTAACGTTTCCGACATTTGTGCGATGAATGCAAAACCCACACAAATCACAGTTTCCATTGCGGTTTCAAACCGATTTCCGTTAGAGGCGTTAGAAGAATTATTCGCCGGAATCACACTCGCATCCAAAGAATATAACGTTGATGTCGTTGGTGGCGATACCACTTCTTCTCAAAAAGGATTAATCATTTCTATCACCGCTTTGGGCGAGGCAAATGCCG
Source organism: Flavobacterium sp. T50_26 (assembly GCF_057652995.1). Lineage (NCBI taxonomy): Bacteria > Pseudomonadati > Bacteroidota > Flavobacteriia > Flavobacteriales > Flavobacteriaceae > Flavobacterium > Flavobacterium sp. T50_26. The sequence goes on from NZ_JBYFCC010000035.1 coordinate 25,849, forward strand.
AAGATATTGTGTATAGAAACGGTGCAAAAGAAAACGATTTACTCGTAGTTACCGGCGATATCGGTGCAGCCTATATGGGTTTGCAAGTGCTTGAACGCGAAAAACAAGTATTCCAAGTCAACCCTAATAATCAACCGGATTTAGACAATTATACGTACCTAATCGAACGTCAATTGAAGCCTGAAGCCAGAAAAGACATCAAAGACTTACTCGAAAAACTCGAAGTAAATCCAACTTCGATGATCGATATTTCCGACGGATTATCCTCCGAAGTAATGCATCTCTGCAAGCAATCCAACGTAGGTTGCACGATTTATGAAGAAAAATTACCCTTAGATCCGCAACTCATTTCGGTGTGCGAAGAATTCAACATCGACAGCACAACAGTAGCCATCAACGGCGGCGAAGATTACGAACTACTATTCACCATCGCCATCGAAGATTTCGACAAAATCAAAGCCAATCCCAACCTCACCGTCATCGGTCATATGAATAAAGCAACAGAAGGCAAACATTTGATCACGCGAGCCAATCAAAAAATAGAACTCAAAGCCAGAGGCTGGAATGCATTAGAAGAATAAGTTGGGCGTGCCCCTCCGCAAGCTCCGGGTCGGGCTATCCGCTACAAGTCCTCGTTCGTCGTGCCTCCTCACTGTGGGCTTTCCGCTACTATCCCTCACCTTTACTTTGCAAAGTGTTTTAATTTAGAATTTCAAAAGGAGTTAATTAGAAAAAGTTTAAATTTA
>NZ_JBYFCC010000036.1:0-26013 GCF_057652995.1 Flavobacterium sp. T50_26
GCATATTCTGCAATGTCTGTACTAGAAATTTGGAACACATAGTTTGACGTTTCTACTTCACGGAACTCATTAGTTAAAGTATTAGTTAATCTAAAACGGTAACCTGTTCTAACAACTCCATTTGGAACACTTGGAGATACTAAATCACCACGTAATACCTCATTAATAGCTGTTAATGTTGCTCCGCAATTATCTGTACGCAATTGAGCTAAAACAACAGGACATCCGTCATTGAAATCGCCATCACAGTTTTGATCAATTCCGTCGTAACAGATTTCTGTGGCTCCAGGGTTGATGGTTGCAATTAAGTCATTACAATCTGTATTATCTACAACATAACCTGATGGTGCACCAGTACAAGAAACCTGTGATACTAAACTATTACCGTATCCATCTCCATCAGAGTCTAAATAATAAGTAACAGTTGCATTTACAGTAAACGTAAAGGTTGTACAACCTGAAGCAGTTCCAAAAGCATTTTTAGGAACTACACTCCAAGAATAAGCTCCAGGAGCTAATACTGGAGTAACATAAGTTAAAGCTGTTTGATCTGCAGAAACTAACACTTCATTAAAATAAACATCATAAGTGGTAGCTCCAGGAGCAGCAGCCCATGATAATGTAGTTCCTGTTGCACTTTCACAAGCTGTACTCGCATTTGCAGGAGCAGTTGGTGAAGAAATACAATTTGGTGCAGTAGCTAAAACACAAACTGAGAAGTTTCCATTAGCAGCACCTGCTCCAGTGTGGAAAATTCTGATATAATAATCTGTATTTGGCAATAAAGCAGTTGAACTAAAGGTTTCTAATCCACCGTTTCCTGTATTATTTACACAAGATAATGAATTTGCTAAACCTGGAACACCTGCATACACTTGCAATGCTGCATTATAAGTAGAAACACCTTGAACGTTAATCGTATGGTTAATTCCTGTAGCATCTGGTCCTGTAGTAAATTTATACCAAACGTCATCATCCGGAGTACCTGTACAAGTTTGAACACCTGCTGTAGCGGTAGCTCTTAAGATGTCTGTTGGAATACTAGCAGTTGGCGAACATACATTGCTACCAACACTTAATGTAATAGCATTCGATGGTTCATCATAAACTGGAGGAGGCAATACTGTGTTTACACAAATAGTAAACTCACCACTTCCACCACTTCCACCTGCAGCACCTGTGTTAGAATCATAAACTCTAACATAATACTGATTACCGGAAACTAAAGTAACTGAAGCAATTACTTCGCTTAAACCATTACCAACAGCATTTTGACACGCTACAGGCACAAATGAACTGTCTAAAACTTGAACAACTGCATTATAACCTGGTGAAGCTTGAACAGCTACACGGTGAGCAGTGTACGTTGCATCTGCAGTAAAACTAAACCAAACATCATCATCTGCATTACCAGGAGTAGTCGCAGAACAAGCTGTGATACCTGGCGTAGCAGTAGCATTTTTACTGTTGTAAACATTACCACATACCGAAATACATGGATCAGAACCTACACCAATTGCAAATGCATTAGCAGGATTATCATTAGCAGGAACAGTTGATGGTGCTGCACCTCCACTGTATGCAGCAGCAGGCACAAATCGTATCTGAGAGTTACAAGCTGGTGACAAACGTAAAGATGTTTGTGTTGCAGTACCAAAATTGGCACTATCAGTAAACTGTTGAATTAATCTATTTGAAGTCGTAGCTGTTGCCGGAGAAGTACCATTCATACCTACTGTATAAGTAAAGGTAGTACCGTTTGTATTTCCGTTAAACAACTGCATGGTTCCATAATTAAATTCAATAGAGTTATCGCTTTCACGTAAAACAACTTGGAAATTCAAGTTTGGATCTCCGTAATTAAATCGCTCCATCTCAGCCCATTCTACAGTAATCACTGCAGAGCCACTACCTAACACACCATCCACTTTGTATTTCATGGAAGTATCTTTGTTAGCTACTGTATTTCCTTGAATAACTAAGTCATCCCAGAAAGGAGCCAACACATTGTTTTGGGTAGTTGCAGTTAAGTCATTACTAAAACTTGTTTGATTTAAAGCAGTATTAAATGTCATCCAACCGTTGGTTGTGGCATAAAATCCTGTTACCGTAGCACCATTGTATCTAAAGGTTGTTCCGGCTAAACTAACTGTGTTCGTTTTACCGTCATCCCCTGAAGGCAGAGCAGAAGTTGACAACAAAGAAGTGTATGTACTTCCTGTACTCATAATAGAATTATAAGTAATACCCGTATTTCTGGTTACAGTGTAATCACAGTTATTCACTGTAACTGCTACTGTTGAAGAAGGATTTGATAATCCTGAATTCGTACAAGTTACTAAGTTATAAAACTCTGTACTTACTGTTAAAGCAGTAGTAGTATACGTTGCTAAATTTGCACCATCAATTGGGGCAAAAGTTCCGGCAGGTAATTCTCTACTATACCATTGGTAAGTAAAACCAAGTTCTCCAGGAACACCTGTTAGACCAAGGTTTGCGGTAGAACCACTACAAACACCAGATGAGCTGGATGTTGCAGTCGTTGCAACCGGAGTTCCGGCACAAGATGGTGCAGCTAAAATAGTAATGACATAATCTTCTGTTTCTCCATAAGAATATGTTCCACATCCATTAGCCGTTGAAGTTGAAGTTCCAAACTCATCTAACACAATTCTCATTCTTGTATTTCCTACAAGAGCTGTTAAAGGGATTGTTATGTTTGAGCTAAATACAATTCCATCAGCCGGTGCTGTTGATGGACCATCAACGCCACCTACACCATTGTAAGCTTCCCCAGCATCACTAAAATCACCATCTTGATTCCAATCAATGAATACTTTAGTCCAACAAGTGTAGTAACTTCCTGTATTAAATTGAGCTACAGATATTGGATATGACTGACCTTGTATAAAGGAAGCAGGAGGTAGTGTTGTGAAATTTGTATATGTGTTAGCTGCTGCTGGATTATTGAGTAAAGGTGATGGCAAAGTAGCCGGATTTACTAATGTTCCAAAAACAACTTGAGCAATATCATCATCAGCTGTATTGGTTGCATTTGAAGCACAGTAATCATTCACTGTCAATAATGCACCAACTGAGTTTACGACACAAGTTCCTGAAGTTACTTTTAATCGGTAGTAACGAGCACCACCTGTTGCAGCAGCAGCAGAAGTAATCACACTTAACGATGCTGTATTTGCACCTGAATAAGTAATTCCAACCGGCGTTGCATCCACAACTGGACTATAAGTGCCACCTAAAGTTGTAGAAAACTCCCATTGATAAACCGGAGATGTAGCCACAACAGTTGAAGTAAATGTAGCAGTGTTACCTCTTACGATGGTAGCAGCAGCAGGATTACTCACTGTAGGGTTATTGATAGTTAAAGATACTGCCTCAGAAGTTGCTGTAGGACATGAACCAACACCTGAAAGTACAACCTGATAGTAATATGTACCAACCGGTGTAGCACTAGTTGTTGTTACTTGTAATGAAGTAGCAGTAGCAGAATAAGTAGCAGCTGTTGGATTTCCGTTTGCAACTGCTGTCCAAGGGCCTGACGGTGAGGAAGCAATTTGCCATTCAAAACCACTCACTGTTCCTGAAGAAGCAATAGTAAAAGTAGAAGTTCCTCCAGCAGCACAATTCACCGCATTTGACGCTTGTGATGTAACAGAAGGTGAAGTATTTACATTTAAACTAGCTGCAGAAGACGAAACATCATTTGCAGTTCCATCAACGAACACAAAATATGAATAACCGTTATTTGCAGATGTTATACCACTAACTGTTAGCGTGGTAGTTCCATCTCCGCTATAGGTCAATCCACTGGTTGAAGCAGAAACAGGTTCAAAACCTAAACCAGCATCTTCATACCAAATATACCCTCCTGGTTCAACGTCTCCTGAAGTCTCAACTGTAAAAACAGCAGAACCACTATCACACACTGTTTGATTAGTTGGTTGCTGCGTTATAGCAGTACTCCCAACAGATACAATAGTTGATGTTGAATTTTCAGATCCACAAGGAGAAGTACCGGATACTTCACAATAAAACTCTGAACCATCAAGTGTTTCAGGGGTATTATTGATCAATAAAGTAGCTTGATCAACATTATCAAATGTTGCATCATCAACTACTGGGATATAGATATCGTTATCAGCATCATAAACAAACCATTGGTATGTTAAGCCATCACCGGTTGCTCCTACAGTAATAGAAGAGTTTGTTCCGGTTTGGATAGATTGTGTAGCCGGTGGTTGAGCAGTAATAGTAACTCCTTCATACACGTCTACCTCATATGTTTTAGTTGTAGCACAACCAAAATCGGTAACTGTAAATGAAATAGTTACAGTTCCGGAAGCAACTCCCGTTACTAAACCATCACCATCTACGGTTGCAATTAAATTATCAGATGAACTCCAATCATTTCCTGCTCCACCAGCTACCAATTGCAATGTTCCATCGGTACACACTTTTGTGTCTGGACCGGTTATGTCATTATTGGTAGGAAAAGCATTAATTGTTAAGTTAGAAACACTAACAGCAGTTCCTCCTGGAGTTGTTACATATAGTAAACCTGAAGTTGCACCTTCAGGAACAACAAATGTAATAGTATTTGTGTCAACAGCCGTAAATGCAACAGCAGTTGAACCTAGTAACACCTCAGTCACCCCAATAAAACCTGAACCATTAATGGTTATTGTATCACCACTTTCACAAACTGATGAAGGTGTAAAATCGGTAATAATTGGTGGAATATTTTCAACGACAACATCATCTAATTTCAAAATCCATCCATTAGCAGGGGCAGCATCTCTCACAAAAGCAATATAGATGATTTGACCAGCATAAGCAGACAAATCAACTGTTAATTGAGTATAAGTTGTTGAAGTTACAGGCGTTGAAGCCATAGCTACTGAAGAGAAATCTGCAATGTTAGTTCCAGTTGTTGAAACGCGTACAGATACTTCATCAGGTTCAGAGTTTGATTGAGCTCTTACCCAAAAAGTTAAACGTTTAGGAGTAGTTCCTAAGTCCAAAGGTAATGTATAAAGATAATCATTACTGATTGCTGAAAAACCATCCGTATAGATTCCAGCACACAATGTTCCGGTTCTAGCACCCGTATTATACAATCCCCAACTATTTCCATCGGCATCACCATCAATTACTCTAAGGCAATTAATAGTATCTGTCTCAAAACCTTCGGTCCAAGGGAAAGAAGTAATTGCATCACACAAAGTAGTAAACGTGTAAGCAGCAGTCCAGTCGCTTACGTCGCCTAATCCACAGTCTGATTGAACATACACAGAATATGTTGTGTTTCCGGTTAAACCTGAAGGGATTACAAATCCTGTTGAAACAGAAGTTCCTGCCACAAATAATCCTGTTGCACCACTTCCTGCGGCACCAGATGTTCTTACTTCATAGTTATATCCTACTGAAGGAGCAGGTGTTGGAGCAGTCCAGTTCAAAGTTGCACCGCTTGAAGAAACTCCGGAAGCAACAATTGCTGTTGGAACAAAACAAGTAGGTGTTTCTAATACATTTAAAGTATAATCTTCAAATGAACCATAAGTTCCAGTGTAACATGGGTCTGTTAGTGGCTCAGTATCTGTTCCACCAATTCTCATTCGGTAATTTCCTAGCGGAGTACCTAAAGGAATTGTAAAACTTAATGATAGTGTCGTTGGATTGTCAGAAGTAGAAGTATCAAATGCTACTTGCTCACCCACATCATTGAAATCAAGGTCATTGTTAAAGTCAACCCAAATAACAGTAGCATAGGTATATCCTGTTTGATAAGTAACGTTTACTGTTGAAGTAACGCCTCTTCTTAAACTTCCAACTTGAGCGGTGTAATTACCATAATTATTCACTTCAACAGAAGTGGTATTATTAACCACATTTGGACTAACTCCAAAACTAACATTTGTTATACCCGAATTATCAACACTACTAGGTGCAGGAAGACAATATCCTGTGTAAAACGACGCTGAAGTTGCCCAAGCACTGTATTCGCCTACTCCACACTCAGAACGTACATGAAGATAATAAGTAGTATCCGCAGTTAACGTGGAAGAAGTTGCCGCTGCACTTGTTACTACTTCACCAGTTGCAGGTGGTGTAGCAGAAGTTGTTACTGCCCACTCATATTGAGTTGGCGTTGGCGTTGGCACACTCCAACTAAAGTTGGCACTTGTAGCTGAAGTTAGTGTTGATGTTAATCCATTTGGTTCTAAACAGTTTGGTTTAGGCTCAATTACTAAATCATCAAACCCAATACCGTAAGAACTAAAACCTCCGGTTGTAGTACCTTGTGCTATTATATATAAAGCAGTTGAAGTATTGAATCCAGCTGGAATATCCGCTTTATAATTATACCAGCCTGCCGAAGCAACAACTGGAGCAACACTAGTTAAAGGAAAGATTTCTAACAACTGTGTAGCACCTGTTAAATTCGGTGCAGTATTAACATGAAAACGAATACGATCAGAAGGTATATTTACTGTACTTCTGTAAATCCAAACATCAATTCTTGCTCCTGTTGACGATGTTGTCATATCTACAGGCTGAGAAAATAATATTGCATCAGAAGTGTTATACGCTTTACCCATAAAGTAAGTTCCGGTTCTTGGTGAAGGAACTCCATCATTTGAAGTTGTTGCTCCCCAATTAGTTGAACCAGATAAAATTGTACTACCCCAACATAAAGGCAAAGACAAAGTGGTAAATGTCTGAACCGCAACAGGTAAACTTGTAGTACCACAAGTGCTAACACTTAAAACATTTGTCCCTGTTGAACTATTATAGTAGTAATCGTATGGTCCTGAACCACAACGTGTATATTCATATACTTTTACATTATAGGTAGACCCTACTGCTAAACCACTGATGTTAACTGAAGTTGCAGTTCCATCGTACATAATTTGTTGACCCGAACCAGCATAAACAGCATTTGCAACTAAAGCTGCTCCTGTTGAATTAGTAGGATCAACAATAGCTGAATTACTTAAAAGCACAACACGTCTTGTTCCATTTCCATTTGTCCAGTTAAGCGTAAAACCACTTGTTGAAACTGCACTTGAAACAGCATTAGTCACTTGAGTAGACGGGTTATTTGGATTAGTTACTGTTGCATACGCCGTTGGAGTAGATAATCCACTAGCAGTACACGTAGTTAACAAACGATAATAAACCGTAGTTCCCCCGTAAACTGGAGGAGTATAAGTTGTATTGGTTTGAGCAGGTACGATATCAGACCAGCTTGCAGGCAAATTTGGATCTGCAGGAGATACCGCTAATTGCCATTTAAAGGTTAAACCAGAAGCCCCTGAAGATAATCCAGACGCCGTTAAAACGCCTACTGCAGCACCGGAACATACATTTCTAACTGCCGGTGAAACAGTTCCCGCTAACGGTGTCCCAACACAAGGTGCCGGTGGAATCCAAGTATACGTTAAACCATTGGATGGTTTGGTAGCAACTGTTGCTTGATTATAATAACAAGTAGCCGTATTTGAAGTTCCGGCAGTTGAAGCATCCCATGAACCTGCAGCCAATACTTGTCTGTTATTATAATCTGCATTTGAAGCCCCTCTTAATCCTACTTCACCAACATTATTCGTTGTAGCAGAAACTGCATCACTCCATGTACCATAAATAACTTGTATTTCATTAGTAGTTTGAAATAATTTAATCTGCATTTGAATACGTTCAGCGTTTGTAGTTGTACTATTATACCTTCTGGCATCAGTCCATTGAACTGTAAACACTCCTCCAGACGACAAATAAGAAACCTCACCTAATGGAGCAGTATTTTGAGCTTGTAAATCTCTACCATATGCCGAAATAACTCCCGTTGGAGAGGTAGATGAACCAGAAATAGGAGTGTAAGATAATGATGTGGTGCCACCAAAAGTAATATACCCATTCGGGTTAATGTTACAAGTTGTATAGGTCACTCCATTAAAAACAAACGAAAATCCAATCGGTACAGTGTTTACTTGAGTATCGTCCCAACCACTAGCATGAGAAACTGTACCGCCTGTAATCGGAGTATAAGTTCCGCTTGTTTGCGAAAAAGTATACGAAGAAACTTGTGCAAAAGAATCTAATCCTAACAGCATGATTGCCATTAAAAATAAATTTAAAAGCCACGAACTTTTCGTGGTTGTTGATGTGACCGTGGGATCTTTCCCAACCACATCCGGCTCCCGGTTTTTGAGTTGCGTCCCCAAACGCCAACTCAAGGAATTGTAGTTATTAATCATAATTAAAAAATTGGTTTAAAATAAGTTAGTGAATATAATAAATATTGTTAACACGTTGTTAACTAAAACCATACAAATCGTTAAAAAGCACGATTAATCGACAAAATGCAAATCGGCGTTTTTTAACAATTTTTTTTTGACTAGTTTATAAAAAAACAAAACCCTTAGAAATATCTAAGGGTTTTTGTTATAGTTTATCAATTTTTAGTAAGCCACTTTTTTGGTTACGGTACTGCCATCTGTGGTGGTGATTTGAACCAAAATCATTTGGTTAGCCACAGCCAAATTGGCAAAACTTACTTCGGAGGCAAGGATATCTTTTTTCATCGTAATCAATCTTCCGCGAATATCAAAAAGTTTTACTTCAGACATCTCTAAATTAGAAGAATTAATAAAAATGGTTTGATTGTTTTTATAAACAATCACTGCATTCGATGCATCAGTTGGATTTTCTACACCTAAAGTATCATCTTGAAATTGCACTTCAAAACGATCATCAAATGTGCCTGACTCAGTTGTGAAATTATAATTGCTTTCATTCAAATTATGAATAACATTTAGCAATTTGTCTTCTAAATAAATCGTTTGACCTTCTTCAAACAAACCATCAAAGTTTTCTAATTCGATAGCATAATTACCCGCTATAGAAGTTCTAAATCCAAGTGGCACTTCGTCATTTACTTCAAATGGCAATGCTCTTCCTTGAATCGTTAATTTTTTATCTGTATTTAATGAATATAAACTTACTACATTTCCTGCCTCAGTTACCTCAGCATCATAGGCATTGTCTATAGCATTGGTTGCTCCTTCAATATAACCTAACAACATTTGTTTATAAGCTCCTTGTTGGTTTATGATATTTAACCAAATTCTGTGTTTTTCAATTACATTGGTTACAGGTGCATCCGGACTTCTGTAAAATAAACTATTTAAACCGGTTAAACGCATTGCATTGGTAAAATTAACCGTACCGGAAGCTAATCCCTGCACGAAAAATCCTTGACCTGCAGCAATGTTTCCTGTAGGGATACTTGGATTTACGCCAGGATTTATAGACGCAGCAGTTCCCGCACCTCCCGAAGCATTATATACAGCATAATCATTTGAATTATAATTATTTGCCGTGATTGGTGTATTATGCGTCCAGAAGAACATATTTCCTTGTAAAACGGTATTATTAGCCCCATACAACAAATCAGCATCTATGGCACTTGGATATGGATTTCCTAATAAATTTCTATTTTGAGTACCGGAAACCGTAATGTTTATTGAATAAGGTCCGTTGTGTGGCACACCATAAAAAGCTCCTGTAAATACCGAAGGAACCGTAACGCTATGTGTTCCGGGAGCTCTAATAATATAGCCTTGTGCTGCATTCATTACTGATGCAGTGCTTATGGTTTGCCATGAATAACTTACATTATTAAAAATATAAAAACGATTGGCTGCAGTGTCCGGTGAAAAAGTTCCCAACACTTGATTTGCAACTGGTGAAGACCAATACGTATAATCATGAAAAACAACCGGAGTTGTATTTCTTTCATAACGAATGGCTCCTACGTTTACTGCATCCGAAAGCTGAATTAGGCTTGAATTATTTTGAAAAATTACTGTATTTGGCACAGCACCTTCTACCACAAATTCATTCTGCACCGTAACTGTAACACCTGGTTGAACAGTTAAAGTTCTTCCAGGTCTAACTACTACGGAACAAGCACTAAAATTAGCCGTTGCTGTATACGTTCCATCAATAACTACTCGTTTAGTGATATCCGGTGTACCATTGCTCCATATGTTTGTTCCTGTTAAAACAGTGGTTGGAATAGTAACACTAACAATGTTAGAATTAATTGTATTACACGATCCATTTCCTACTACTGCTCTGAAATAACGCGTATTATCAAATGTACCAAATTCAGCTGGTGTTAATGTTGTTGTAGTATTAGCAATTGGCGTTACACCTATAGTAAAAGCAGCATTACTTGCATATTCCCATCGTACAACCGAACCTGCATGACCTGTTAACACTAAATTAGACAAAGAAGCAGTATTACAATTGGTTTGCGTTCCTGTTACAGTTCCCGCAACCACTGGTGTAAGCGTTATGTTGGAAGTTACAGAAGTACTACAACCGGCCACATTTGTGCTTGACGTATAACTTGTTGTAGCGGTTGGCAAAGTATAAACCGTATTTGAAACCGTATTTAAAGTATATGGAATTGTGGCGGCAGCATTGGTAAACAATCCCGGAATTGGAGTAACAAAATCAGTTCCTACTGTTGGTGGAACCGTATTCCACACAATTTGACCAATTCGTGTTCCTTGCACCGTAACATTATCAATTGCCCAATACCATGCCCAGTTGGCATTGTAATTAAAACGAATACGCAAGTTAGTTTGACCCACATAGGCGTTCAAGTTAATTGTTACTAGTGCAAAATTATTTGGTAAACCTTGGGAAGTAGTTGTATAAGTTTGCAAACTAGGTAGCCAAGTTGTACCTCCATTAGTAGAAATATCAACTGTAGCTGCTCCATTGATATAGCCTTGATAGTGATGATAAAAAACAAGGTTGGCATCGGTATAATTCTGCAAACTAAAAACCGGAGAAACCAGATTTGTACTTGTTGTTGAACCAATACCTTGCTCATCTGAATCAGACATGATAAAAGTGGAAGAATCATTACTTTGAAAAGTATATCCACTTATATTGTAGCCATTGTTTCTATCGGTCCAAGCGGCATTAGCGATTGAACCTCCTACAGAAAGATTATTACGCGTCCATGTTGGAGCTCCACTTTCAAAAGATTCAGAAAGAGCAATACTATTAAACACAGTACCTCCCGAAGCCGTTAGCAATTGAGCAGGCCCGGTTTGACAAACTGCCGGATCAATTGGCGATACAGCAACAGCAGTTGGTGCCGGTGTTGCTTGATAAGTATATCTTACAGTATTTATGCTAAAAGGTGCAGAAGTTTGCAACGCTGTTAACGTATAAACCGTTGTAGTTGTATTGGTAAATGTCCATCCTGCAGCGGCACTTCCACTCACTCCTGTAGCGGGTGACCACGTATAGGTGTTATAGGTTGGTGGTCCACCAGCGGTTAATGTAACTAATGCTGAAGGCGTATTAGCACATTGTGCACTAACATTAGAAGACAACGTTAAAGCAGGTGGTGGCGGAACAACTCTAAAGTTATAGTCTTCCACTTCACCTTGTTGACCACCAAATAACGTGTTAATTACACATGGCGATGGACTTGTTGCCCAATAATCTACCATCACACGCATTCTATAAACAAAACCTGTTGGTGTTCCACCGGGAACAGTAAATGTTCCTGAGGCAGTAGTTACATAGGCTGCAGAATTATACATTCTTTCGCCAACTTCAAATGTTCCGTTGTTATTCCAGTCTACCCAAATTGCAACACCTGCATTAATTGGTGTTGTCATTCCTAACGTAAAGTTAATGCTGGCACCCGGAGCTTGTGTAACTACCTGAGATGTTGTGGTATAATCGATATAACCGGAAGGTAAAGCAAAACCGGAGATATTGCTTATGTTGGTAATTCCGTTTGTGGTAGCAAAATTATTTATAAATGTTGTACTTGATGCACTTGAAGGAATACAATAAGGTGGCACGTTCAATGTTGTAAAACTAATATTGGTAGGAGTCCATGCACTATTAATTCCGATAGAGCATCTAGATCTTACCCAAACATAATAAGTAGTATTGTTTGCTAAACCTGTTAGGTTAGCCAACGTGATTCCCGCTCCGGTTGTTCCGGATGGTGAAATATTATTTCCTAAAACAATCGTAGCACTTCCTGTTCCGGAAGTTGGAATTTGAAGAGTGGTTGCATTACCAGTTCCTGTTCCAACACCCGTAGCCACAAATTGAACTCCAATTGAATTGATGGGTGCACCAATCGTAGTAAAGTTGGTTGTTCCTAAACTATTGATAATGTAGGTTTGTCCTATTACAAACGAGCCCGCATTTACTGGCGGTGCGATAGCCACAAACGTTTGACCTACCGTATTGGAAGTAGCTCCAACCGTAGTAAAATCAAATGTTCCTACAGAACTAATGGTATACGTTTGTCCGGCAACAAGAACACCTGTTCCCATGGTAACCACCGGATTTGTTGGTGTTACAAAATAAGCATATCCACTTCCCGGTGCAGGAGTTGGTGCAGTCCAAAGTATTGTTGCCGAAGTAGAAGCAATCGATGGTCCATCTACCGCTAAACCGGTTGGTGGAACACACGTAGATTCTACAATGCTAATATCATCTAAATAAATACTTCCTTGAGCTTGTAACGAATAGGCTCTAAAACCAAAATAATACACATCTGTAGAAGGTGCGGTAAAAATAACTTTATTTCCTGTTGGCGAACCTTTAATATTTGGATGGTTGTCTAATGGAATAGTCATTCCCAAATTAGTTGGTGCCAATCCATATTTTACTTCTATTCGGTTGGTGATGGTAGCAGGAACACTTGATCCACCATATAAATAACTCAAATCATAGCTAGTTCCGGCAGTTAATTGAATACCTTGTGTATAAAACCAAACATTGGCCTGTTGTGTACCACTTTGAAGATAAACCAAATGATTATCAAAGAAACCGGAATCAAAATCAAGTCCTGACTCCCATAGATTTCCTGTTCCTATATTTTGTCTTGTCGTACAAGTAGGCAAATTAGGTATAACTGTTGCATTAAAATCTTGAAAATAAGGCACGGTAGTAGATGCACACAACGTAGTAAACGTTCCGGCAGAAACCCAAGCACTATAGGAACTACCTCCACAATCTGAACGCACATAGGCCGTGTAAGTAGTGCCGGCTGTTAAACCGGAAACACCCAGTGTTGTTCCTGTATCTGTACCTGCAACATCAAGCGGTCCTAAGGCAGTGCCCGGTGTTCCTGCTGTTCTAATTTCATATTGATAACCATTGGTTGGCGAAGGCGTTGGCTCTGTTAAATTGACATCTGCCGTATTGATTAATACATTGCTAACAGACAATGCCGTTGGCGAAGAACAATTGTTTGGCACAAAACGGAAAAGACGGTATGCGGCTGCATCAAGAAAAAAACCATTTTGACTTCGCATTGTGCCTGCATTTGATCCGGCTGGTGCAACTTGATTAGTAGCAAAAGCAGTACCAGTTGGCCAAGCACCTGTTAAAGTATGTGAGAATAAATTCCAATCGGAATTAGTGGAACCGCGTAAACCAACTTGTGCATAAACCTGAGTAGTAAAAGTTAGTGCAGCAGAACCAACGGGAGCTATATGGACTTCAATCACATCGGTACCTTCATATAACCAAATCTGCATTCGCATTAATCTAGCTTCACCTGAGGGATCTGGAGTTCGTTTAAAAGCTCTCCAATCCAATTTTAAAATTTGACTGCCTGGAGTACCTGTTAACTCATAGGAAACCGAATTGGGCTGTGGTGTTCCAGCAACCGTTGTAGCAACGCTTAAATTTGCCGCAAATCCGGCAATGGCTCCAGTGTAAGTTTCCGCACTCGCAATCGGTGTGTAATTTGTAGTGGTAGGAGCACTTCCAAACGTGATAAAACCATTTGGCGAGACCCAACACGAGGTTTGGGTTGCACCGTTAAATTTAAAATTGAATCCAATGGCTGTAAAATCTAAATTTGCTGCAGGATTATCGTTCCATGTTCCACCAATTAAAACTGTTTTTGCAGCGGATAAATCGGTGTAAGCAGGTGCTGCTACTTGCGAAGCAGTATAATTGGCCGATACCTGAGCAAAAACATTCGTTAGTGGCAACAGGCATAAAAAAGCGATACAAAAATGGGCAACGCTTTTATTCCCTTTCATCTTCAAGTAGGTAAGTAAAGTTGAATTCATAGTTTATTCTTTTTGGAAATTCAGTTTTTTCGTTTTTTTGGTTGAATTGAAAAAAAAGTGGCATCAATTTATTAAAATATTAAAAATCGACGAAATGTGTTAAATCATCGACCAATTACTTTTAACTTAAATTTATGTTTTAAAATTCTGATAAATCAAGGCATAAACCTTTCAAAATCAACACTATAAAACCCAATTTTTCTCAACTATTAGGAACAAAAATACATTTTTTTGTGGAATACGTTTACTATTTCATCACAAATTATTAACACAAATTAATTGTTTTGCAAAATTTTTATGTTAAGATGCTTTACTATATGAGAATACTAAAAAAAAATGCAGAAAAACTGAGTATTTTCAATACAATAAAACCTATTAAAAAGAAATTTGTACGATTTTAAAAAAATAAACTATAATGCTGTGTAAAATTTATCTTAAAACAGCAAAATGGTTTAAATAAAAAAACCCTTCTCAAATGAAAAGGGTTGAAGCTTTATTTTTTATACTTGAATTAGAAAATCAATTTCTTGGTGACAGAATTTCCAAACTCATCAAAAATTTGAACCAACAAAATCTGATTAGCAATTGCTAAATCTGAAAAAGTAGTTGTATTTGAATTAATATTTTGTTTAGAAGCAATACGTCTTCCACGCATGTCAAACAAATTCACTTTATCTAAAATCATGTTTGAAGAAGCCAAAATGTTGATGCTTGATTCATTTTTAACCACCATCACTTCCTGAATAGAAAACGGATTGACACCTAATGTTTCATTTGTAAATCGGATGGCAAAACGGTCATCAAAAGTGCCTTGTTCTGTTGAAAAAGTGTATGGTGCATTTTTGAGATCGTGAACGATGTTTAAAAACTTGTCTTCCAGATAAACATTTTGTTCTGTAAACAAACCGTCAAAGGTGGCCAATTGAATTGTATAATCACCCGATGAAGGTGCTGCATAACCAATTGGATGCACATCTGAAATATCAAATGGTAATGCACGACCTTGGATAGTAAGTTTTGTATCGTTTAGTAAGGAATAAAAACGAACGGGATTTGCTGTTTCAGTTAATTCGCCATCATATTTATAATCAAAATCGTTGGTTGCCCCTTGAATATATCCTAAAAGTAATTGTTTAAAAGCACCTTGGTTATTAGAAAACTCAATCCAAAGTCTATTTTTGGCAACGGGTTCCGATGAAAATTTGGCATAAGCGGGTCTAAAAAACTGGTTGTTGCTACCTAATAATCGCATTGAGTTTTTAAAGGTTGCGGTTCCGGTTCCCATGCATTTCATAAAGAAACCTTGACCGGAAGCAATGGTTCCGTTTGGAATGGTGTTGTTTATACCTGAATTTGTAGCAGATTGTGTTCCAACTCCACCTGTATAATTGTAAACTGCATAATCATTTGCAGTATATTGATAGTTGGTAATCGGTGTATTGTGTGTCCAGAAATAAATTGTACCACCTACTACCCCTGCATTAGAAGGCTCATCCATAAAATCATCTGCACTAATGGCACTTGGGTATGGATTTCCGAGTAGGTTTCTGTCATTTAAACCATTTACAACAACAGAAACAGGTATATCACCATTATGTGGCACCCCTACAAACTGACCATTGAAAACCGTTGGCGTTGTTGGATTAAAAGGCAAAACGCCCGGAGCTCTAATGATATAGCCTTTTCCGGCAAGAAAATTAGTTGCCGTAGACACATTTGCCCAATTATAGATGCCGGTATCCCACAAATAAAATCGAATAGCAATTGTGTTAGGTGAAAAAGAGGCAAGTTGTTGATTTGCTACAGGAGAAGACCAATAGGTATAATCATTGGTAACCATTGGCGTAGAATTTCTTCTGTAGGTAATAACCCCGGTGTTAACCACGTCGTTTATTTGAATTAAACTAGAATTATTTTCAAAAACAAAACTTGTTGTAGCGGGAGGTCCGGTTACATCAATTTGGTTGCTAACAATAAAATTATGATTTGCCAAGACAGTTACTATTCCCGATTGCACTTGAATGGAACACGCTTCAATATCGCCGGAAGAAGTATAATTTCCTGCAAAGATTACTCTTTTGGTAGCATCTGGTGGACCATTGCTCCATGTGGTTCCGTTCCAAATTGTTGTTGGAAATTCTACGGCTACACCATTTGAATACACAATAGGACAAACGCCATTTAAAAGCACAGCTCTAAAGTAACGGATGTTGGAAAAAACGCCCATTTCTGCTGGTGTTAAACTCGTGTTTGTGGATGCAATAGGCGTTAAATTAACAGTAAAAGAGGCATCATCTGCATATTCCCATCGCACAATCGGACCGGAACTACCAACTAAATCTAAATTAGCCACAGCTGAACTTGAACACAAAACCTGACTTCCGGTTAAAGTTCCGGCAATGGGTTGAGCATTATAGGTTACTGTTACTGAAGCATCTGATTCGCAACCATCAATTGTGGTTACCACGGCAGTATACGTTCTATTTTGTGTTGGCAAACTATAAACTGTAGCTGCTGGTGTGCCTAAAGTATAAGGAATTATGGCTGCTGCATCGGTATATAAATCATCAACCGGAGACCAATTAACGGCTGTAGCAACAATACCAAAAACGCGTACATTATCAATGGCCCATCCATAATCCCAAGTGGCTTGATAAAGGAAACGTAGTTTAACAAAACTGTTACCCACATAAGGCGTTAAATCGATGGTTCTGTTTACAAAGTTGGAGGCAGCACCTTGAATGCCGGTATAGGCACCAATCATAGTCCAAGTTCCTCCGTTGTCTAACGAAATTTCAACATGAGCTTTGTTGCCTACGATCCATCGCAAGTAATGCCAAAAACTAATTCCCGCAGAAGAATAGCCATCTAAACTAAAGGTTGGCGATTCTAGTGTTGTAAGGGTAAGATTGCTACTAGGCGAACCTTGAGCATCTGAATTTGACATATAAAAACGAGAAGCATCGTTACTGCTGGCATTAAACGTCCATGTTCCACTGGTATAAGAATAGATACTATTACGCAATGTCCATTCAGCATTGGCAATTGTTCCACCTGTTGAAGAATTGGTTGTTGTCCAACTGTTTGCTCCTTCAAAATTTTCGTTTACAATGTTTATTGCTGCTGATGCTCCAAAAGTAGCAGTAAGCGGTTGAATAGCTCCTTCGCACAACGTTACATCTCCCGGAATAATTGTAATACTTGGCGGCGATGGATTTACTGTTACGCTAAGTGTGGTTGTAGCAGAACAAAAAGCACCGGAAGTTTGCGATGCTGTTAAGGTATAAACAGTTGATTCTGTTGGATTAAACGTGTATCCGGTTCCAACATTTCCTGATACACCTGTTGCTGGAGACCACGTAAATGTGTTGAACGAAGCTGCCCCGGTTACGGTCACTGTAGGTGTACTTAATCCGCTACAAATTATTTGCGTAGCACTGCTAAGACCTAGTGATGGCGGTGTAGTTATTGTTGCCGTTACTGGAGTTATAGCAGAAAGACACGTGGTA
The DNA here is from genome assembly GCF_057652995.1 of Flavobacterium sp. T50_26. Classification (NCBI taxonomy): domain Bacteria; kingdom Pseudomonadati; phylum Bacteroidota; class Flavobacteriia; order Flavobacteriales; family Flavobacteriaceae; genus Flavobacterium; species Flavobacterium sp. T50_26. The sequence continues at coordinate 17,669 of NZ_JBYFCC010000036.1, forward strand.
GTAAAACGCCAATTGTAGAAAAATATGTAAAATGAATTATCAAAATTATTGCCTGTAATGCTGGCTACCGAAGAGGTATACGGATAAGCTACATTTTCTGCATTCCCAATTAAACCGGAAGCAGGAATGGTAGTTAAGCTAACGGTATAATTTCCGGGGATAAAATCAAAATTAATTGGAATAGATTGTGGCGTGTTTCCTCCAACTACACTAGTGACAAAAGGAATAGATGCCACAGCTACATTTAGCGAATTACGAATAACAATTAAACCATTTTGACCAGATGAGAGCGGGAAAATATCTACTGAAAGCAATTCTGTTTCTTCAGAAATGGTTATAAATACACCGGAAGGAGCTGTAATAGCCGATTTTGCACCGGCAATATTGTTAGGAGTGCGTGGTCCGGCGGAGACATTTCCACCCGCTGCTTTTGCTTGAGCATAATAAGTGGTTGTTCCAGTTAATGATGGTGTGGTAAATGTTGAACCTGAAAACAATAAATTCCCGTTTGCAGGAGCATCATACCATTGTGTTAAAGAGCCTGCATTGGGCACTGCCACTAAGTTAACGGATCCGATACCACAACGATTGGCCGGAGTAATGGTTGTAAAAGTAGGCGGATTACACTCTGTACTAAATGAAAACACTTGTGTCCAAATACTAACATCGCCCGGACCACAATTACCTCTTACCCATATGTAGTAAGACGTTGAAGCAGTTAATCCTGAAAGAGGAATAGAAGTGTCTCCAAAAGGAACAGAACCGGTTGGAACAGTTGCACCGGTTGGCGGTGTATCTAGAGTAGAAAGATAATAGTTATAACCGGAAGCAGGCACACTAGCAGGAGCATCAAATGCAATGGTTGCCGTGGAAGTTCCAACTGCAGAAACGCTTAAATTTTCAGGTTCAAAACAAGTTGGTGCTACGGTTACACTGATGTCGTCTAAAACCATGTAACTTTGATTGGCAGCACTATACCCTTGAAATCCTAAATAATAAACTCCATTGGTTACAGGTGTAAAATCTACAAACGCAGATTGATAAATTGTATTAGCGATATTTGGCAAATCTAAAATAGTAATATTCATTTGAGCAGGCGACTGTCCGGAGCCTAAACGAACGCGTAATCGTTCAATTAAACCACTTGAAGCAGTAGTATTATATCTGAAAAACAAACGGTAAGAAATTCCTCCGTCTAATTTTAATCCGGGTAAAAAGAACCAATCGTCCATTGCCACGGTATTATTTTTGTTTAAATATAAAGCTCTTGGTGAAGAGGCAGGATTGGTAGATTGCACTCGCCAAGAAGTTCCATCTGCATTATCATCTACGGTTGTTGTACAACTTGGAATGGCATTGTTTGCAGTGGTATCAAAATTTTGAGAATAGGGAATAAAATAATAGCCACAAGGCACAGCAACAATTCCGGAAGAACTATTTATACTGCAACCTAATCCTACCGCCCGTATCCTAAAAAAATAGGTTGTTAAGGGAGGCAAATCAGTAACAGTAAACGTAGTTGCACCTCCGGTTAAAACATTGGAATAAGCAGGTAAAATTTGTGTAAAAGTACCATTAGTAGAAATGTCTATTTGATAATCGGTAGCACCTGAAACGGGGTTAAAATTGATTGTAAAACCATTTCCATTTACTCCTGTTGTTGCGGCAAGTGTTGGAGCCGGAATACAGGTAGTCTGACTTCCGGTAATCATGTTACCGAGGTTATAAAGCGGACCACCTAAACAATCACCATTATATGGAATTACCCAATAATAATAGGTAGTATTATTAACTAAAGCTGTTTGTGTGAAAGTAGAACTATTTGTTTTACTCACCACCACATATGTTCCGGCTATCGTATTTCCAACAGCCCAATACGTTCCGTTTGGAACTACACTCGCATCGGGTGGAGTGTTAACAGTGCTTCGCAAAACCAAATACTGTGTAGAAGCCGGTGTTGTTGGCGTAAAACTATTTCCCACAAAAGACGTGGCATTAATAGACGTACCGCCAATTACCAAACCGGAAGGAGAGCCCGTAGGAACAGCACAAAGAGGTGGTTTTGTAAAAATATAAACCAAACCATTGTCTGGAAATTCAGCAACACTGGTTCGCATGGTACTTGCATTTCCTACACCTGGTGTGCTTTTTAAAAACCAAGAATTATTGATATTTGCTCCGGCTTGAACTCGGTTATTTACATTAGGTAAAAAAGAGTTATTTGGACCTCGCAAACCAACTTGTGCAGTAACAACTGCTGTGTCATCTGGGTTGCAAAAACCATAATGTAGTTGAATTTCGTTTGATGTTTCGTATAACCTAATTTGAAAATTTAAAACGCCTGTGTTTGATTTTCTTTGAGCATCTTTCCATTGCACTACAAAAATACGGTTGGGAGCTGTTCCTAAAGTGGTATACGTAATTGGTTCTGTTGTTGAAATAATGTCCTGACCAAAAGCACTAACTGCTCCATTGTAAGTAGTACCAGCACTAATAGGAATGTAGGCTGTTGGGATTGGCTGAATCGCTCCAAAAGTTATATATCCATTTGGACTAATATTACAAGAAGTATAGATTGCACTATCATATTCAAAATTAAATCCAAAATTTGCAGAAACAATTGCTCCGGCAGTATGGTTATCCCAGGGAACAGCATAGGCTTCTGTTCCACCTGTTATTTCGGTATATGTTTCAATAGACTCGCTGAAAAAATAAGCACTAACTTGTGCCTCTACCCTATTTTGAAAGGCAAAGATTAATCCGAAAATTAATAGAAATTTCAGAAGCTTTGGATGAACAATTTTCATAGGCAATAGCATTTACATTTAACGGTTACTTCCGGGCATAAAACGTTACAAATCAAATTTTTCCTTGCTAAATTTACAGCAAATGAATTGATAGGTATCTTTTTTTAATTTAATTTTTATTTTATTCGACAAAAAAACATAATAATCGACAAAACGCACTTTTTGATATTTTAATAGTGATTTTTCTTATAGAAATGTGTTAATTTTTTTCAACTCATTTCAATTTATTGTGATTCACTTTACTTTATAGCTCAATTCACTGAAAAACAAGCAATTGAAACACAAAAAATAAAGATAAATAAATTTGTAATCCACTGAAAATAAAGTCGATAAAAGAAAAATTTACTCGTTTAACAACATATTATTTCTTTATCAAATTATAAAAAGTTGACACTTGATTTTGGGTTACATTAAGTAGATAAAAACCAGCGGGTAAAGTGTCTCCAAAAGTGATTGTTTCATTTGCTAAATTCGCCTCTTTTTTTTCTACTGTTCTTCCATAAACATCAAAAAGTTCTAGACTAACTTGAGCAGGTTTATGGTTAACTTTTCTTAATTGAAAAAAAGTTTCAGTTGGATTAGGATAGACTACAAAAGATGTATCTTTTTCTTCTGTTTGAATAGATGATTCGGTCGCTTCTTCAGAAAAACGCTGTCCGGTTCCTGGCACAAGAATATTACAATCTTTGGCAAAGTAATAAAAACCATAAATTTTTATTTCTGTTGCTAAAGAATAATTTTCACCGGGAGTTAAAGGCGAAAGCGAATCAAAATTAGAAAGTCGAAAAGTTCGGTACGTACTAGTATAGCTTTGCAAATAGCCATCTTCGTGAGATAACGTAAATCGAAATTCTGTTACACCCCCCGTACTTTTAGAATAAAGCACTGAAAGCAAATTATCGGGTTGAAGTCCTCCTTCGTTTTCGCAACCTTCCATAGAAATTTCTGGGCGAATGGGCGAAAAAACCGAACAATATAATCCGAAATCAGGCGACCATTGATAACCCTGCGGAGTTAACACCTCTACTTTTGCTCTAATTCTGTATTCGGTTTCGAATTTTTTTGAAATTCCGTTTACTAATAACAAGTTTAACGATGGAGCTGGTCTAATCAAACTAACCGTTTCTGTAATCTCCCCATTTTCAACCAAAGAAACTTCAAATTCATACCGATTTGCTTTTGGAATGATTTCTGAACGGATAATTGAATTCATGTTCATCACAGGCACTCCGCACGATGTAGGATGCAATTTTATGACCGGTATACCCGGAGAATAGACAACACAAGCATTGCCATAAGGCATCCATTCGTTATTAAGTTTTAAAGCAACACTTATTTCAAAAGCACAATCATACATTACCACCGCAGATTGAGCAAGTTGCAATGCTGAAGTTGGGTTTTCAACAATTGAAATTTGGTTTGTGGTTAAATTTCTAATTTTAAAACGATAGGCTAAAATAATGACGCCTTCCGGAATTAAATTTTCCGAAATTCCGTTAGCTCTAATTGGATAAACTAATGTTGGAACAATTTGGTTACAGTGCGAAGATCTTAACTGGGTAATGAATTCAACACAACTTTCATTTAATTCGCCATTGCAATTATTATCGATGCCATCATAACAAATTTCGGGAGCATTTGGATAAACAGTAGCATTAGAATCGTCGCAGTCATTAGCATTCAAAACAAATCCAAAAGGAATTGTGTCTGAATAGCTAAGTGATTGTTCCGGATCGCCAAAGCCATCACCATCAAAATCTCGATAACAAGTAAAATTAACAGCAGCTAATGTTGAACTAACGGGCAACAAAAGGGTAAGCAATACTATTTGAAAGTACTTATTAAACAACATCTTGAAAAAATTTTGGCAAATATAATCTTCCTAAATTAATTATAACAAAAATAATCATGACTAAAACATTAACTTAAAAAAAAACCTCTAATTAGTTAGAGGTTTTTCTAATAAATGATCTAGTTGAATTATCGTTTCACTACTCGAACAACACGGGTTTCTTCTCCTTGAGTAACAACGGCATTATAAATACCGGTTGGATAATTATCTCCCAAGGTTCTTGAAGACAATGTGTCTGCTTTTAGGGTTACTGTTTCCAATAAACGCCCGGTCATATCATATACCGTTACATGAATGTCATCTGTTTTACCGGATTGAACATTCAACTCAAAAGTAGTAGCAAATGGGTTAGGATGAGCAACCACTTTAAATTCGGTTGGCGAGCTACTAACAATTTCTTCTTTGGTTATTGTTGGTCTAATCATATCGCCACCTGGTACAGTAATGTTACAGTCTTTTCCTGGGTAAAAATAACCATACACAAATGCTTCTGTGACAATTGAATAAGTTGCTCCTGGTGTTAATGGAGACATTGAATTAAAGTTGGATAAACGAAAAACCCTTGATGTTGAAGAATATTGTTGGTAGTAACCAAACTCGTCACTCAACGTAAATCGATACAACGTAGTTCCACCGGTTGGGGTGCAATAGATAACAGTGTTTAAAGAAGCAGGAAATAAGCCAAGTTCCTCTCCACATCCCTCAATTTGTGCTTCAGGGGCAACAGGACTATATACTGAACAAGGAGCTCCATAATCGGTAGACCATTGTAATCCGATAGTAGTTGGTACTTCTACTTTTACACGAACTTGATATTCTGCTCCATATTTAAGTGAAATTCCCGTAAGTTGGAGTAAGTTAAATGAAGCTCCCGGTCTAATCAATGTAGTGGTTTCTACAGGAATTCCACCCTCTAATAAAGAAACTTCATATTCATAGTTCACTGCAGCAGGCACAACCACTGCACGAATGATGTTGTTCATTTGCACTAATGTTGATTCACAAGAACTTGCTGCAATAACAGTGGAAGGAATATCTGGCGTAACAACATTACAAACAGCACCATAAGGCATCCATTGGTTATTTAAACGAACAGACGATTCAACAGCATAAACAGTTCCGTATTGAGCAATATCTGTAGTAGAGATTTGGAAAACATAGTTTGAACGTTCTACTTCTCTAAATTCATTGGTTAATGTGTTTGTTAATCTAAATCTATAACCTGTTTTTGAAACGCCATTAGGAACGCTTTCAGATAATAAATCGCCTCGTAATACTTCATTGATTGTGCCTAAGGTTGATCCACAATTATCATTACGTAAACTGGCATAAATAATAGGACAACCATCGTTTAAATTATCATCACAATTTTGATCGATGCCGTCATAACAAATTTCTGTAGCTCCGGGATAGATAGAATCGTCTGCATCGTTACAATCTGTATTAGTTAGCACACCACTTATGGCAAATACTTGACTACCATACCCATCACCATCAGAATCTACATAGGTTAATAAGTTATCATTTGTGTCTGTATTATCTGTTGAACCTCCACAGGCAACTAAAACCAGTGAACCAAAACCATCGCCATCACTATCTTCATAAAGAAGTAAATTATCATCGCAATCTAAATTATTAGTAACATAGCCAACCGGTTGTCCGGTGCAATTTGAAACAGAACTAGCTGGGTTTCCAAATCCATCTCCGTCAACATCGGCATAATAGGTAACCGCGTTTAAAAGTGTTATTGTAGCACCATTTGCACTTCCGGCATCATTTGTAACGGTCAATAAACCGGAAACACCTTGAGGAACAGTTACTACCAATTCTGTATTAGTTTGAGAAGTAATGCTAGCCGGTGTTCCACCTACGGTGACACTCGTTACATGAATTAAATTGTTTCCGGTTACTGTCACAACTCCTACTCCATTGTCACAAATTGCTGTTGGGGCAGTAGTGGAAACAGTGGGTGGAATCATGGTTACAGTTCCTAAAAAAGCAAACCTATTAATACTATATTCTCTATTTCCTGCATTAAAACCGCCGGCATCCCATCCATAAAGTCTAAACGTGATAGCACTTTGAACATTTTGATATTGCGAAGCTGCTAAACCGATTGATCGATTAGTGGCATTTTCATTGGTTAAAGTATAGGTTAAAATAGAGGAACCATAACTGTCTAAACTTGATCGGAAAGAAAAGTCTTCCGGACCATTGCTGTTCGTTCTTTCTTCCTGATAATCAAAGCTCTCAAAGTTCAACTGGTATCCAACATTTGGTGTAATCGTAAAATACATATAATCATTTGCATCTAAACTACCACTTGTAGTATAATTGTTACCGGCATAACCACCGTCTTCAGACTCATAATCAACACCGGGACCTCTACCAATTCCGGAAGCTGCAGCATTTGCAGCAACAACTTGATTGGTAGTAAATGGATTGGCTGAATTATTGTTAGTGGTAATATCATTTGTAAAGATAATACTTGGAACTGTGTAATTTACAGTTACATCATCAATGGATAATCCATGATCATTACCTGTGCTATCAATATCTAACCAACGTAGCATAATATATTGTCCATTAGCCAAAGAAAGACCGGTAATAGAAACATTAGTCGCAGAAACACGGTTGCCACTAGAATTGCCATTTAGTGAAATATCATCAGAACCACTTGAGATTGGTCCGTTTAAATTTAGTCCGCCAACAGTATTCCAACCAGACCCGCTTGCAATATTGGGATCTAAATTTGTAATCGGAAATGAACTCGTTTCATAGGTAAAGGAAAGACCTTGCGAATTGTCAGCCCCTTTTCTCCATTGCTCTAACGTATAACTCACGGTGATGTTAGTGATTGTTGCTCCTGACGTATTTCTTAATAACAAGCCAATTGCCATGTCGTCAGTTGATCCACTTGGCACTTGCCCTAAGGCACGATCAGAACTACCGGAAGATCCAAAACTATAAAAGCCACCTGAACCGCTTGAACCGGTACTTGCAGCATAATTATTTGGATTCGCGTTTCCATCCTCCCTTTGAATATACCACGAGGAAATAGTGCTGTTATTCGTAAAATTATTAAAACCTCCGGATTGCGAAAGCGTGTTAAAATTCTGGGCATATGACCCAGTTGCAGTCATGTTCACCTGTGCATAAGAAAGGTGAGTAAAAAAAACTAAGACTATAAAAATAAGTCCTAAAAAGCGTAAATGTTTAGTTTCCATATATAAATGTATTTAGTTGAATACAATCTCGGAAACGTTCTGATATTCATCTGGTTAACGATGAATTAGGGTGTGATGAATTTTGGAATAACAAATTTAGATAACAACAGTTCTGCTGCATAATAAAGTCGACAAGTTGATAATATTTCCGATAAAAGACCTGTTTATCAACATATTGACAATTATTAAGCTAAATTAATACATTAAATTTTACAAAAAATCCCTATAAATAGGGATTTTACAAAAAAGCCTCCGATTTCTCGGAGGCTTCTCTTTATTTAACTCGGCAACTCAGTTGCTTTGTATCTTAGAAACTTATTGTTTCACTACGCGTACCGTTTTGGTCTCTTCTCCTTGGGTTACAATCACGTTGTAAACTCCAGATGGATAACGATCTCCAAATTGATAGTTGGCTACTTCACTTGCATTTACTTCTTTTACTTCTAATAGTCTGCCTGC
>NZ_JBYFCC010000037.1:0-25334 GCF_057652995.1 Flavobacterium sp. T50_26
AGGATTGTTGTATTTTTTCTTGGCGAAAAAAAGCGACCAAAGGAAGCTCTTTTTTTGACTTAGAAAAAAACAACAAGACAAACAAGCTTGCAATGAAAAGCGGGATTGGCTTCTAATAAATTAATCGAAACGGATTGCTTTTACCGGAGATATTTTGGTGATGATATAGGACGGAATTAATAAGACTATTAAACTGACTATAATTGTTCCGAGGTTGAGTAAGATGATGTAGAACCAATTGAAATAGACTGGTGCTTCGCTCACGTAGTAGTTTTCGGGGTTTAGTTTTACGATTCCGAATTGTTGCTGAATGAGCATTAGTGTAATAGCGATGGCGTTGCCCCAAAGTAATCCACGAAGAATGATGTGGAATGCGTTGTAGAGAAATATTTTTCTGACGGTCCAATTATTTGCTCCGAGTGCTTTGAGGATTCCGATCATTTGGGTGCGTTCAAGAATGAGTACTAATAGTGCCACGACCATGTTGATTGTTGCCACGACAATCATGATAACGAGAATAACGAGGATGTTGAAATCGAATAGTTGTAGCCATTCGAAGATGAAATAGTATTTTTCGATGATGGTTTTACTGTCGAGCATATAGGAGGTTTGTTCGTAGACTTCTTCTCCTTTTTGTTCAATTTTATTGAAATCGTCGATGAATATTTCGAAAGCTCCTACTTCGTCCGGTTGCCATTTATTGATTCGTTGTACGTGGCGAATGTCTCCTACTATATAAGTAGCGTCGAATTCTTGAAATCCAGAGTTGTAGATGCCGGTAATTGTGAAAACACGGAGGTTTGGCATTTCGTTACTATCTTCTTTCATGAAAAAGGTGTTGAACTTATCACCTACTTTGAGAAAAAGCCGGTTCGCCAAATACTGAGAAATGAGTACTTCAGGGTTTAATTGGTCTTTTACGTTTGGGATACTTCCTTCGACGATGTATTCATTTATATTGTCCCATTTATAATCACTACCGACTCCTTTGAAAATGACTCCTTCGAAAGATTTTTCGGTTCTGATGATTCCGGCTTTGCTGGCTACAGCTTGGATATGATTGATTCCTTGAACTGATTTGAACTCGGGATAGAAGTCTTGTTTTGTTGAAACAGGTACTTTGCTGACTTCGGATTGATTGTCATCGAAATTAGAAACAATAATATGTCCGTTGAATGCTGAAACTTTTTGGCGTATTTTTTGTTGTAATCCCAAACCGGTTGCCACGGAAACAATCATCATGATGATTCCGATTGCAATGGCGGTGATTGCAATTTTTATTATTGGTTTGGATATACTACTTTTATGGTGTTTTGCGGTAGTTAATCTTTTTGCTATGAAATATTCTAAATTCAATGTTTATAATTTGAAGTTACGACAAAGATACACAAAGTTTTTTGCCACAGATTATACAGATTTTTACAGATTAAAAAAATAATTATGAAATACAAAATAAGTACATATTTGATTTTGATAGGGTGTTTAATTGTTACTGTTTCCTGTAGTAGCAAAACAAAAATGAATACAAACGAAGAAAACAATACGATTTTAGATACTACTACATTAAAACTTTCAATTAAGACCGGAGCAGAAAACTTTTCTAGTTATTTACCTCTATTAAAAGACAAAAAGGTTGGAATAGTAACTAACCAGACTGGTATTATATCTAGACTTAAAATTAATGCGAAAGCAGTTCCTCAAAACACAACCTCTGAATTAACAAAAGAAAGTTTGGTGGATTTTTTGTTGGAAAAAAACATCAATCTACAAAAAATTTATGCTCCCGAACACGGTTTCAGAGGAACTGCTGATGCTGGAGAATTAATTAAAGACGGAAAAGATACTAAAACCGGATTGCCGATTATTTCGCTTTATGGTGATAATAAAAAACCAAAGCCTGAGCAATTAAAAGGAATTGATGTCATGGTTTTTGATTTGCAAGATGTGGGTGCGAGGTTTTATACCTATATATCTTCTTTGCATTATGTGATGGAAGCTTGTGCGGAAAACAACATTCCGCTAATCGTTTTAGACCGACCGAATCCGAATGGTGGTATTGTTGATGGTCCGATTTTGGAAAAAGAATTTACAAGCTTTGTTGGAATGCATCCAATTCCGGTTTTGCATGGAATGACGATTGGTGAATATGCCAAAATGATTAATGGTGAAAAATGGTTGAATGATGGTATTCAATGTAATTTGACTGTTATTCCTTGTTTGAACTATAAACACGAAATGGCTTATAGTTTACCCGTAAAACCATCGCCTAATTTACCTAACGACCAATCGATTAATTTGTATGCGAGTTTGTGTTTTTTTGAAGGAACGAATGTGAGTGTGGGTCGTGGAACGGAGAAACAATTTCAGATTTATGGTTCGCCGTTTTTGGCTAAAACTGATTTCAGTTTTACGCCGAAACCTAATTTGGGAGCAAAGGATCCGATGCATAATGGCAAACTTTGTTATGGTGAAGATTTAAGCAATCAAAAGAAAGTAAATCGTTTAGAATTGAAATGGTTAATCAAAGCGTATAATTCAACTGCTGACAAAAAAGCGTTTTTTAATTCGTTTTTTGTGAAATTAGCCGGAACTAAAAAATTACAAGAACAAATTGAAAAAGGGGTTTCTGAGGTAGACATTAGGAAGAGTTGGGAGAAAGGGTTGAATGAGTTTATAAAAGTTAGGGAGAAATATTTGATTTATTAAAGATATCTTTTGACTATCCCACGGTTAAAACCGTGGGTTTTGTTTGAAATAGATTTCGTAAAAGCAAACCAATTATAAAGGCAACTTCTCTTTCATTCGTTCGACAATATTATAAGCGGCCGGACAAATGGCGACGTTTAACAACGTTAAATCTGTAATTTGATTGAATTTTTTTCTGTCGGTATGAGGGAATTCACGGCAGGCTTTTGGACGAACATCGTAGATGAAACATTTATTATCGCTTTCTAAAAACGTGCACGGAACGGACTTCAACACATAATCATTTTCTTCATCTATTCGTAAATATTGGTCAATGAATTGCTGTGGTTTTTGTCTGAAATGTTTTGAAATTCGTTCAATATCAGCAGACGTAAAAAGCGGTCCGGTTGTTTTACAACAATTGGCACAATCTAAACAATCGGTTTTTTTAAATTCTGCTTCGTGCAAATCTTGCATCACATAATCTAAATTTTTTGGCGTTTTCTTTTTTAACTTATCAAAATACTTTTTGTTTTCGATATGCTTATCTTTGGCAAGCTTTCCGAGTTCGTTTAAATGTGGTTTCAAGTTTAAATTTTAAAGTTGAATTGCAAAATTAGTGAACTTGAAACCTGAAACCTGAAACTTTAAACAAAATAAATGAAAGATCTTTTTGGAAAAGCCATTTTAGATTATCAAACCGGAAATAATCCGCAGGATTTAATCACCGAAACATCCATTTCTGAATCGGATGAAATGAGTGTCGCTTATTTGTTTCGTGATTTTGATGAAATGCCTAAAATTGAACAAAAAGCATTGGAACTTTCCAAAGGAAAAATTCTGGATGTGGGATGTGGTGCCGGAAGTCATTCACTTTACTTACAACAAAAAGGTTTTGATGTGGTTTCGATTGATATTTCGCCAAGTGCAATTAAAGCTTGTGAATTGAGAGGTTTGAAAAAAGCAAAAGTGCAAGATGTGATGCTATTAGAAAATGAAAAATTTGATACTATTTTACTTTTGATGAACGGTGCAGGAATGTGCGGAAGATTGAAAAACATCACTAAATTTCTTCTAAAGCTAAAAAGTTTATTGACTGAAAATGGTCAGATTTTGGTAGATAGCTCAGACATTATTTATATGTTTGATGAGGATGAAGATGGCGGAAAATGGATTCCTGGTGATTCGGACTATTATGGCGAAGTAGAATTTAAAGTTTCGTATAAAGGTGAAATTGAAAAGCCTTTTGACTGGATGTATATCGATTATAATACATTGCAAAATGCAGCAATTGCAAACGAATTGTCTTGTGAATTAATTTTGGAAGGAGAACATTTTGATTATTTGGCGAGATTAGCATAAAAACAAAAAATCCCAAGAAATGAATTCATTGGGATTAGTATTTTTTTGAAAAAAATTATTGCATGTATTTCATCATCATCGTTTGCAATCCCATTCCCCACTCTTGACCAACTGTTTGACCTTTTGTGTAAAGGACTTCAGTTTTATCAGTTAATTTTTTTCCAACAGGAGATTCATAGAATTTTAATAAAGCTTTAATTTCATCATGAGTAAATTCAGACATATACATATCAGCCATTTTACTCATTAAATCATTGATAGAAGCATCCAATTCTTTTTGAAATTCAGCTTTTTTTGCTTCAGGTATATTATTTACCAAATCTTTTGTAATCATTTTGAACGTGTTTGATTGACCGCTCACATCAAGATAACTGACCACATCTTTTTTGAACGCTTCTTGCGAAAATCCGATTGTTGTAATCAATAAAAGTGCAAAAGTTAAAACTACTTTTTTCATAATTTTTGTGTTTAATTTTTTAAGGAATATTCAAATATTTATGTGTTTGTAAAGATACTCTCCATTTTGGATTTTTCATAACATAATCAACAATTAACGGTGTCATTTCTTCTTTTTTGCTCCATTCTGGTTGTAAAAAAAGAATTGCATTTGGGTTTACTTGAGCCGCTTGTTCTTCGGCAAAAATAAAATCGTGCTTGTTATAAATGATGACTTTCAACTCGTTAGCCATATCATACGCACTTTGAACAGGCAATTTATTTTTCTTTGGCGAAAGACAAAACCAGTCCCATTTTCCGGTTACAGGATAACATCCGGACGTTTCAATATGAATTTTTATACCGGCATTTTTGAGTTTATCAGTCAATGAATTCATATTCCAAGTCAGCGGTTCGCCACCCGTTATCACTACCGTATCTGAATATTTTTTAGCATTGGTTACAATAATTTCTATTTCCGTGGGCGGATGAAGTTCTGCGTTCCAACTTTCTTTCACATCACACCAATGGCATCCCACATCGCAACCGCCAATTCTGATGAAATAAGCCGCTGTTCCCGTGTGATAACCTTCACCTTGAATCGTGTAAAATTCTTCCATCAACGGAAGCATTTCTCCTTTTTCAACCGCTAATTGTATTTCTTTTTGAAGCATTTTTCAATTAAATAAGTTTGCAAAGATAGGGAATTGGATGGTTGGATTATTAGATTATTAGATTTTTGGATTGTTCGATTTTTAGATGGTTAGATTTTTAGATGGTTAGATTTTTGGATGGTTAGATTTTTGGAAAAAATGATGCTTTTTTAAAATGTTATTTTCTGTATCATTTCCTTTTAGTACATTTGAAATATAAATCTTAATAGTATGAGTAAAGCCGAAGAATTCAGTACGCACATTAAAAACGGATATGCCTGCAAAGGCGATTTTATAACGCTTGGTGGAGCCATGTTAGACGGCCTTCCCATTGGTGGAGAAGCACATGTGAATATTGCTCTAAAAACCCTCAACCGTCACGGATTGATTGCCGGAGCGACCGGAACGGGTAAAACCAAAACCATCCAAGTACTTTCGGAACAACTCTCTCAAAACGGAATTCCTGTGTTGATGATGGATATTAAAGGTGACTTTTCAGGAATTGCGATGCCGGGAGTTGAACAACCTTTTATCACTGAACGACATGGAAAAATCAATTTAGGTTACGAAACCAAAAGTTTTCCGGTGGAATTGATGACCATTTCCAAACAAAATGGTGTTCGCTTACGAGCCACTGTTTCAGAGTTTGGTCCGGTTTTATTCTCTAGGATTTTAGATTTGAATGACACACAAGGTGGCGTTGTTGCAGTGATTTTTAAATATTGTGATGATCATCATTTACCACTTTTGGATTTAAAAGACTTTAAAAAAGTTTTACAATATATTACTGAAGAAGGAAAAGCAGAAATTGAAAAAGAATATGGCAGAATTTCCACTTCTTCTACCGGTTCGATTTTACGAAAAATCATCGAACTAGAACAACAAGGAGCCGATGTGTTTTTTGGCGAATTATCCTTTGATATTGATGATTTAATGCGAATTGATAAAAACGGAAATGGTTATGTCAACATCATTCGTTTAACCGATATTCAAGATAAACCGAAGTTGTTTTCGACGTTTATGTTGAGTTTGTTAGCTGAAATTTACAGCACAATGCCTGAGCAAGGCGATGCCGGACGACCAGAATTAGTGATATTTATTGACGAAGCTCATTTAATTTTTGACCAAGCCAGTAAAGCGTTACAAGATCAGATTGAAACCATAGTAAAATTAATTCGTTCCAAAGGAATTGGAATTTATTTTATCACTCAAAATCCACAAGATATTCCGGCAGGAGTTTTGAGTCAGTTGGGTTTAAAAATCCAACATGCTTTGAGAGCTTTTACGGCAAACGACCGAAAAGCGATTAAAATGACTTCTGAGAATTATCCGTTATCCGATTATTACAAAACCGATGAAGTGATTACGCAACTCGGAATTGGAGAAGCATTTGTAACCGCGTTGAACGAAAAAGGAATTCCGACTCCACTTGTTGCCACGATGCTTCGAGCACCGATGAGCCGAATGGATGTATTAACTTCACAAGAAATTGATAGTTTGATTTCTGAATCAAAATTAGCCAAAAAATACAATGAGGTTTTAGATCGCGAAAGTGCTTTTGAAATTTTGGATAAAAAAATCACCGCTGCAGAAGAACAAGCTGCTAAAAAAGCGGAAGAAGTGGCAAGAGAAAAAGAAGCAAAACAAACCGCTTCTAAAACTTCATCAACCCGAAGAAGCACGGCTCAAAATCCGGTGGTAAAAGTGTTGACGAGTGCTACTTTTATTCGAGGTGCTTTGGGGATTTTGAGTAAGATGTTTAAGAAGTAGAAACCTCACCCCCGACCCCTCTCCAAAGGAGAGGGGAGTTAAAACTCATCAAAATGAAAGGATTTCTCACAATCGGATTACTCATACTTTCCAATATATTTATGACATTGGCGTGGTATGGTCATTTGAAATTTAAAGACTTGAAATGGTTTGAAAATGCCGGATTAATCACCATTGTTTTAATCAGTTGGGGATTGGCTTTGTTTGAATATTTTTTTCAAGTTCCAGCGAATCGAATTGGATATGAAGGAAATGGTGGTCCGTTCTCTCTTTTGCAATTGAAAGTGATTCAGGAAGTGATTACATTGGTTATTTTCGTTATATTTTCAATGCTTTTCTTTAAAACTGAAACGTTTAAATGGAATCATTTTGTGGGGATGTGTTGTTTGGTATTGGCGGTTTATTTTATTTTTAGGAAGTGAGACATGTAATCCATATGCCAAATAACACATTAAAAAGCAAATTCAATTTTAAAACAATTCTTCTGTTTGTTTATGTAATTCTATTATTTGGATTGCTTTCAGTTCACATGTTTAATCGATTTCAAGAAGAATCCAAATTTGAATTTTGGATATTCTTAATGTTTTTTATTTTGTTTTTAATTACAACATTCTTTACACTCTCATTTTTTGAAACTATAAAAGTAAATGAACATAACATAGTTATTAAAAACGCTTATAGAGAAAGAATAATACCTTTTTCATTAATTGAAAAAGCAGAACTTTCCAAGATAATAGAATATTATGGTTTTTTTCTAGATAGCACACACCTACATTTAAAGAATGGAAAAAATATAATTTTATATCCTTTTAAATATTCAAACTTTTATAAAATTAAAATGGTTATGAATAAAATTATTAATCTAAATGAGTCAATTAATATTGAAGAACCTGAATTTATTAATTTCAAAATAAAAAATTCAATCTTTAATCTAAAAACATATAACACTTCTCATTTATTATCAATCACCGGAATTTTGTTTTATGGTATTGTATTAGCTTTTTTACTTGGTTTATTTAAAAACGTAAATTCTATTGAATCATTCCCACTTTTTTTTATTTCTTTTTTCCTCTTATTCTTTTTAATTTCAAGAGATATGAATTACTTTGAAGTTAATGAAACTCACTTAATCATTAAAAATTCCATTCAATTTTGGAAAAAAAGTAATTTTCAACTTGATGAAATAAATAGCATTGAGATTTTAAAATTATATAGAAAACCTGGTTATTTGATAGTTGTTAATACAAGATATTATGACAATAAGACTTTTCATTCTGACAATCTGTTTGACAAAGAGTGGGATAGATTTATAGAACATCTGAAAAGTGAGCAAATTCAAGTTCTTGATAAAAGGAATTATTCGAACAAAAGAATTTTATACTAATGAAAAAATATCACATCCAAAAATCCCCATTCATTGTTCCAACAACAGACGGAAAATTAATCGAAGAACATTTCGGGAAAGCTTCTGATGGCAATAGTGAAATTTCAATTGCTCACATGATTGCACCGCCGCATTGGAGTGAACCATTTCAAACACCTGAATTTGACGAATATACTTACATCATCAAAGGCAAAAAACAATTTATTATTGAAGACGAAGTAATTGTTTTAGAAGCGGGTCAATCGATTAAAATTGAGAAAAACACACGGGTTCAATATTCCAATCCGTTTGATGAAGTGTGTGAATACATTGCCATATGTCAACCTGCTTTTGATTTTGAGAAAGTGCATCGGGAGGAAGCATAAATTATTTTGAAAGAAGCGAAATTATCTTCAGTTCAACCACTTCGCTATCCCAAATTGCCTCAATATTTTCCATTTGCATCACTTCTTCCATAATTTTATTTTGAAAATCACCGATGGCTAGAGCTTCGGAATAAGGTTGTAAACTAAACGTTACTCGACTGTAAAGTGGCATCCATTTTTCAGGATGTTTGTCTGAAAACCATTTTTCAATTTTCTTTTGCAATAAAAATTTCTCATCGGCAGTTTTGGCACTCATTTCCATAAAATTGCGATAGGAAAGTTCGGCAATCGCATCAGCATTTGGTTTACGGGATTTTTGGTATTCTTCAAAAATGGTTTCCCAATCGTTTCCGTATTTCGAAATCATTTCGTTCAAAACGGTGATATCTTCAAAACCGGCATTCATTCCGTGACCGTAAAAAGGTACGATGGCGTGACACGAATCGCCAATCAAAGCTACTTTATCATTGAATGTCCAAGGATAACATTGCATCGTAACCAAATAACTTTTCGGATTTTTGAAGAAATCTTCCACCAAATCGGGAATCACTTCTTTGGTATCAGGAAAATATTTTGCAAAAAAATCAACTAAGGTTTTTTCGTCGTGTAAACTTTCAAAGGAATTTTCTCCTTCAAATGGCATAAATAAAGTGCAAGTAAACGAGCCATCTAAGTTAGCCAATCCCATCAACATAAAATTTCCGCGAGGCCAAATGTGTAAAGAATTTTTGTCGATTTTGTATGTTCCATCCGCATTTGCAGGAATATGCAGTTCTTTGTAACCAATGCTCAAAAACTTTTGCGAATAATCAAACATACTTTGACGTTGCATTCGGTGGCGAATTCTTGAAAATGCACCATCGGCACCAAACACTTTGTCGTATTTTAAATCGGTCCACTCACCTCTTTCAGTTTCGCCAATATGCAAAGTGGCATCTGATAAAGTGACATCCCAAATTCTGTGTTCAAAAAAGAATTCAACACCTTCGGCTTCAGCCAAATCAATCATTTTTCTATTTAAAACACCTCTTGAAAGTGAATAAATCGCTTCGCCTTCTTTTCCATAATATTGATACGTAAGTTTTGAATCTTGAAGGTGAATCGCCCTTTTATCAACCGGAATTCCGATTTTTTTGATTTCTTCGGTCAAGCCGATGTCATCCAACGCTTTCCAACCTCTATTTGACATTACTAAATTGATAGAACGACCGGAAAATTCAACTGTCCGAATATCAGGACTTCGATCAAAAACGTGAACAGTATGACCTAATTTTTTGAGGTATATTGCCAATAAAGTTCCAACCAATCCGGAACCAACAACGGCAATTTTTTGAGGAGTTTGCATGAATGAATATCAAAAATTCAACTACAAAAATAAGGAATATAAAAGGATTTTTAAGTTTTATAAAAAATATATTTCGTTGTTAAGAAATTTTTGTTTAACTTTTAATAATATTTATTAAACAAAAACTATCTTTGAAAAAAATTGCTTTTATGATTGAATTATCAAAAGAAACGATTCAAAATCTTCCCAAAATTCCTCGATTGAATCTAATTAACAGTTGTACGGGTTATAAATCGGCCAATTTAATTGCGACCAAAACCATTGAAGGCATTTCAAATGTGGCCATTTTCAGCAGCATTACCCACTTGGGAAGCGATCCTGCACTTTTGGGTTTTATTCTTCGCCCGACGACTGTACCCAGAAATACGTACAAAAACATCAAAGATTTGGGTTATTTTACAGTTAATCACGTAACAGAATCGATGATTAAAGATGCTCATCACAGTTCGGCAAGCTATGATGAAAGTGTTTCCGAATTTGACAAAACCAATTTGGAAGAAGAATATTATGATGGTATTTCTATTCCATTTGTAAAAGGAAGTCCGGTGCAAATTTTGTGCAAATACCTCAACGAATATGAAATTAAAGAGAACGGAACGATTCATATTATTGCTACGATTGAACAATTATTTATCAAAGAAAATTTAATTCAGAACGAAAATTGGTTGCGATTAGATTTAGAAAATGTGGTTTCGATTAATGGTTTAGATGCCTATTGCGTTCCAAAGTTGATTGACCGATTTGAATATGCTCGCCCAAATATCCCAACCAAATCAATGTTATAAAATGGCTCACAAAAAAGTAAATCTCCCAGAAAAAATCTGCAAAACGTGTGGATTACCTTTCTCGTGGCGAAAAAAATGGGAGAAGAATTGGGAGGAAGTTTTGTATTGTAGTGAGAAATGCAGGAGGAGTAAAAGTGTTCAGTGAGCAGCTATTAGTTTTCAGTCACAGTCGCAGTTTTCAGTATTCAAAAACCTTTTACCAATTACCCATAACCTATCACCCAAAAAAATGAACAATCTAGTCTGGTTACGAAATGATTTACGAGTAAACGACAATACTTCTCTCTTCAAAGCATGTCAAAAAGAAGGGAATGTTTTGGCTGTTTATTGTTTTGATCCGCGAGATTTTGAAGAAACGAAATATGGTTTCAAAAAAACTGAAAAATTTAGAGCTCAGTTTTTATTGGAAACTGTTTTTGAACTTCGTCATTCGTTAAAAGAAAAAAATATTCCGCTCTTTGTTTTTTATGGAAAACCAGAAGATACAATTCCAAAATTGATTGAAGAACATCAAATTTCAACTATTTTTCTTCAGAAAGAATGGACAAGTGAAGAAAACAATATCAATATCAAACTCAAAAATAAAAATTCAAATGTTGAATTTATAGAAACTTATGATCAATTTTTGTTTCATCCGGATGATATTCCTTACTCAGATTTTACAGAAATTCCGGAGGTTTTTACTGTTTTCAGAAAAAAATGTGAATCTACTGTGAAAGTCAGACCAAGTTTTTTTATTGAAAAATTGCCTGATTCCAATTGGATTGAACCAAATCATTTCAACATTACTTTGGAAGATTTAGGTTTGGAAAGCTTTGAAATTCATCCCAATTCCGCTTTTCCTTTTCGTGGTGGCGAATCAAGTGCGATAAAACGATTAGAAAATTACTTTTTTGAAACAGAAAATTTGTCATCCTACAAACAAACCAGAAACGGATTAATTGGAGCTGATTACAGTTCGAAACTTTCCGCTTGGTTAGCGAATGGTAGCATTTCTGCCCGAACCATTTATTGGGAAGTTCAACGATACGAAAAAGAAATTTGCAAAAACGAAGATACGGATTGGTTGATTTTCGAACTGATTTGGCGAGATTATTTTAAATCCATTTCGCTAAAACATGGAAATAAAATATTCCAACTCGATGGCATTTTAGGTAAAAAATACGATTGGAATTTCAATTCAAAAGCGTTTGAACAATGGAAAAACGGCATTACAAATGAACCTTTTGTGAATGCCAACATGATTGAATTGCAACAAACCGGTTTTATGAGTAATCGCGGCAGGCAAAATGTAGCAAGTTTTTGGGCAAAAGAATGGAAACAAGATTGGCGAGTGGCTGCTGCTTATTTTGAAAGTATGTTGATTGATTATGATGTACATTCTAATTACGGAAACTGGATTTACAATTCCGGTGTTGGAAATGATCCGAGAGATCGAAAATTCAACATTAAACGCCAAGCGGAAATGTATGATGCGAAAGGTGACTATCAAAAACTATGGTTGGGATAAATTTGTTTCAATTTACATTAAACATTGAAAGAAAAGTTGACACGGATTTCAGGGATTAACACGGATTTAAAAATTTCACAGAGCTACTCTAACCTTGAAACCTGAAACCTGAAACTTGAAACTTGAAACAAAATGAAAACACTTCGACTAATTCTCGGTGATCAACTGAATCACAAGCATTCTTGGTTTCAACAAACCGATGAAAATGTTATTTATCTAATGGCGGAAATGCGTCAGGAAACCGATTATGTGAAACATCACATTCAAAAAGTGGTGGCTTTCTTTTTAAGTATGCGGAATTTTGCTTCGGATTTGAAAAACAATAATCATCAAGTGATTTATTTTGAAATTGATGATGAAAAAAATCCTCAACATTTGGAAGCGTTAATTCAACAAATTATCGAGCAATTTTCCATTCAAAAATTTGAATATCAATTGCCGGATGAATTTCGATTGGATGAACAATTGAAGCAAATTTGTCAGAACATTTCTATTCCCACAGAAGTGTTTGACACGGAACATTTTTATACGACTAGAACCGAATTAGCCATTTTTTTTCAGGAAAAGAAATTATTGTTGATGGAGAATTTCTATCGAATGATGCGAAAAAAGCATGACATTTTGATGGTTGGGAATAATCCGATTGGGAATCAATGGAATTTTGATCACGATAATCGTAAAAAATATAAAGGTGAAGTTCTGATTCCAAAGGCGAAAATTTTTTCAAAAAATGTGAAAGAAATTCTTCATCAATTGGAAAAAATGGAAGTCAAAACCTTTGGTTCGATTGATGCTGAAAAATTTAATTGGCCAACTTCGAGAGAAGAATGTTTGGAACAATTGGATTTTTTCTGTCACCACTTGTTGAAGCATTTTGGCGATTATGAAGATGCGATGCACACGGAAGAAAAATTCCTATTTCATTCGAGATTGTCGTTTGCAATGAATGCAAAAATGCTTTCGCCGAAGGAAGTGATTGAACAGGTTGTACTTTATTATCATCAAAACGAAGATGAAATTACCCTTTCTCAAGTAGAAGGTTTTGTGCGACAAATTTTGGGTTGGCGAGAATATGTCCGCGGGATTTATTGGAAAGAAATGCCCAATTATTCCAAGATGAATTCCTTAGAAAATTACAATCAATTACCTTCTTTTTATTGGACTGGAAATACGAAAATGAATTGTATGCAAAAAGCGATTTCTCAAAGTTTGGAGGAAGCATATGCTCATCACATTCAGCGGTTGATGATTATTGGCAACTTTTCATTGCTTACACAAATGCATCCCGATGAAGTTGACGTTTGGTATTTAGGCGTTTATATCGATGCAATTGAATGGGTGGAAATGCCCAATACTCGTGGAATGAGTCAATATGCCGATGGCGGAATTTTGGCTACTAAACCTTATGTTTCTTCAGGAAGTTACATTAACAAAATGAGTAATTACTGTGGTAGTTGTCACTATAATGTCAAAGACAAATTAGGCGAAAAAGCGTGTCCGTTCAACAGTTTGTATTGGAATTTTTTAGATGACAAAAAAGAGCATTTCAAAAACAATCAGCGAATGGCAATGATGTTGAATTTATTGAATAAAATTCCGGCGGAGGAAATGTATCAAATTAAATTGAAAGCGAAAAGTATTATTGAGAATTTGGAAACTATTTAGATTTGGGTTTAAACACCAACTTCCTTGAACTCGCCTCAATTTCCTTTTTATTCATTTTCATCTTTCTAAATTTTCCTTCGTTATACATCACCGCTTGATCGTCATGATGTTGACTCAATGGATTTCCTGATTGTCCGGTAGGAAGAATGCTCACACTGTTTTCAACATCTGAAAAGTCAATGATTCTTCGGGTGGAAGGACCGGCTTTTACTTGATGATTTCCTGCTTCGGTGAATGTAAACATTAAATTATTGATGACTTCATTGGAACCATTAATTTCAAACGGCCCAACATTGAAATAACTTCGTAAAGCGGCCACTTCACCTAATGGATGTTTATGTTCAATTGTATGCACTTTATTCCAAGTCCAACCTGAAACCTGACTACCCAATTTTTTTTCTAATTGAGCAACAGTTTGTTTAAATGAAAGCGAAAGAATTTCATCTCTTGATTCTTTTTTGTCTTTCGTAGAACTATTATCCCACCAAGGAGAATCTTCATTAGCAATTTGAAAAGCAATCATTTGTTTTAAAATATGGGTGGATAACAAAATGGCAAAACGGTCTTTTCCTAATTCGTCCTCAAAGGTATTTTTTAAATAATAAAATAAAAATTGATTGTAAATTGTTGGAGCAATATCAGTTAAACCATTGCTTCCATTCCACTTTTTGAGTTCATTTAAAGCAGATTTTTCAGCTTCAGATAAATCATTTTGATTGATTCCGGTTAAAATACTTTGCATAATTGAAGGAGCCACCGACGATTGATCATCATTAATCATTTTCATAAAATCTTCCTTCGTCCAATCATTTTTGGGTTCTAATAATTGAAGAATTCGTTTTGCTCTATCTTCCGGCAGGTAATAACCCGGATATAAATAATCATCAATTGGTTCTACTTGATTGTTGGCTGAATAAACGTAATTCCATTCCGGATTAATGGCATACGGATTTTCAGAAAAATCATAATATTCTTTCTTTTCATCTTCGCCGTTTGCACCATTTAAAATAAAATTCGGATTGACATTATCCGGCATTTTATACAATTTTCCGGAAGTTATCCAAGCGATATTTCCTTTCGCATCGCCATACATAATATTCAATCCTGGAGCAGCAATCAATTCGATACTTTGATGAAAATCGTCAACATTTTTTGCGTGACAAAGCGAATAAACCGCTTCTAAAATTTGATTTTTATGTTGTAAATACGTCCACCACATCGAAATGGGTTTGTCTTCCTTCAATCCAGCAACCAAGCCGTTCATTAAAGGTCCGTGATGTGATTTTTTTATTTTTAAAACGACATCGGAACTATCTTTTACTTTAATGACTTTTTCAATGATTTGATAATTTTTAAAACCTTCTTTTATTTGGTATTGATTTTCGTTTTCGGGATTATTCGTTTCCAAAAACAAATCCATATCGTCATTTTCAAACATCGTTAAGCCATAAGCATATTGACGATTATGGCCTAAAAGTGGAAACGGAGTTCCGGCTAAATAATAACCATACATTTCATAATCGGGTGTCACGATGTGAGCTTCATACCACGTGCAAGGTTGCGAAAAACCAATGTGCGGATCATTGGCAAACAACACTTTTCCACTTTTCGTTTTTTGTGGACCAACGACCCAGCTATTACTTCCGATGAAAGGTGGAACGGGAGAATTTTCCAATAACGAAGCAACCGATTTTGAAATTTCGGAATAGGCTTCGGGTTTTCCTTTAAAGCTTTTTAGTTTGGTATGAGCCAAAGAGCCATCAATACCAAAATCTTTGAGATAATCCGTTCCCAATTCATCACGAATATCGGTCATTAACGGATCTGACTTTTGAGCCATCGCAAAACTAAAAGACATATAGCCAAAAATATTATAGACATCTTTGATGGTGAATTTTTCCTTCGGAACGCCAACTAATTGAAATTCAATTGGTGTGGGGCCTTCTTCTAAAAACTGATTAATTCCGTCAAGATAAGCCAATGTTAAAAGATAACTTTCACTGTTTTTATCCAATTGAGCAATTGCTTTTTCTGAATCTTCATCAATCCCTAAACCAGCAAAAAACTTGTCGTTTTTAAGCATCACAGAGCCAAAAAGTTCAGATAATCTTCCCGGAGCAATTCTTCGTATTAGTTCCATTTGCCACAATCGATCTTGAGCGTGCACATAACCCAATGTGGTCATTGCATCATTTTGTGATTGAGCATAAATGTGCGGAATTCCGTAATCATCAAAATAAACAGTCGTTTCTTTTTGGATGGAATTCAACGCAATTTCGCCATCGTATTTTGGTTTAAGATAAAAGCCGTAAATCAAAATAAAAGCTGCAATGAGAACCAAAATCAATAAAACGGAAAGTGAAATTTTTTTAAGAAGTTTCATAAAAATAAAAATCAATAGACAAATATACTAGAAATGTCTATTGATTAAAATGGATTGAATGATAAGTTTATCTTAATTTCCTCTACCACCGCCACCTCTTGTTGTAGTCGGAGTTGTTGTTCCGGTACTTCTTTGAGCAGGAGCTGTTGATCTATTTTGTTGTCTGATTTGCTGTGTTCTTTCCCGAACGGCACGAGCATCAGGCTGAGGCAATCTTGTACTCGAACGTGTTTCTGCCGGAGCTACTCTTGGTGTTGAAGGGTTTGCTCTTGGTGTAGTTGGAGTTGCTCTTGGCGTTGTTGCCGGTACTCTTGTATCTGACGGATTTCTAACTGCCGGTGCAGTAGTTGATCGTGTGCCTGCATCGTTTCCTCTCGTATTGGTTTGAGTAGAATTACCTCTAACATTTGATTGTTGGGTTGATGAACCTCGTGTGGGTTGAGCTGATGCAGACGACGTTCGTGGTCTGGTTGGTGCATAGTGATTACCATTTTGACCTCTAACACCAATTGTTGCTTGCGTTGGCCATTGATTTCCTACTGCATATTGTTGTCTATGCATATTGAAATTATGATAAGGTGAAGGTCCATAATAATCCATAAGTCCAACTTTATACGTGTTGTATAAATCATAATGTCCGTAATGATTGGGTAAATAATAAGCACTTACCCATCGGTTTCCTCTAGGATAAATATACATTGATGAGTAAACATCGTAGTAAACCATCATATCAGGAAAATAATAATATCGAACATCATCATATCCTACGGGACCCCACATTGGCGGTGGTTCAGGTTGAGAAACTACGGCGGGACGGCTTGGTGCACACATCGTGAACAAAACCGAAATGGAGGCTAGTATAATTAAGTTTTTGAGTCGCATAATTTTTGTTTTTAGTGTTACTAGTTGATAGTATTCAAGAATAATACCAAAATGTAAATTGATAATAATCTATTAAAGTTACGATTTTACGTAAGTAACTCCAATATAATGCTTTGAATTTAGTTTAACATTAACTTTTAAACTCAATTATCGAAGATGCTTTAAAAGAAAAACCCCAAAGTAGCTCTTCACTATTTTGGGGTTCTATCAATTTATAAAATTATTAATTTCTGGGAAAAACAATTTTATCTCCAACGTGCATTTTATTGTTTTTTGCTAACACTCCGCACATATGAAATAACATTCGGGCACCTACGTTTCCGTCCCAATCATCATTTTCTCCGGGAGCGACTTCCACCAAATCGAATCCGATGATTTCTTTATCTGTTTCTGCTAAACGACTTAACAGATAAGTAGCTTGTTCAAATGAAAATCCACCCGGAACCGGAGTCCCTGTATTTGGACAATACCAAGGATACATTCCATCAATATCAAAACTAATACAAACTTTTTGTGGTAAAGCGGCAATGATTTGATCACATTGTTGTTGCCACGTTTTACCTTCAAACGTTTCTCTTTTCAAATCCGAATCGGTGTGCACTACTACTCGACTGCCATGTTGCTTCACGACATCCACTTCTTGTTCACAAAAATCACGAATTCCAACTTGAACAATTTTTGAAATATGTGGAATTTGTAATGCATTGTACATAATGGATGCGTGCGAATAGGTAAAACCTTCATAAGCAATTCTAAAATCCATATGAGCATCTAAATGTAGAATTCCGAAATTGTCGTGCTTTTCAGCTAAAGCTTGATAATAACCAAGTGGCGTACTGTGATCACCGCCTAAAAGAACAACTTTCTTACCGTGTTCTAACCAATACAATGTTTTTTGACGAACGGCTTCCACCATATCTGAACACGCATAATTTATTTTATCTAAGCTCTTTTGCAAAGCCGGATGATTATCTAACATTGCTCCGCTTTCCAATGCTTCTATAATTGGAGCAGCTTTCTTTTTATATTTTTTTGAATTTTTTTTGATTCCTTTAGGTGATTCGTCAAGAAAGATTCCTAATTTCCATAATTCAGGGAATTCTTGGTGGTTTAAATCTACTTGAAATGAAGCGTCCAAAATCGCTTCCGGTCCTTTTGATGCTCCGGAACCATAACTTACGGTTACTTCCCAAGGAACAGGAATTACGATTATTTCACTATCTTCAATAGAAAAAGGTAAGCCAAAAATGGTTGCGTCTGCCAAACCCGGTTGGCTTGGATCGAAGGTTTTAAGGATTTCTTGTTTGTTCATTGTTTTATGTGCTGAGTTGCTGAGTAACTGAGATGCTGAGTTTATTTACTAATTCCTTTCTTCAAGATTTGTCCAAATTCATACATGTCTTCAAAAGAACAGTAGAATGGTGCTGGTGCTAAACGGATTACGTTTGGTTCACGCCAGTCGGTGATGACGCCGTTTGTCATTAAATAGTCAAACAAAGTTTTTCCTTGTCCGTGAAGATAAACGGATAATTGACAAGCTCTTTCTTCTTGGTTTTGTGGTGTGATGATTTCAAATTCGGTTCCGTCGATTTCGTTGTCGATTTCGTGAAGGATGAATTCAAGATAAGCCGTTAAAAGATTTCTTTTTTTGATTAATTTGGTCATTCCGACTTCGGCAAACATTTCGGCGGATGCTAAATAAGGTGCTAACGATAATATTGGTAAATTACTGATTTGCCAACCATTTGCTCCATATTCGGGTTCAAAGTGCGGTTCCATTTTGAAACGACGTTCTTTGTTATGTCCCCACCAACCGGCAAATCGTTGCAATTCAAAATCGCCGTGGTGCTTTTCGTGGATAAAACAGCCTGAAACATTTCCGGGTCCGGAATTCATGTATTTGTAACTGCACCAACAAGCGAAATCAACATTCCAATCGTGTAATTGAAGTTCGATGTTTCCGGCAGCGTGAGCTAAATCCCAGCCAACAAAAGCACCTGTTTTTTGTGCTGCTTGTGTGATGGTTTTGATATCGAATACTTGACCAGTGTAATAGTTTACTCCGCCAATTAACACTAATGCTAATTCGTCACCCACTTCTTCAATTTTGGCTAAAATATCTTCGTGACGGATGTTGTGTTCTCCTTCTCTTCGTTTGATTTCGATGATAGCATCACTTGGGTTGTAACCGTGAAATTTCACCTGACTTTGAAACATGTATTGGTCCGATGGAAATGCTTTTTCTTCGCAGATGATTTTATATTTTTTTTCCGTAGGTTGATAGAAGGAAACCATCATCAAGTGAAGATTGACGGTTAACGTATTCATCACCGTGATTTCGGATGGTTTTGCTCCAACGATTTCACTTAATGGAATGGCAAATCGTTCGTGGTAATCCCACCAAGGTTTGTCGGCATAAAAGTGACCTTCGACGGCGAGGCGTGCCCAATCGTTCATTACTTCGTCTACGTAGGTTTTGGTTCTTTTGGGTTGTAATCCGAGTGAATTTCCGGTGAAATAAATGACATTTTTGCCATTTATACTTGGGAAATGAAACTCGTCACGGTACTTAAAAAGTTCGTCTTGTGCGTCTAATTGTTGTGCAAATTCGCGGGTATTTTGAAATTCCATTCAGTTGTTTGTTTGTGTGGTAAAGATAGTAATTTTTTGGATTATGGGGAAAGGTCGTGACTAGGTTGAAGGTGTGAAAATGAAAGTTATTGGGAGCACAGACTGCGTGAAGGATTGAAGCGAAAAGCCCGGAACAAAAAAATGCCAATTTTCTAAAGCCAAAAAAGCGACCAAAGGAAGCTCTTTTTGGGTTATAGAAAATGGCATTTTTTGTGAGGACTTGCAGCGGAAAGCCTGACCCTTGTGGTCACGCCCAAAAAAAATCCCAACCGGAAAAGATTGGGATTTTGTATTTTTAGATGATTAACATTGCATCACCGTAGGAGTAGAATTTGTATTTTTCTTTGATTGCTTCTTCGTATGCTTTTTTCATCAAATCGTGTCCGCAGAAAGCCGAAATCATCATTAATAACGTTGATTTTGGTGTGTGGAAGTTGGTTATCATACAATTGGCGATACTGAAATCGTAAGGCGGATAGATGAATTTATTGGTCCAACCTTCAAACGGATTCATTGTTCTTGCTGAGGAAACCGATGATTCGATGGCTCTCATCGAAGTTGTTCCCACACAACAAATTCGCTTTTTCTGTGCGATGGCGTTGTTCACGATGTCGCATGCTTGTTGAGTGATGATTAACTCTTCGGAGTCCATTTTGTGTTTAGACAAGTCTTCTACCTCAACCGGGTTGAATGTTCCGAGACCTACGTGTAAGGTTACTTCGGCAAAGTCAACTCCTTTAATTTCAAGGCGTTTCATTAGATGTCTGGAGAAATGTAATCCGGCAGTTGGTGCGGCTACGGCTCCTTCTACTTTGGCATAGATGGTTTGGTAACGCTCTTCGTCTTCTGGGGTTACTTCTCTGGTGATGTATTTTGGGATTGGGGTTTCGCCCAATTCGGTTAATTTATTTCTGAATTCGTCATACGAACCATCGTATAAAAATCGCAATGTTCTTCCACGAGACGTGGTGTTGTCGATTACTTCTGCCACTAATGAATCATCATCTCCGAAGTACAATTTGTTTCCGATACGAATTTTTCGGGCCGGATCAACCAAAACATCCCAAAGACGTTGTTCGGCGTTAAGTTCACGCAATAAAAACACTTCGATTCTTGCACCTGTTTTTTCTTTGTTTCCGTAAAGACGGGCCGGGAAAACTTTGGTGTTGTTCATAATCATCACATCGCCATCGTCAAAATAGTTGATGATGTCTTTGAATGTTTTATGTTCGATTGTTTTTTTTGCTCTGTCGATAACCATTAAACGCGATTCGTCACGGTTTTCTGCAGGGTATTCAGCCAATAATTCTGTTGGAAGATTGAATTGAAAATGAGATAATTTCATAGATAAGAATTTAGAATTTAGAATTCAGAAATAGATTTGATGAATTCCAAACGGTTGCAAATATACGATTGTGAGATAGGGGTTGTCAAGTGTTTTGAGGTTTATTTTTTTTAATAAGTCGCTGAGTGGCTGAGAGACTGAGTTTCTGAGATGAATTTATTGTGGAATTTTGGTTTTATTCTGCAATCTGAAATTCGAAGTTTTTTAAATCTTCCCAAAAAGTGGGGTATGATTTTGAGACTACTTCGGCATTTTGGATGGTGATGGGAACTTTTAGGGCAAGTGGTGCGAAAGCCATAGCCATACGGTGGTCTTGGTAGGTTGCGATGGAAACGTTTTCAATTATTTTTTCTGAAGGTTGTAAGGTCAGACTATCATTAGTAACTGATATGGTTGCTCCGAATTTTGATAGTTCGGTTTTTAAAGCTTCTAATCGGTCGGTTTCTTTTATTTTTAAGGTATGTAATCCTGTGAGGTGGCAGCCGATGCCGAGTCCGAAACAGGTTACGGCGATGGTTTGGGCAATGTCGGGGGAATTGTTTAGTTGCGAGTTGAAAGTTGCGGGTTGCGGGTTATCTGTTTTGCGTAAAAGGATTGTGTTATTTTGAAAATCGGTTTCTACTCCGAAACTTTTGTAGATTTCGACTAGGGCAGCATCACCTTGTAGGCTGTTTTTTTTGTAGCTAGAAAGGGTGATTTGTGTGCCGATTTCGGATAGGGCGATTATTGAGTACCAATAAGATGCGGAGGACCAATCGGATTCAATGGTTAATGGTTGCGGGTTGCGGGTTGCGGGTTGCGGGTTAACCTTTATGATACTATTTTCAAAGGATGTTTTAACGCCGATTTCGGTGAGCAAAGCCAATGTCATATTGATGTAGGGAATGGATGTGATTTCGCCTTCGAGGTTGAGTTCTAGACCGTTTTCGAGTTTTGGGGCGATTAATAATAAGGCGGAAATATATTGACTACTAACGTTTGCCGGAAGCGAAACTTTATTTTGGGTTAACTTTTTTCCTTTGATTCTGATGGGCGGAAAGCCTTCATTTTCTTCGTATGTGATTTGGGCTCCTAACTGGTTTAATGCATCGACAAGAATTTTAATTGGTCGTTCTTTCATTCGGGATGATCCTGTTAGGATGACTTCTTTTCCTTCTTGAATGGAGAAAAAAGCAGTAAGGAATCGCATGGCGGTGCCGGCGTGGTGGATGTCTATATATTGCGGGTTGCGGGTTGCGGGTTGCGGGTTTTCCAATGCTTTGAGCATTACTTCACTATCATCGGAATTGGAGGTGTTTTCTAATTTGATGTTTGGATATAGTGCTTGTAACAATAATAATCGATTGGTTTCAGATTTGGAACCGGTGATTTTTAATTGAAGGTTGCGGGTTGCGGATTGCGGGTTATAGGTTAATTTTAAATTCATTATTTAGTGACAACTTTTAGTCCGATAATTGAGATGATTAGGGTGCTGATGAAAAACACTCGCCAGAAAGTCGCGGGTTCTTTGAAAACAAAGATTCCGACCAATACACTGCCTACGGCTCCAATGCCTGTCCACACCGCATAAGCGGTTCCGATGGGTAATTCTTTGGTGACTTTTATTAAAAGCAGCATACTGATGGTGAGGCAAATTAAAAATCCGCCATACCAAATCCACATCGTGGTTCCTGAGGTTTCTTTGGCTTTGCCAAGACAGGTTGCGAATGCTACTTCGAATAATCCGGCTATAACTAGGAGAATCCAATTCATAATTTAATTCAAATTTATATTGTCTTAGGTCTTACTACGTAATACTCAAAACGTAATTCTATTTTAATTTTTCGTTGTTTTGATGACGATCGTGGTCGCGATTGGTTTTTATATCTAATTTCTTGTCAAATGCGGCTTGCAAATCGATTCCGGTTTGGTTGGCGAGACACAAAACTACAAAAACCACATCGGCTAATTCTTCGCCAAGGTCTTTGTTTTTGTCGCTTTCTTTTTCGGATTGTTCGCCGTATCTACGGGCAATTATTCGGGCCACCTCTCCTACTTCTTCGGTCAGTTGAGCCATATTGGTTAATTCGTTGAAATAACGAACGCCGTGGTTTTTTATCCAGTTGTCTACTTCGAGTTGGGAGTTTTTGAGGTTCATGGTTCTGGGTTTTATTTCTTTATTACACTACTCGTTTTTTGTCATTCCGACGCAGGAGGAATCACATAATCTTTAATGAATTTACTATTTAAAAACTCGAAATTATCATTAAACAATTTAATTAATTCTATCTTTTTATCTCTTCTCCAGCCTTTTATTTCTTTCTCTCTTGCTATAGCCTCTTCAATCCAAGTAAACTTTTCATAATAAACTAAAAATTCAATATTGTATTTTGTTGCAAAAGTTTTAATTCCTTTTTCTATATTTTCTTTGTGCTGTTGCAATCTTAGTCCTAAATTATTTGTCATACCAATATAAAAAGTTGACCTGTATTTATTTGTAATGATGTAAACATAATACGTATGATGTCCTTCATTATATTCTATCATTGTATTGTTCATGGCAGATTGTTTATTTATTTTGTGTGGCGTTGCGTGATTCCTCATTCTATTGTAAAACAAAGTTAACTTTTGTCATGTTGACGAAGGAAACATCACATTATAATTTTCTTTACTTAAATTTATTCTCTTTATGTGATTCCTCCTACGTCGGAATGACAAACCATTTCTGTTTTTTGTCATGTTGACGAAGGAAACATCACATTATAATTGCTTCTTTAATTTATTATCTTAATGTGATTCCTCCTGCGTCGGAATGACAAAAATGCGAAAATAGTTGAAAAGCTTTAGTATTTAATTATCAATCCTCATAACTCAATTAAATCCTTTGAAAAACTCATAATCAATTTCATAAACTGTTACAGGCTTTAAACCTAAATGATGTTTTTCAAATAGTTCGACTAATCTATTTCCATCAATTAATTCTATAGGGGTTACTCCATCTCTATTGGCTTCATTTTTAGCTTCTTTAGTAAATCTTCCAGTAGTAATAATCAAACCTTTTTCACCCCTTCCTTGCATAGCACCTCTGAAGTCTCGAACATGATGAGGAGAAACTGTTTCTTTATATCTTTTACATTGAAAAACTATGTTTAAACTAACAACATCATTTAGTTTAACCAAACCCTTTCCATCTATACCTTGATCTCCTGAACCTCCAGTAACAGTTATATCATTTATTCCTATTTCAGTTAATAATCTTTTACATAATTTCTCAAAGCCATGTGCAGGTATAGATTGAATTAAATTTAACAATCCTAACGAGTGTTCTTCATCTTCAGTTGTATTTTCTTCAAATTTTAACTCTATTTTTTTGGGATTTGATATAGGTGTTTTTTTGACACTCTCTTGAACTCCTTTAAACAATAAATATACATCATTTTCAGAAAGCTTTTTTTCCAAACCCTCATTGGTTAATCTCCAAATGCCTCTTTGAGAATTATCAATTAAACCTGATTTGAACAAATAAAATCTTGCCCACTGAATTTGATTTCTTATCCTTGACTGACCATTTGAAGTGGTTTCTTCAAGCTCTTCTTCCGATATACCTAATTTTTCAATAACTTGTTCAATTACACTAGAAGAGTTACCAGCACCACCATTCTCCTGGAGTATAATTAACACTGGATTGACATACTTTAAAAATTCAGGTCCTTTCATTTACTATTTATTAGAATAAAACATACAAATATAATTAGAATTATAAATGCTATGTATTAAAAAAAAGAATGATTTTCGCTAAAAACGCCAACGTTTACGTTATTTACGTGAACGTTGGCGTTGTTGATGTAAACGTTTACGTTCCTGATGCTAAATTTGGCATAGTATGACGTATAATTTGGCGTTGCTGATGTGAACGTTTACGTAGTTGATGCCATCGTTCACGTAAAAGATGTAAACGTTTAGGTTCATGACGCTAACGTTTACGTTTTTGAGAGGTTTTTGCATAAAAAAACCCTTTCGTGTTGAGTGAAAGGGTGAATTGGTTTTGTGTTTAATCATTATTTAGTTTAAAAAGAACTAAATAACGTGAGTTCGATATAATTTCACTAAAAAAGTTGTACAAAAAAGCAAAAGTTAGTATATTTAAAGTGCTTA
>NZ_JBYFCC010000038.1:0-23800 GCF_057652995.1 Flavobacterium sp. T50_26
GAAGCATAAATTTCTTGTTCTGGGTTTTCCATATACATTTTTTTGTGTATAGCTATTTTAGGACAAGACATCCTAAATTAACTATATAGATTACTACATAAATACTATACTAGTTATACAACTATACTTTTTAATCTTACTCTTACTATACAGTTGTCTGTTGTTGGTTGTTCGTTGTCGGTTGTTGGTTGTTGGTTGTCTGACTGGCGTGACCTAAAATAACTATACGACAGGGCTATTTTTGGGTTGTTTGGTGTTAAAAATTTACCTTTTTTGGGTGTGAATTCGTTTCTTGTTTTGAAGTTGTTGTTTTTTTTGGTTTTGAGAGCTATCTTCCTGATTGTTTGTTGTTTAAGATTGTTGTTTTGGGTGTTGGATTCTAGAATTCAGTACCCCAAATTCGGGAATTCGGTAGTGCTTTGTTTGTGTAGTTGTCTTGAGGTGGTTAGTTTTGTCTTGTTCTATCGTTGGGTTGGGATTTGTGTTTTTGATCGATTCAGCTAAATCATTTTTGATTTATTTATTTGCCGATACCCGGCTGCGGTGGACTTGATTTTTATTTGCCATACAGTGCTTGTTAGTTAGAAAAGACTGCTCTTTGGAGTGGTCTTTTTTTTGTTGTCGGTTGTCTGTTGTCGGTTGTCTGTTGTTTAGGAGAGGTGTTTTAATGGGAAAGGTGTTTGCGGAGGAAGCTTCGATTGCTTTTTTTTTGGCCACGGATTAGGCGGATTTTTACGGATTTTGATAGTTAAGGAATAAAAGAGTTTACTGGCTTTTTTAACCGCGAAGGTCGCGAAGGAGGTCGCGGAGGGCACGGAGGACGCTTTGCTTTTTTTGTTTCTCACGGAAGGCACAGAAGGGACGCGTTGTTTGGTTTTTTTTACCGCAGAGAACGCAAAGGAGGTTGCGGAGGGCACTAAGACGCTTCGCTTGGTTTTTTTTGGAATACGGACCTGCCTGCCGGCAGGCAGGTTGGGCGGATGGGACGGATTTATACGGATTGTGTTTTTCCTCCCCCCCCCTCCCGATAGCTATCGGGACTCTCCGTAGGAGGGGGAGACGAGGTGTTGAAGTATTGTGTGTACATGTATATATGTGTCAATGAGGCAATGAGGCAATTAGACAATGTAGCAATGGGACAATGAGTCAATGAGTCAATGAGTCAATTGTGCAGATTTATTGTTCTTCTCGTTGTGCGGCTTCAAGTATTTTTGCGATTTCTGTTGCGATTTCGTGCAGGATCGAGAGGTCGGATTCTTGGATGAATTGAGAAGTATGATAAGGATTTAGGTGGTGGGTTATAAAATTAAACCAATCGAAACTTAGTTTATGAATCAGGTACTGCATCCGTTGGACGTTACTATCTGCCAATTCGCCTAAACGCCATAGAATAGAGATGGGCAGGTTGTTGGGATAATAACTCCATTTTGCATAGATTAGCACCTGACAAGTGCGGACTATAAAACTACTTAAGAGCAAGCTCCATGCTTCAACGTTATTTTTTTGACTATCAACGGACAATAAACGCATTGCATTCTGTAGATTATAACATTTTTCGCAGTACAACCATAAATCGGGATAGTCGGCTGTATAGGGTACATGCCAATGGATTTGAGCTAACGTTGCATCCCGTTCATAGATACTGAATTCTTGTTGCATGACTTTTTGCATAAAGAGTTGGTTCATGTATAAACGTCTTTGTATCCACGTACGGTTGTGTGCGATTGGTATGATTTCTATTTCTCCTTTCGTTTGTTTTTTTACTGTATCGAACCAATTAGCCAGTTGATGATTGCTAATTCCTTCACCTATGATGAACCAGTAGCGAATGGAACGAACGGTTTGATTTGATTGCTGGACTTCTACCCGATTGTATTCGTAGATGGATTCAATATTGGGATTGTCTGTGAAAAGTTGGAGAAGCTTGGGGTTATCGTAGTTTGGTTTGGATGGGAATGTTTTTTGCTTTTTTACCTTTTCTTTTGCTCCATTTTTGAGTTGTTTACACAAATTGATCGTGATCTCGCACAATAGCGTCTCGTTTGCTTGGATGGCAGCCAGGAATTCTGTTTCGAGCATACTGCAATCGTCTGCTCTCTTAGAGTATTCCAGCACTTCGATTAGGTAGAAGGACGTGGCTGTTTTTTTTACAAATGCTTTTGAGATGGCAGTGCTGTAGCAAGACAAACGCAATAAACGTTGGGTGAGTCCTTCTTCGGTGCATGTCGAACCAAAGAGCAGCCATTCTATATGGAATAGATGGTGGGCATATAGTGAATGGAATAGATTGAACACTGTGAGAATTGCGTCTTCTTTCTCTGCTTTTTTAGCTTCAGTTAAAAAGAGGTCTTGGTCGTGGAAATAGGTTTCTTTCCATTTTTTGAATTTTTTTAGGGTTTTGCGGTACGGTTTCGTTTTGAACTCGACTCCCTCTGCTTTATAAATGGCTTTTTCGGGCTGAGTATGGTAGTTTAAAAACAAGGTACCTTGGCGTTGGTGTGAAAGCATAATGCTATGACTGATAAAAAGAACCGTGACTCCGTGTTTGTGGTAGGCTTTTTTGACCCACTTTTGTTTTTGCCATTTGGCGGCATTGGCCTCATTGTTTAGAAGTACCATTACGCAAGGGTGATTACTTCCTATGATTGTGCTAACAAACATTGCCTCGACGGCTTGTTGTTTGGATAAAAAGTGTATTTGCTCTACGACCGGTTGAGGTAGCGAAGCGGTTTTTGATGTGTCTAGTTTTGTGTTCATAGTTTGTGATTTTGTGGCTAAGTTATGGAGGGTGAGTGCGGTAGGGAACTATGGAGGGTTGTATTGTACTAATTGGAGTTGGTAACGTACGGGTTGGGGTTCAGGTTTGCTCCGCCAGTTGGCCTTTGGGCTCGTGTCAGGTTACAGTAGAAGTTTTTTTTCTCACGGAAGGCACTGAAGACACAGAATGGACGCTTCGCTTGGTTTTTTTTAACCGCAAAGGACGCGAAGGAGGTCGCAAAGGGCACTAAGACGCTTCGCTTTAAATGGGACACGGACCTGCCTGCCGGCAGGCAGGTTGGGCGGATGGGACGGATTTATGCGGATTTTGATAGCTTCGCTATATTTGGATTAGAGGGGATTCGTTTTGTGGGATATTTTCTTTTGAAGGAATTTTTTTTACTGGAAAGGAGGACGCTTCGCTTTTTTGTTTCTCACGGAAGGCACAGAAGGGACGCTTCGCTTGGTTTTTTTAACCACAAAGGTCGCAAAGAGGGTCGCTAGGGGCACGAAGACGCTTCGTTTTTTTTGTTGGGCCACGGACCTGCCTTCCGGCAGGCAGGTTGGGCGGATGGAACGGGTTTTGACGGATTTTGTTTTTATGGTTTGGGCTATTTGCACTAGATTGGGCAGCCCCTCTGCTGAAGTGTACCACGTGGATTGGTTATTTACCAGCTTAGTTTTGTATTTTACCACTCATTTTTTCCTTTTTGGACATGGATGATTGCAAACAATTTTATATATTTGGCTTATGAATACAACAGCCAAACCCAAACACATCGGGCGGAACATTAGCCGCATTCGTGAACTTAGAGGAATGAAGCAAGAAGCTTTGGCCTTTGCTATTGGTGTAAGCCAACAGACGATTTCGAATATTGAGAATAGTGAAAGTATTGAGGATGATAAATTGCAAGAAATTGCGAAAGCGTTGGATGTAAACACCGAAGTTTTAAAGAACTTTTCAGAAGAAGCTGTTTTTAATATTATTGGTAACACTGTTCATAATCATGATAATGGAGCCTTATTTAATTATCAACCCACATTTAATCCAATAGAGAAATTAATAGAAGTCTTTGAAGAAAATAAAGAACTTTATAAAGCTTTACTTCAAGCAGAAAAGGACAAAGTTGCTTATTTAGAGAAGCTCCTCAACAAATAGTCTTCATATTATTAAAAATACCCACTAATGCATTTCTTAATGAAATGCATTTTTTGTTGTATATTAGTAATAAAAAAATTAATCTTAGTGATATCATAATCTAAATCATCAGTTCTTATTTCTATTAAAGAAAGAGTTTTAGTTACTTGAGTTGTCAAAAACATCTCGAAATAATCTTTAAAATAAACTCTTACTAGTGTAACTGGTTCATTAAGCTTATAAGAGTCTTTGTAGTATTCTATAAAACCTTGTTCTCTATAATTTACTTGTGAGTTATTTGTATGGTTATAAAAATTATCCTCATACTTCATCAAAGTTTCCTTATTCAGGAAGGTTTCAAAGAAGAGTAAAGGTTTAAATTTTGTAGATTCTTTAAATAGTTGCATAAACAAATTTATAAAAATAACTATTTGTTTAACCTATGTTTAACCTAATAAAACAAAAAAGACCTCACATCTCTGTGAAGTCTTTTCTCTAGTAGCTCCCCCTCTTGGGCTCGAACCAAGGACCCTCTGATTAACAGTCAGATGCTCTAACCAACTGAGCTAAGGAGGAAGGTATATAACCTTTTTTGCGAGTGCAAATATAAAGCGAAAAATGATTTATCCAAACAAAAACTTCACTTTTTTACACATTTTATTTTATTATTTTCCGGTAACCAAATGCCAGATATCGTTACCAAATACTAATGCCATCAATGTCAGCAAGATAACCACTCCGATTGTTTGGGCTACTTCTAATGTTTTTTCAGTTGGTTTTTTGCGGGTAATCATTTCAATCAAAATAAATACCGCATGACCACCATCTAATCCCGGAATCGGAAGCACATTCAAGAATGCCAACCACACCGAAAACATCGCTGTAAACGACCAGAAGAATGTCCAATCCCACGTTGGTTTAAAGATTTTAAACATTCGCAACGGACCGCTCACTTGTTTGTAGGCTTCTGTTTTGGTATTAAAAATTACTTTAAATTGTTTTATCTGTCCGGTTAAGGTAGAAATCGTTTTGTTAAATCCGGCCGGAATAGATTGTGCAAACGAAACTTCTTTCGTTACATAAGCCTCTTCCAACGTTTTAAAACGATTTGAGAAACCAAGTTTAGCTTCTGCAGTTGTTTTGGCTTTAATGACCAACGTTTCGTTTCCTCTTATGACTTTTAGATTAACTGAGTCGTTTTTATGTTGAGCGATAGCTGTATTGTACTCGTCAAAATAAGCGGTGTTTTTGTCATTAACCGCTACAATTTTATCGCCTTTTTTCAATCCGGCTATATCGGCTTGCATTCCGGGAACTATCGAATCAACTACTGTTTCTTCACGAGCAGACAGAAAGTTCTTTCCTGCTCTTTTAATTACGTCACGTTTCCCTTCATCAGACAAATCAAATGTTACTTCTTTTCCATCTCTGAGAACCGTAATATCATCTCCAAATAAAATTTCCAATGGCAATTGTTCAAATTTTGCTTGTGATTTACCATCTACTTTCAAAATTTGATCACCGTTTTTTAAACCTAGAATTGTTCCAACAGAATCCACTGCAATTCCGTGGGTGATTTTTGAATTATCAATAAAATTATCTCCATGATTAATGAAAAGACAGGCATAAATAATCCAAGCCAGAAAGAAATTCACAATCACACCACCCATAATGATGATTAAACGTTGCCAAGCCGGTTTACTTCGGTATTCCCAAGGTTGAGGTTCTTGTTTCAATTGCTCCTTGTCCATGCTTTCGTCAATCATTCCGGCAATTTTTACATAACCGCCCATTGGGAGCCATCCGATACCGTATTCGGTTTCACCGATTTTTTTCTTAACTAAAGAAAACCAAGGGTTAAAGAAAAGATAGAATTTTTCAATTTTTGTTTTAAAGTATTTAGCGGGTAAAAAATGACCTAATTCGTGCAGTATTACCAAAAAAGAAAGACACAAGATTAATTGTGCTATTTGAATTAATGTTTCCATTGATGTGTTTTAAATTTCAAAATCGTGCACAAAAGTAAGGTTTTCACTTTACAATTGAATTGATTTTGTTAAATGGAGTTAGTTTTTTATAAATTTTTTATGAAAAGTTCCTTCGGAAGTAAGTAAGCTAATATAATAAATCCCGCTGGAAAGTTCTGAAACGTCACTATTTGAATTGTTAGTTTCTTTAATTTGTTGACCTAAATGATTAAAAATAATTGCTTTTTCAAAGTTAATGGTTTCAGGAACTTGAATAGTTAATTTCGTTGAAGCAGGATTAGGATATAACTGAATCATATTTGCCAAATCAACATCATTTAATCCTAACGTAGCGGTATTAAAATTTGAAATAATGTGTTTATTCGGGTCAAATTCAAAATCAACAATCGTAAACGGAACATTCACAATAAACTCTTGTTCGTTTGTTGTATGTTCAACTACAAAATCAAAAGTCTGACCGTTAGAGCCATACACTCTTATTTCCACAGGCATTTCAAAGAAACTTACACTTGGATGCGATTGATTTTGGTTTAAATAAACTGCTACTTGGTTGTTACCACTGTTTCCAACCGAAACATCATAAGAGGGAAAACCTTGTCCGTAGACCCAATCTTCAAAAAACTCCGTTAAATCCATTCCCGAAGTAGCTTCCAAATGCATTTGTAAATCATCTGTTACTGCGTATCCAAAAGCTAAAAGTGGATCGGCTAAGAAATTTTTTAACCCTTGGTAGAAATTTTCATCGCCTATTTTCCAACGTAACATGTGAGCAACCATCGCACCTTTGTTATAACTCAAGCGGCTGCTGAAAATTCTGCCTACATTGGTTGCCTCAAAATTATTTAAATAAACCGCACCCGAGTTAGACGAAGTGATGTTGTTGATTAAATTTGTTTTCCAATTTACAAAACTTGCCGGGCCATCAAAATCTTCTACAACCAAACCGGATAAATAGGTTGCTAAACCTTCATTCAACCAAATATCTTTCCAGGTTCCACACGTTACTTTATTACCAAACCATTGGTGAGCCAACTCATGAGCAATTAGATTTCGACCAAAGCTTCCCATAAACGAAACGGTGGTGTGTTCCATTCCGCCGCCAATATTGGTTTGTGCATGACCATATTTTTCACTCGCAAACGGATAGGTTTCAAACAATTCTTCGAACAAATCCATGATGGGAAGTGTAACCGCCAAACTATTTTGAGTGGATGATGCATTTTCCGGATAAATATAATTCACAATTGGAAATTCGTTGGGAGCTGTTCCTGCTTGTTGGGTAAATACAGTATAATTCGTCACTGCAATAGCAATCAAATAAGCCGGAATTTTATAATTGTGCTGAAAATGGGTTGTTTTTGTGCCATTTCCGTTATCAATTACACTTTGTTGCACACCATTTGCCACACTAACATATTGCGAAGGAGCCGTTATAAAAACATCAATTGAATCTATTTTATCATTCAAATCTTGTTTGCATGGCCACCAATCTCTTCCACCAAAAGGTTGAGACAAAGTCCATAAAACAGGAACACCATTATGCTCATCAATAGAGAAACCTTCTTCGGCTGTGTCTGGAGCACCTGCATAACTTATTGAAATAGTGTTAGTTGTTCCTGAAGAAATAGTATTTGGAAATGTGATAACAAGTTCTTTGCTGTTTGCATCGTGAATAAAGGACAACGATTGATTGTTCATCATTACAGCACCTACTGTTATTCTGCTTGAAAAGTAGGGGTTATTTGTATTGGTAATTCTTCCTAAATCAAACGTAATCGAATTCATGTTTTCCAACGCAACAAAATCGGTCGTAACAT
Organism: Flavobacterium sp. T50_26; assembly: GCF_057652995.1. Taxonomy (NCBI): domain Bacteria; kingdom Pseudomonadati; phylum Bacteroidota; class Flavobacteriia; order Flavobacteriales; family Flavobacteriaceae; genus Flavobacterium; species Flavobacterium sp. T50_26. Next base: position 7,701 of record NZ_JBYFCC010000038.1, read on the forward strand.
TTCCGCTGATGAAATATTCTGCCGGATCAACTTCAAATTCTAATCTATGATAAATTACATCATAATTAAGCGTATTCGGATTTACTTGAATATCAAAAGTAGACGAAGAAGATTTTAATTCGGCTTCTGCAATTTCATTTATTTCGTTCAGGTAATCTTGTGCGGTAATTGAAAAGCTTGCAAAAAGAAATAAAAATAGTAGGATTTTATTCATTTTATTTAAAAATTGATTGCCAAATGTAGAAAATTGTATTGATTTATCATATTTCTTTCTGTTTTTTAGCATTTGTTCAAACCTTTTTGATTTTCAGAAACTGTTCTTTTCGTTCCAAAACATTTATGTACATTTGCCTTCGCAAAAAAACAATTATTATGTTACAATTGGCTGTTATTCGTGAGAATAAAGAAAAAGTGATTAAAGCATTGGCTAAAAGAAATTTAGATGCCAACAATTTAGTAGAAACGGTTTTAGATTTAGATGAAAAAAGAAGAGCTACTCAGGTAGAATTAGACAATATTCTGGCTGAATCCAATCTTCTTTCGAAAGAAATTGGCGAAATGATGAAATCGGGCGAAAAAGCAAAAGCAGAAATCGTCAAACAAAAAACAGCTCAATTAAAGGAGAAAAGTAAAGAATTGTCTGAAAAATTAGAAGTATTTACCACTTCTCTTTCCGAAGAATTATATAAAATTCCAAACACGCCGGCCGACATCGTTCCGGAAGGAAAAACGCCTGAAGATAACTTAACCGTTCATCAAGAAGGTGATATTCCGGTTTTGCACGAAGGTGCTTTGCCACATTGGGACTTAGTGAAAAAATATGACATCATCGACTTTGAATTAGGTGTAAAAATCACTGGTGCAGGTTTTCCGGTTTACAAAGGAAAAGGAGCAAGACTTCAACGTGCGTTGATCGCTTATTTTTTAGATAAAAATACAGCAGCGGGTTACCAAGAATACCAAGTGCCGCATTTGGTAAACGAAGCATCCGGTTTTGGAACCGGACAATTGCCAGACAAAGAAGGACAAATGTACCATGCTGGGATTGATGATTTATATTTAATTCCAACTGCTGAAGTTCCGGTTACGAATTTGTTCCGCGATGTAATTTTAAACGAAAATGAATTACCGATTTTGTGCACAGCCTACACTCCTTGTTTCAGAAGAGAAGCAGGTTCATATGGAGCTCACGTGCGTGGTTTAAACCGTTTACATCAGTTTGACAAAGTAGAAATTGTTCGTATCGAGCATCCTGATAATTCTTATAAAGCGTTAGATGGAATGGTAGAGCATGTAAAAACCTTGTTGCAAGAGTTGAAATTGCCGTACCGAATTTTGCGTTTATGCGGTGGCGACATGGGCTTCACATCCTCTTTAACCTATGATTTTGAAGTGTTTTCAACCGCTCAAGACCGTTGGTTGGAAATCAGTTCTGTCTCTAATTTTGAAACGTTTCAAGCCAATCGTTTGAAGTTGCGTTTTAAAGATAAAGACGGAAAAAACCAATTGGCCCACACGTTAAACGGAAGTTCATTGGCTTTGCCAAGAGTTTTAGCCGGAATCATTGAAAATTATCAAACTCCGGATGGAATTGTGATTCCTGAAGTTTTGCGTCCGTACACCGGATTCGACATAATCAATTAAAAAAGTTAATCTTTATACAATCAATGTACTAATTGGCCAAAAAAAGCTATTTTAGTACATTGTTTTTTAAACGCTATGCACAAATTTATTATTCTACTCTTTCTGATTTGCTCGTCAATTGTTTCATCGCAAAATGAACAATTGGCACAGAACTATTATGAACGAGGCGAATTTGAAAAAGCATTGCTTAGTTATCAAGAACTTTTGAAAACCCAACCCTCTAACGGAATTTACTTTCTTCGAGTGGTTGATTGTTACCAACAATTGCTGCAGTTTGATAAGGCGGAAACTGCTCTTCAGGAACGATTGACCAAGTTCAACATGGCGAATTTGTATGTGGAATTGGGATACAATTTTCAGCTCCAAAAAAATCAGGAAAAAGCCGATTTGAATTATAAAATAGCCATCGAAAAAATAAAAGAAAATCCTTCGAATGTGTATGGAATAGCCTCTTCTTTTGAAAAGAAAGTGTTATTAGACTATGCTTTGCAGGCCTATCAAACAGCGATTTCATTAGACCCAAAATACAAATTTAATTATCAAATGGCTCAAGTTTACGGGCAAATGGGCAAGCAAGACATGATGATTGAAAAGTATTTGGAAGAAATGTATGAAAATCCGCAAAACAGCGTCATGGTTCAAAATCAATTGACTCGATTTATGAATGATGAAGCGGGAGATTCTTTTAATGAAATGCTTCGAAAAGCTTTGTTGGTAAAGGTTCAAAAAAACCAAGATCTCTTTTGGAATCAAATGTTAAGCTGGTTTTTCGTACAACAAAAAGAATATGGAAAAGCTTTTATTCAGGAAAAAGCCATTTATAAAAGAGAACCGGATTCTTTTTCAAACATTGTCAATTTAGCCGAATTAGCTATTGAAGAGAATGAAGATGAAATTGCCGGTGAAATTCTGTCGTTTATTTTAGAAAATACTCAAGATTTAGATTTACAGATTTTTGCACAAGAGTATTTGATGCGAATTAAAATTGAAAAAGCTAAAGAAGCAGATTATACTAAAATTGAAACTGAAATAGAACTTTTATTGAAACAATATGGCGTTAGTCCGTATTCGTTGGCTTTACAACGGTTACAAGCAGAATTTTTGGCCTTTTATCAAAACAATCCCGAAAAAGGAAAGTTAGTTTTGCAAAAAGCAATGGAGCTACCGTTAAACAAATTCCAATTAGCGGAAGCCAAAATGGAATTGGCAGATATTTTATTGTATGAAGAAAAATTCAATCAAGCGTTGTTGTATTATTCACAAATTGAAGAAGATTTAAAAAATGACGTTTTGGGTCACGAAGCCAGTTTGAAAGCCGCCAAAACCAGTTATTTTAAAGCCGATTTTGATTGGGCGTTAACGCAGTTAAAAGTATTAAAATCAGCTTCCACGCAGCTTATTGCGAATGATGCTTTGGAATTATTTCTGCTAATCAACGACAACACTGTCGCAGATTCCACACGAACTGCTTTAAAAAAATTCTCCAAAGGCGATTTTTACTTATATCAAAATAAAAATCAAGAAGCATTGACTCAATTTCAGCAAATTTTGAAAGATCATAAAGGTGAAGAAATTGAAGACGAAGCAATTCTCAGAATTGGACAAACCTACCAAGAATTAAAAGATTACAACAACGCCTTGTCGTTCTACCAACAAATTATTGACAATCATCCGGAAAGCATTTACCGTGATGAAGCTTTATTTTTCTCGGCAGAAATCTACAACAAGCATCTTAGTCAACCCGAAAAAGCAAAACCATTATACGAAGCCGTTCTTTTTAATCACCAAGACAGCATTCATTTTGTCGAAGCCCGAAAGAATTTCAGGCAGCTTCGTGGCGATTCAAATTTATAATATAAAGTTTCTTCAGCCGTTCCTCTTTCGTATGAACAATAGCTGAGATTTTCTTAAAAACAATCTATGATTTTATACAACGTAACCATCAACATCGATCAATCCGTTCACGACCAATGGCTGCATTGGATGCAAAGCAAACACATCAGTGACGTTTTGGCCACCGGAAAATTCACTTCTGCCCGAATGGTAAAAGTATTAGTGGAAGAAGAAGGCAGTACGACCTATTCCATTCAATACACCGCAGAAAACAAAGAAAAATTGGAGAGCTATTACCGTGAAGACGCTCCACGTTTACGTCAAGAAGGACTCGCTCTTTTTGCTGATAAAATGCTGGCATTTCGAACAGAATTGCAAGTCATCAGTGAACATTTCCCGAAATCTGCACTGCAGTAAATCTCAGCATCTCAGTTACTCAGCAACTTAGCACCTCACCACAAAAATGGATAAAGTAAGAGCAAAAAAACACCTCGGTCAACATTTTCTAAACGATGAAAACATCGCCCAAAAAATAGCCGATTCACTCACGTTGGAAGGATATCGAAACGTCTTGGAAATAGGTCCGGGAATGGGTGTGCTAACCAAATACCTGCTCGAAAAACCCATTACAACTTACGTGATTGAAATTGATACAGAATCAGTGACGTATTTGCAAAGCCACTATCCAAAATTAGACGGAAAAATCATTTCAAAAGATTTTCTAAAATACAATTTATCAGAAGTTTTAGGAACCGAGCCCTTTGCTATCATTGGAAATTTTCCCTACAATATTTCTACCCAAATTGTTTTTAAAACGTTGGAGTTGAGAAACCAAATTCCTGAATTTTCAGGGATGTTTCAAAAGGAAGTTGCTGAACGCATTTGCGAAAAAAAGGGAACAAAAGCCTACGGAATTCTATCCGTTTTAACCCAAGCTTTTTACGAAGCACAATACCTTTTTACTGTTTCAGAACACGTTTTTACACCGCCACCGAAAGTTAAATCAGGTGTTTTACGTTTAAAACGAAAAGAAAACTATCAATTGCCTTGCGACGAAAAATTATTTTTTACTGTGGTGAAAACCGCTTTCAACCAACGTAGAAAAACACTTCGTAACAGTTTAAAAACATACCAACTGTCTGATAATTTAAAAGAAGATAGTATCTTTGACCTCAGACCGGAACAACTTTCGGTTGAACAATTTATCGAACTCACGCAAAAAATAGCCGCCGATGGAGTTTAAAATCAGCAGAGAATTTCTCAGTCAAATTGAGCAATTAATTAAGGAAAATAAGGAGCAGGAACTTCTCGACTTGCTTCAAGAAATCCACTATGCTGATATTGCCGAAATCATGGAAGAACTCGATGATTACGGAGCTATTTACATTTTTAACACGTTAGATTCCGAAAAAACATCCGAAATTCTTCTCGAATTAGATGAAGAAGTTCGTGTAAAAATCCTTCGAAAATTAACGCCAAAAGAAATTGCTGAAGAGTTAGACGAACTTTCCACCGATGATGCGGCCGACATTATTGCCGAACTTCCACAAGAGCGAAAAGAGCAAGTAATCTCTGAGTTGGAAGACGTTGAACACGCCAAAGACATTGTCGATTTGTTGCGTTACGACGAAGATTCTGCCGGAGGTTTAATGGGAAAAGAGCTCGTGAAAGTCAACGAAAACTGGAACGTACTCACGTGTGTAAAAGAAATGCGAATACAAGCTGAAAACGTTTCTCGTGTACATTCGATTTACGTTGTAGATGACGAAAATCGCCTGAAAGGTCGTCTATCGCTCAAAGATTTATTGACCACTTCCACCAAAACACCTATCAGCGAAGTCTACATTCCAAAAGTAGATTACGTGAAAGTCGATACCAAAGATGTCGAAGTCGCTCGAATTATGCAAAAATACGACTTAGAAGCCATTCCCGTTGTAGATGAATTAGGTCGTTTGGTTGGTCGAATCACCATCGACGACATCATCGACGTGATTAAAGAAGAAGCCGACAAAGATTACCAGTTAGCAGCCGGTATCTCGCAAGACGTTGAAGCGGATGACAGCATTCTTGAACTTACAAAAGCTCGCCTTCCTTGGTTGGTTTTGGCACTTTTAGGAGGATTCATCGCCGTAAAAGTCTCTGGACAATTTGAAGGAGCAATGGAAGAATACGGTGTTTTATTCTTTTTCACTCCGCTAATCGCAGCAATGGCAGGAAATGTAGGTGTTCAATCCTCCGCAATTATCGTTCAAGGTTTAGCAAACAACACGTTGGGCGGAACCATTTGGCAACGACTTTATAAAGAAATGCGGTTGAGTCTTTTCAACGGCCTAATTCTTTCCGTCATTCTTCTTTTGGGTAGTCATTTTCTGCTCGGAGTGGAATATATTATCGGCATCACCGTCGCCATCGCACTCATTTCCGTAATTGTTATTGCCTCCCTTATTGGGACGTTTGTACCCATCACATTAAACAAATACGGCATTGATCCCGCATTGGCCACCGGACCGTTTATTACCACCAGCAACGACATTTTCGGAATTTTAATCTATTTTTCCATCGCAAAAGCCATCTTGGGATTCTAAAATTTGTATTTTTAGGGTGCCAAAACCTGCTATCCGCTGCAATCTTTTTCAGTCCGGCTTGTTTTTGTAAGCCCAAAAAAGAGCTTCTTTCAGTCACTTTTTTTGAGCAACAAAAACAAAGCCCGCCTTTCAAAAGGATTTCCGCTACTATCAGGGGCACAAACTGTAAATCAAACCATAAGCCATGAATATTCACATCATTGGAGGAGGTAACTTAGGTGTTGCTATTGCAATAGGATTAGCCAATTATTCCAAAGGAAATCGCATCACCATTACCCGCAGAAATACGGCTCAAATTCAGCATTTATCTCAAAATGGAATCACTGTTTCTTCCAACAACATCGAAAACATTAATCAAGCCGATTTGATTATTCTCGCCATCAAACCCTATCAAATCGACACGGTTTTAAACGAAATTCTACCCCATATTTCCAACAAAATAATCGCTTCTGCAGTCAGTGGCGTTTCGTTGGAAACCTTGCAACAAAAGACAAAAGGAGCACATCCCATCGTTCGGATTATGCCCAACATTGCCGCTCAATTTGCCGAAAGTGCCACTTGTATTTCGTTTTCAGAACAAAACAAAGAAGCGGGCGAACAAGTCGTCGCCCTTTTCAATCACCTCGGAACCGCCATCGTCATCGAAGAAAAATTAATGGATGCCGCCACCGTTCTTGGTGCGTGCGGAACTGCGTATGCATTGCGATACATCCGTGCCTCTATGCAAGCAGGAATTGAAATCGGTTTTGATGCTCAAACTGCATTAGCCATCGCATCACAAACCGCTAAAGGAGCAGCTAAAATGGCTTTGGAAGAAAAAATTCATCCGGAACAATTAATTGATAGAGTAACCACGCCGCAAGGTTGCACCATTGTTGGATTGAACGAAATGGAACATCGCGGATTTAGTTCGGCGTTGATTCGCGGGATTAAAACGTCGTTGCAAAAAATAAAAGAATAATTGTTTTAAATAGATAAAAATTTTGGACACAAAAAAAATAAAAATCCTCCATCTCGATTCCAATCATCCACTTTTGTGGGAGCAATTGGGAGCAATGGGTTTTGAAAATCATCAGGATTATACTTCATCTAAAGAAGAAATAGAAACTAAAATTCAAGATTATCAAGGAATCGTTATTCGTAGCCGATTTAAAATCGACAAAACATTTTTAGATAAAGCCACCAACTTAGAATTTATCGCTAGAGTAGGAGCAGGGTTAGAAAGTATCGATTGCGACTATGCCATTTCTAAAAACATTCACCTCATCGCCGCTCCCGAAGGTAACCGAAATGCGGTGGGCGAACACGCATTAGGAATGTTACTTTCGTTAATGAACAAATTAAACCAAGCCAATCAATCTGTCAAAAACGGAAACTGGCTCCGTGAAGGTCATCGTGGTTATGAATTGGATGGAAAAACGGTCGGAATCATCGGTTATGGAAATATGGGAAAAGCATTTGCCAAAAAACTCCGTGGTTTTGATGTGGATGTTTTATGCTATGATATTTTACCTTTTGTTGGCGACCAAAATGCCAAACAAGTTTCGTTGGAAGAAGTACAGCAAAAAGCCGATGTCCTTTCGCTTCACATTCCGTGGACACCCGAAACGGATAAAATGGTCAATGAACAATTTATAAATTCATTTACCAAATCATTTTGGTTCATCAATACCGCTCGCGGAAGAGCAGTTGTGACAGCCGATGTAGTAAAAGCACTCGAATCCGGAAAAATTCTCGGTGCCGGATTAGATGTGTTGGAATACGAAAAACTCTCCTTCGAAAAATTATTCGAAGGTGAAAAACCGGAAGCGTTTACCTCTTTATTAGAAGCCGAAAACGTTTTACTTTCGCCACACATTGCCGGATGGACGTTTGAAAGTCATGAAAAATTAGCACAAGTTATCGTTGATAAAATCAAAGCAATCTATTTTCCAATAGAAGAAACATCAGAAATAAAAAGAGTAACCGGAATTGGCGGCTTCTTTTTTAAAGCAAACGATTCTAAAAAATTAGTGGAATGGTATGGCAAACATTTAAGCTTAAAAACAGACCAATATGGCTCCACTTTTTGGTGGAAAGACAAAGAAGGCAACGATTGTTCAACCCAATGGTCACCGTTTGCAGAAGATACAACCTATTTTTCTCCTTCCGAAAAACAATTTATGCAAAATTTCCGCGTAGAAAATTTAGAACTGCTTTTAGAAAAATTAAAGCAAGAAGGTGTAACAATTGTTGGTGATATGGAGACTTATGATTACGGAAAGTTCGGATGGATTTTAGACCCAGAAGGAAATAAAATTGAACTTTGGGAGCCAATTGACAAAGCATTTCAATAATTTTTATATTTTTATAATCATTTTTCAACTTAATCAATCAAATTTCATGGAGACAACTCGACCATCAGAAGACTGGAATAAACCTAATCAAAATTTACCCAGACAGGAAAATAAAAAGATTTTAGCAGGCATTCTAGCCATTTTATTAGGATCACTGGGCGTTCACAAATTTATTCTTGGCTATAACCAAGAAGGCATAATTTTATTAGCCATTTCAATTGTTGGCTATGCTACACTTTGCTTTCTAATTGGTGCTTTTATTATCTGGATTCCGGGAATAATTGGTTTAATTGAAGGAATAATTTACTTAACCAAATCAGACGAAGAATTTTACAATACGTACCAATTGAATAAAAGACCTTGGTTTTAAATACCATTAGATTTTTGATTTAAAATTAAAAAGAACTTATGTTTCAATGGTATAAAAAAGTGGTTTTTGAAAACTATGCTAATTTTAGTGGAAGGGCAAGAAGGTCAGAATACTGGTATTTTGCTCTTGTCAATCTTTTAATAGCTATTTTGGCTTTTATAATTGATAGCTTTTTAGGATTAAATTTTGATGAAGGATCAGGCGGGCCGTTATATCTATTGGTGGCATTAGGAACTTTATTGCCAGGATTAGCAGTAATGGTAAGAAGATTGCATGATCAAAATAAAAGTGGATTATACGTTTTAATTGTTTTTGTACCACTTATTGGCTCAATTTGGTTGTTAATTCTTTTATTTACAGATGGTACAAGCGGTAAAAATAAATACGGAGATGACCCAAAAAACCCCTTCGAAGAAATAAATGAAATCGGTCTAGAATAAAACAAAAAAGTCTCCAAATTTGGAGACTTTTTCTTTTTTAACCTTTATCTTTTTTCTCCAGTTCGGCTTGAAATTCTTCCATCACCGGCTTAACCGTGCTTTCAGGCAAATCGGATATTCTGATATACATTAATCCATCCACTGCATTGTTGAAAAGCGGATCCACATTAAATGCAACCACACGAGCATTTTGTTTGATGTATTTTTTAATCAAAACCGGCAAACGCAAATTGCCCGGTTCTACTTCGTCTATAATTTTATCAAATTTGTTTAAATCGGCTTCTGTTTCATTGAATACAAAATCCTTGTCGGCATCTTTCAATTTCACTTTATATTCCTTTTTCGGATGAATGTATTGAGCCACCCAAGGGTCATAATAATGCGATTTCATAAACTCAATCATTAATGATTTAGAAAAATCTGAAAATTGATTACTAATGCTCACGCCACCTATCAAATATTTGTGTTCGGGATAACGAAGCGTGGTGTGCACAATACCCTTCCATAACAAAAATAACGGCATTGGTTTTTGCTGATAGGCTTCAATAATGAATGCCCTTCCCATTTCGATGGATTTGCTCATCATGTCATACAACTCAGGCTCAAAACGGAATAATTCATGCAAATAAAACCCGTCAATACCATATTTCCCATAAATCTGTGAACCAAATCCCATTCGATAAGCTCCTGCAATCATTTGAGCATCATCGTCCCATAAAAACATGTGATGATAATATTTGTCGTACTGATCTAAGTCGAGTGATTCGTTTGTTCCTTCGCCAATAGCTCTAAACGTAATTTCACGCAAACGACCTATTTCGTGCAAGATATTCGGAATTTTATCGGCGGTAACCAGATATACCTGATAATTTTTACTTTGTAACAAACGGTAGTCACTCTTTTCTTTAAGAATTGCCATTTCTTCCAAAATTTTATCATGATTAGCCGGTTTTGCAATTTCTTTCGGACTTTTCGGAAATTTTAAACTTGGAGCTGCCAGAAGTTTGTTGCCTTTTTCAAAAGCATTGGCAAGCATATACGTCTTTTTTCTAAGAAATTCTGAATACGATTCAATGCTTTCGTATTCATTTTGCTCTGCTACAGAAATTGGTTTTCCGATTCTAACTTTAATCACACGTTTTTTCTGCGTTAATAATTCAGAAGGCAATTTTGCAGTTCGGAACGTATCATTCAAACTCGATAAAAAGTAAAACAATCGACTGTTTTTTGCGTGAAAATAAATAGGAACAACCGGAACTTGAGCTTTTCGGATGACTTTAATGGCACCTTCTTCCCAAGGTTTATCAACAACCAAAACACCGTCTTTGTAGGTGGAAACTTCTCCGGCAGGAAACATTCCCAAAGGTTTTCCATCACTTAAATGGCGAAGCGTTTCTTTAATTCCGACTACACTCGATTTAGCATCTTTATGATTTTCAAACGGATTCACCGGCATGATATACGGTTTCATCGGTTCGATTCTGTGCAATAAAAAATTGGCAATGATTTTGAAATTGGGTTCGCGTTCCAACATTAATTTCAACAACAGAATACCGTCAATTCCACCAAGCGGATGATTGGAAACAGTGATATACGGACCTTCTTTTGGGAGACGTTTTAAATCTTCTTCGGGAATCTCAAATTTAATCTGAAATTCATCCAAAATGCTGTTGAGAAAAGTTACTTCCGATAAATGTTTATTTCGATTGTAGATTTTGTTTAACGTAGAAATCTTCAATACCTTCATCAGTAACCAACCAATGGATGTACCAATGAAACCGTATTTGTCAACATTTATTGCTTTGGCAACCTCTTTCGCGGTAACTAACCCCATTCGTTATTTATTGTTTGTGTGGTTTTGGTGAAAGTAACAAATATAGTAATTCTGACAGTATCAAATTCAAAAAAATGCACAAAAACTGTAAGTTGTTAAACATTTATTATAATATTGAATTGTAGTTTTACTACTCAAGGTTTTTACCTATTTTTGAAAAACTTTATCAATAATTTTAATGAGAATTATTTCCTATAATGTAAACGGAATTCGAGCTGCCATAACCAAAGGTTTTTTAGATTGGCTTCAACAGGCAAATCCGGATATCATTTGTTTACAAGAAATCAAAGCCACTGAAGATCAGATTCCAACAGAAGCTATCACAGCAGCCGGCTATCCTTATCAATATTATTTTTCAGCTCAAAAAAAGGGATATAGTGGTGTTGCCATTCTATCCAAAACAGAGCCCAAAAATGTGGTTTTCGGAACCGGAATTCCCGAAATGGATTTTGAAGGAAGAAACCTGAGAGCCGATTTTGAAGATTTTTCGGTGATGAGTTTATATCTTCCATCGGGGACAAACATTGATCGATTAGATCATAAATTCAAATATATGGATGATTTTCAAATGTATATCAATGCATTGAAAATTGATTTTCCAAACTTAATTATTGCCGGTGATTACAACATTTGTCACGAAGCAATTGATATTCATGACCCGATTAGAAATGCAACCGTTTCCGGATTTTTACCTTCTGAAAGAAAGTGGATTGATGGTTTTATGAATAGCGGATTCATTGACAGTTTCCGTCATTTCAATAAAGAACCTCATCATTATTCGTGGTGGAGTTACCGTGCGAATGCCCGAAACAATAATAAAGGTTGGCGGATTGATTATCATTTGGTGAGCGAACCCATGCGAGACCGATTAAAAAGAGCAGTCATTCTTCCGGAAGCCAAACATTCCGATCATTGCCCGATTTTAGTAGAAATTGATTAAAAATAAACCTCAAATAAATAACAAAATGATTAAAAAAGTTTCTTTACTTCTGCTTGTTGCAGCTTTGTCTGCTTCATGTGTTTCCAAAAAAGTGTTCAATGAATTGGAAGGAAAATATGCCACCTTGAAAAAGCAACAACGTGAATTATCGGATGAAAATCACAGTTTGGAAAAAACGAAAAATAAATTAGAAAATGATTTAAAGTTAAACCAAGATGAATTAGCAAAAGTAAAAGCTGAACGCGATAAATTACTAAATGATTACACTGCCGCTTCCAATAATTTAAAAACGTTGCAAACTTCCTATTCTGCATTAGAAAAAAATTCAGATGAAGCGTTGCAGGCGAATATGAAGAAAAACAGAGAATTATTAGCTCAATTGGATGCCAAAGAAAAAGCATTGGCAGCCGAACAAGAACGTTTAAATAAATTGCAAGCCGATTTAAAAGATCGTTCACAACGCGTAGATGAATTGGAAGGATTGATTTCTGCCAAAGAAGAAAGCATGCGAAAACTAAAAGAAACACTTTCCAAAGCCTTAAATAGTTTTGAAGGAAAAGGACTTACCGTTGAGCAAAAAAACGGAAAAGTATATGTTTCAATGGAAAATAAATTACTTTTTCAAACCGGAAGTTGGGCTGTTGGTACCGAAGGTAAAAGAGCCGTTGTTGAGGTTGGAAAAGTACTCGCTCAAAACCCCGACATCACCGTTTTAATTGAAGGTCATACCGACAATGATAAAATATTAGGTTCAATTGGTGGCGGAATCGAAAACAACTGGGATTTATCGACCAAGCGTGCAACTGCCATCGTGAACATTTTAGCCGAAAACAAAGGTGTTTTAAAAGAAAATTTAACGGCTGCCGGACGTGGCGAATTTGCTCCGTTAATGTCAAATGATTCTCCGGAAGGAAAAGCCAAAAACCGCAGAATTGAAATTATTTTGACTCCGAAATTAGATGAAATCTCTAAAATGTTGAATGATTTGTAGAAAGTTGCTGAGTAGCTGAGATGCTGAGTAGCCGAGTTTAACTCCTCAGCAACTCAGCTTTTCAGCAACTCAAATTAAAATATTAATTCTAAGTTAACTAAAAATGCTCAGTCACTCAGCATCTCAGTCGCTCAGCAACTCAGAAAAAAAATGAAAACCACCACCATACCCAACACCTCACTTAAAATCAGTACAATCTGTTTAGGAACGATGACTTTTGGCGAACAAAACTCCGAAAGTGAAGCTCACGAACAATTGGATTATGCCGTTTCTCGCGGAATTAATTTTATTGATACCGCCGAAATGTATCCCATCGCTTCCCGAAAAGAAACCTTTGGAAGCACCGAACGATTCATTGGTAGTTGGTTAAATAAAAGAGGTAGACGTGACGATTTAATCATCGCCACCAAAATCGCCGGACCCAATCGTGGGATGGAATACATCAGAAAACCACTTGATTTTTCGGCAAAAAGCATCAAAGAAGCAGTTGATTTAAGTTTGAAAAACCTGCAAACGGATTACATCGATTTATACCAAATGCATTGGCCGGAACGGGTGATGAATATGTTTGGTAAAAGAGGTCTAACCGAAATTGATACGAACTGGAATGAAAATTTTGCAGAAGTTTTATCTGTGTATGACGAACTAATCAAAGCCGGAAAGATTCGGCACATTGGTGTTTCCAACGAAGCTCCGTGGGCAGTGATGAAGTTCATCAGCGAAAGCGAAAAACATAATTTACCGCGAATTGCCACGATTCAAAATCCGTATTCCTTATTAAATAGGTTGTTTGAAGTAGGTTTAACCGAAGTTTGTATGCGAGAAAATATCGGATTAATGGCTTATTCTCCATTAGGTTTCGGCATTTTATCCGGCAAACATTTAAACGGAACACAACCCAATTCCCGAATAGATTTGTTTCCACATTTCACTCGCTATACTTCTGAAAATTCAACCAAAGCAACAAAATTATACCAAGAATTAGCTCATAGTCATGGTTTAACTTTATCCCAAATGGCACTGGCTTTTGTGCAACAACAACAGTTTGTGATGAGCACAATTATTGGAGCAACTTCCTTAGCACAACTAAAAGAAAATATCGATTCGCATGAAATTGTTCTTTCTGAAGAGATTTTGAAAGAGATTGATGCGATACAGGAGATGATTCCGAATCCGGCACCGTGAGTTATCGGTTGTCGGTTATCTGTTGTCCGTTGTTGGTTGACTGTTATTAGTCGCAGGATACCCCGCAATCTTGTCATTCCGACGAAGGAGGAATCTCAGTTACAGTTTTATACAATCGTGTAAAAAGCAATCCAAAACTTTGTGCCTTAACTTCTTTGTGGTAAAAAACCTCACCCCAGCCCTCTCCAAAGGAGAGGGAGACAGGGCGTGGTAAAATTTATGATAATTTAGCAGTAACTAATCCGCTTTAATCCATTATAGCGAAGCTGTCAAAATCTGCGTAAACCCGCGTTTTGCAAAGCAAATCCGTTCAATCCGTGTTCCATTTCCGAGAAGGTTAGTTCACCACCAATTTACTCGTAAAACTACCCCCATTCACATCTTCAACAGAAACAAAATACAATCCCGAAGTAAGATTATCAATAGCAACAGTAGTCAATTCTACATCATCCATTTTTTGATTGGCAACTCTTTTTCCCATCGAATCATAAATAGTCAATTCATTTAAATTCAATAAATTAGAATTTCTTATTGTAAATGAATTATCAGCCGGATTTGGATATAAACTCAACCCATTTTGCTGAAAATCATTCGTTCCCAAACTCGTATCAATTACTTTTGAAATAATACCGCTGGGAGTTTCAGCAACATATAGTTGTCCATTTATATCTTCACCAAAAGTAGTAAAATCTACATTTACGCCAAAACTTGTAGTCCACGTTATAGCTCCACCCGCATTATTAATAAAACCAATTCGTCCTGCACAATAATCGGCAAACACATATTTTCCTTGTAAGTTAGGGTAGGTAGTGCCTCTGTAAACATATCCTCCGGTTACAGCACAATTACCACCTCCTAAATTATAATTAGCAACCGGAAAAGTATAGTTTGAAATATCTTGGCAACCAGTGGTATTATAAGGAACATTCGCTTCATAGCATCGCCAACCAAAATTTAAGCCTGCGGTTAACGGTTGCGGTATTTTGTTAATTTCTTCACGAGCATTCTGACCCACATCGGCAATCCATAAGTCGCCGGTTTCTTTGTCAAACGAGAACTTCCAAGGGTTACGCATCCCAACGGCCCAAATCTCATCTTCGCCTGCAATACCCACATAAGGATTATCTTCCGGAATAGCATATCCCGACTCAACATCAACATCAATACGAAGTATTTTTCCAAGCAACGAGTTCATGTTTTGTCCGTAATTGCTGGGATCGCCAGCTCCACCACCGTCACCCATACCGATGTATAAATAACCATCCGGACCAAAATTGAGCGAACCACCATTGTGATTTCCTGCAGGTTGAGCAATGGTTAACAAAATTTGTGCACTGGCTGGATCACCACTATTTTCATCGGTAGAACTTACAGTGTATTTTGCAATCACAGTTGCTCCACCGGTTGTTCGAGTATAATTTACATAAAAAAAGCCATTTGTTTCATAATCCGGATGAAAGGCGAGACCCAGTAATCCTTGTTCATTTCCATTTGTAGTAATTAGTGATGACAAGTTTAAAAAAGGTGTAGCGTTGATGGTTCCGTTTGGATTGAGAATACGAATTAATCCTCCTTTTTGAACCACAAATAAACGGTCGTCACCGGCATTCACGATGGCAACCGGATTCGAAAAACCGGAGGCAAACGTTTGAAGACCTATTGTTTGCGAAAAAACACTCGACGCAAACAGTAAAACACATAATTGTAATATTCTTTTCATAGCATTTTTGTTTTTGGAATTAGTAAAATTAATAAAAAAATGCAAACTGTGCTAATTAGAAACAAGTTAGCCATTGATTGCGTTAAAAATTAAATGATATACGCTACTTTTTAGGAATTGGTTTTCTGTTTATTAATTCTATAATTGGTACTATAACATAAACTGTGTAAGTAGAAAAAATAATGGGGTTTTAAAACCCCATTATTTTTTTGTTTAATTTTA
>NZ_JBYFCC010000039.1:0-19825 GCF_057652995.1 Flavobacterium sp. T50_26
ATAAGCACTTTAAATATACTAACTTTTGCTTTTTTGTACAACTTTTTTAGTGAAATTATATCGAACTCACGTTAATTTATTAAAAGATAATTTATCAGCTTCTATTAAAAATGGAAAATTCTCCAACTTTGAAGACACTAAAATCAACGGAATGGACGCAAAACTCATGAACGTAAGCGGAACAGTGGATGGAATTGACGTCTATTATCAATTTGGATTTATAAAAGGATTAGAAAAATATTACCAAATTGTCAATTGGACAGAACTAAAGCGAAAAGAAGATCATTCCGTAGCAATGGAAAAAATCATTTCATCCTTTAAAGAATTAAATCGTACTAAAAAGAAAATACAATAAAAAAAGAGCTTCAGAAATGAAGCTCTTTTTAAGGTTGAGTTTAGGTACAGTTAATTTTTGTTCACTTGCACAATAGCACCTTGCGACCATTTTTTCACTTGTGCAATTCTACTATCAGAATAATCAACTTCTGCTAAATCTGAACCGGTCCAAAAAAACCATTTCCCAACTTTCATTCCGTCTTGGTATTGACCCATAGCAACTTTCTTACCACTTTCGTCATAAGAAACCCATTGACCGTGCACTTTTCCGTCTTTATAAAAACCTTCTTGTTGCACTTGACCATTATCGTGATAAAAAGTTGATTTAACCATTTGGTCAACCACTTCGTGTTTTGCTTTATTATCTTGAGCAAATAATGCTCCTGAAACTACCAGCATTGCTGCAATAAATAACTTTTTCATACTCTTTAATTTTTAGCAGGTTAACAATTACAAAACAAATTTACATAAAAGTTTACATTAAAAAAACTTTTTGGTAACAATTTGGTAACATTGAATGAAAACTTAACATTGGAAAATGGTGATAGGTGATTGGTAATGGGTAATCGGAACTTCAAAAATTCTCAACATTCTGCGAAATTCCTATTCACAAACCAAGAAATCCGCCTAAATCCAGACAATCCGTGTTCCATTAAAATAAGTTTGGAGTTGATAGTTTTGAGTTAGGAGAAAAGTTTTTATATAGAAAAAAGTAAGCAGAATAAAATCCATCCAAATCCATTTTCGCTTGCGAACAAAGAAATCAGCGTAAATCCATTTAATCCAGACAATCCGTGTTCCATTAAAATTAAGTAAGGAGTTAATAGTAAGGAGTTGTCATAAAATAAAAAAGTAAGCAGAATAAAATCCATCCAAATCCATTTTCGCTTGCGAACAAAGAAATCAGCTTAAATCCATTTAATCCATCCAATCCGTGTTCCATTTTGATAAAGATTTGAAACAAATCATATTCACTCAACCCCTTTACCCATCCCCCATCACCTTTTACCCCAAAAAAAACTAAATTCTTCAAACAAAATAGTACTTTTGCAACTCAAAAAATTTCGAATCAAAATGTACAGAAGTCATACTTGCGGAGAATTAAACAGTTCGCACATCAATACAGAAGTTACCTTAGCCGGATGGGTGCAAAAATCACGTGATAAAGGATTTATGAATTGGGTAGATTTACGCGATCGTTACGGCATCACACAATTAATTTTTGATGAAAGCCGCAGCGAAAAATCCGTTTTTGAAGCAGCTAAATCACTGGGTCGCGAATTCGTGATTCAAGTAAAAGGAACCGTAATCGAACGCGAAGCAAAAAACAAAAACATTCCAACCGGAGATATTGAAATCTTAGTTTCTGAATTAACGATTTTAAATGCAGCTCAACTTCCACCCTTCACCATCGAAGACGAAACCGATGGAGGTGAAGACATTCGAATGAAATACCGTTATTTAGATATTCGAAGAAATCCGGTAAAAAATTCCTTGATTTTCCGTCATAAAGTATCGATGGAAGTTCGAAATTATTTGTCTAAACAAGGTTTTTGCGAAATCGAAACACCTTATTTAATCAAATCAACTCCCGAAGGAGCTCGTGATTTTGTTGTTCCAAGTCGAATGAACGAAGGACAATTTTATGCTTTACCACAATCGCCACAAACCTTCAAACAATTGTTGATGGTGGGCGGCATGGATAAATATTTTCAAATCGTAAAGTGTTTTAGAGACGAAGATTTGCGTGCCGACCGTCAACCGGAATTCACACAAATCGATTGCGAAATGGCATTCGTTGAACAAGAAGACATTTTAAATGTTTTTGAAGGATTAACACGTCATTTATTAAAAGAAATTAAAGGTGTTGAAGTAGATAAATTCCCAAGAATCACCTACGATTATGCCATGAAAACCTACGGAAACGACAAACCGGATATTCGTTTTGATATGAAATTCGGAGAGTTAAATGCCGTTGCTCAACACAAAGATTTTCCGGTTTTTAATTCGGCCGAATTAGTTGTCGGAATTGCCGTTCCCGGCTGTGCTTCCTATTCCAGAAAAGAAATTGATGCGTTGATTGATTGGATCAAACGTCCGCAAATTGGTGCCACCGGAATGGTTTATGTAAAATATGAATTAGACGGAAGTCTAAAATCATCCGTCGATAAATTTTATGACGAAGCCGATTTAAAAAAATGGGCCGAAATCACCAATGCTAAACCAGGCGATTTAATTCTAATTCTTTCCGGAAAAGCCGATAAAACCAGAACACAATTATCAGCTCTTCGTATGGAAGTTGCCACTCGTTTAGGTTTGAGAAAACCCGACGAATTTGCTCCACTTTGGGTAGTCGATTTTCCATTGTTGGAATGGGACGAAGATTCGCAACGCTACCACGCCATGCACCATCCGTTCACTTCTCCAAAACCGGAAGATATGAAACTCATTGAAACCGAACCCGGAAAAGTGCGTGCCAATGCCTACGATATGGTGTTAAACGGAAACGAAATCGGTGGTGGATCTATCCGTATTCACGACCGCGATTTACAAAGCAGAATGTTTTCGTTGTTAGGATTTTCTCCCGAACAAGCCGAAAACCAATTCGGATTTTTAATGAATGCCTTTCAATTCGGAGCACCGCCACACGGAGGTTTAGCCTTCGGATTAGATCGTTTGGTAGCCATTTTAGGGGGACAAGAAACGATTCGTGATTTCATCGCTTTCCCAAAAAACAACAGCGGTCGCGATGTAATGATTGATGCTCCATCCACCATCGACGAAGCACAATTAAACGAATTACACATCAAATTAAACCTAAAATAAAACCATGAAATACGTCATTCGCATCCTGTTTTTTATCGTTTTGGCGTTTATAGCCTACGGTTATTATGTTAAAAACACTGTCGGTGAAGAAGGAAATAAATGGGTTGGTATCGGTGTATTAATCAGTGCATTAGTGCTCATGCCCATTTTTTTATGGCATCGATATAAAAACAAGAAATTAGAAGACTATATGTTTAAATTCGATAAAAAAAACGAGGAAAATACTGAAAATCAATAATTTTCACAAAAAAGTAACATTGTTTTAACATTCGTATTTAATTATAGATTACCTTTGGGCATTATTAATTTTTTTTATTATCACAATGCGTACAGGTACAGTAAAATTTTTCAATGAGTCAAAAGGTTACGGATTCATCACAGATGAAGAAACCGGAAAAGACATCTTCGTTCACGCAACCGGAATCAAAGCTGAAGAGCTAAGAGAAGGTGACAGAGTTCACTACGAAGAAGAAGAAGGTAGAAAAGGTAAAGTAGCAGCTCAAGTAGCTGTGATCGAATAATAGATATTATTTAGATTACCGAATGAAATGACAACGTCTCGAGCAATCGGGACGTTTTTTTTATTTCAACATTCGTTATTCATCATTCATCGGTTCGTTATTTCTTTAGAACACAGATTTGTAAAATTATATAAATTTGTAAAAAGTTTTGGGCGTGCCCCAAGGGTCGTGCTTTCGCCACTCGCTTTTTTGTTCCATCCCGCTGGTCTTCCACAAAAAGAGCTCAAACAATGGCTCAATCACTCACGCAGTCTGTGCTTCGATATAAAATTCTGCTAACTTTGCAATTTATTTGCTAGTTAACAGAACCCAACCTCCAATGAACTACCACTTCCGAAAAGCCACCACCACCGATGCTCCACAAATCTGGATCATCCTACAAAACGCCATCCTCCGACGAAAAGCCGACGGCAGCAACCAATGGCAAGACGGTTATCCCAACCCGCAAATCATCCAGAAAGACATTGAAAAAGGAATTGGTTATGTGCTAACTGATGGCGAAATTATTGTGGGTTATTCTGCTGTTTTAATCAATGACGAACCGGAATATGATAACCTGCAAGGCGAATGGTTGACCAATAGTGATTTTGTGGTTTTTCATCGTGTGGCAATTGCTCAGGAATACATCGGTCAAAACTTATCCAAAAAAATGATTGAGCACATCGAAGCTTTTGCGGTAGCCAACAACATCCATAGCCTCAAAGCCGACACCAATCACGATAATTTTGCTATGATGAGCATCTTTGAAAAATCAGGTTTTGTATTTTGTGGCATTGTGCATTTTAGAGGAAGTCCGAGACGAGCGTATGAGAAGGTGTTTTGAGTTGTCTGTTGTCCGTTATCTGTTGTCGGTTGTTGGTTGTTGGTTGTCGGTTGTTGGATATTTACAAGTAGGCGATTTGTTTCCTTTCTAGCCCCGATTGCAGTGGAAATCTTTTTGTTGGCGAGCTTTGCTCGTGAACAAAAAATTGGAACGGAAAGCGGGAAAATGGTTGGCTTGAAATGCCCGAGCCATTCGCTTCTAACTGTTGTCGGTTGTCTGTTGTCTGTTGTCTGTTGTCGGTTGTCGGTTGTCTGTTTTTAGTTGTCTGTTTTTGGTTGAAGTCTGCGACTGCGACTAAAAACTCCCAACTCCTAACTCCAATTTCTTATCAACATTAACATTCGTTCGCTTCCAGAAAAAACAATAATCCACTAACTTTACAAGATGTATGCTTTAGTCGATTGTAACAATTTTTATGCTTCGTGCGAACGTGTTTTCCAACCTCAACTGAATGGAAAACCCATTGTTATTTTGTCTAACAACGACGGCTGTATCATCTCTCGCAGCGACGAAGCCAAAGCATTAGGCATCCCGATGGGAGCACCGGAATTCAAAGTACGCGACGAACTAAAACAAAAAAACATCACCGTTTTTTCTTCCAATTATGCATTGTATGGCGATTTGAGTAATCGTGTAATGGCTATTTTAGGACAATTTACTCCCAATATTGAAGTTTATAGTATCGACGAGGCTTTTCTTAACTTTGACGGCATGACTATTCCGGATTATCAGCAATACGGTTTGGAAATGAAAAAGCGAACAATGAAATGGTTAAGCATTCCAGTTTCCGTTGGCTTTGCTCCCACCAAAGCATTAGCAAAAGTAGCGAACAAAATTGCCCGAAAATTTCCAACACAAACCTTGGGAAGTTATGTGATTGATACCGAAGAAAAACGCGTCAAAGGGTTAAAATGGACCAAAATTGAAGACGTTTGGGGCATCGGTTATCGGTTAACCAACAAAATGAAAGCCAAAAATATTCATACCGCCTACGATTTTACTTTGCCACACAACGAAGCTTTTATCAAAAAAGAAATGGGCGTGGTGGGCAACCGATTGCGATTGGAATTATTAGGTCAATCCGTTTTAGAACTCGAAGAACCCAAAGACCGCAAGAACATCGCTATTACTCGAAGTTTCGATGGTAACATCACTACGTTTGACGAAATGAAAGAACGGGTTTCTACCTTTGCTACCGTGTGTGCGGAGAAACTTCGTAAACAAAATTCCTGTTGTTACGGCGTTATTTTATATTTGCGGAAAGACAAATACAAAGTCGATAAACCGAAGTATAATTTTTATAAAATGGAAACCTTGCCTTTTGCGAGTAATTCCAGTATGACCATCAGTGCATTGGCGGTTAAAATGCTGAAAGAAATCTTTGAAGAGGGCGAAATTTATAAAAAAGCGGGAGTGATTGTAACCCAAATTATTCCGCAAGACCAAAAGCAATTTCACTTGTTTGAAGAAGAAAATCCGAAACACCAAAAGATCATGGAAGTGATAGATGCCTTTCATAAAAAAACCGGTGAACGAAAAATTCGATTGGGCAATCAGGATTTGCAACGCACTTGGAAAATGAAACAGAATTTGCTTTCACCAAAATATACGACGGATATTCGAGATATTTTTAAAGTGAAATTGGGTTAGGAATGAATTTATTTTTAATGGAACACGGATTTTACAGATTAAACAGATTTACGCAGATTATTTTTTGGATTCGCTTGCGAAAAAAGATAAGAACGGATTTTGGTAATGCAACAATTTGAGAATTAATTTATGACAACAACCAAACTTACTTTTTTTCTTCCGGATTTAGATAATCCAATTGAACTTCCGTTTATTACGGCGGGAATCAAGGCTGGATTCCCTTCGCCGGCGGCAGATTTTGATGAAAATAAAATTAGTTTAGATGCCGTTTTAGTCAAAAATAGAGAGACTACTTTTTATGCCAAAGCTTCCGGCACATCGATGATTGGGGCCGGCATTGACGATGGCGACATTATGGTGATTGACCGTAGTTTAGAACCTAAAAACAATAAAGTAGCCGTTTGTTTATTAGATGGTGAATTTACGGTGAAACGCATTAAAATAACTAAAGAAGAGGTGTTCTTAATGCCCGAAAACAAGCTTTTTGAACCCATCAAAATCACGGATGAAAACCAATTGGTGATTTGGGGAATTGTGACGTATGTGATTAAGAAAATGTACTAAAAAGATTTATCTTTTAAAAAAATTACTCGGTAACCTTTTTTTTCTTTACAATTTTCTTAAAAATATTCACTACAAAAACGCAAAGTAAACCCACGATTAAACCCAGTAAAAATTCAAGCAACATGCTTGGCATGAAATCTACAGCGTGATGTAAAGCAGGCAATTGATGCGAAAATATTCCTCCCGACACTAACAGTAAGGCAAGTGTTCCTACGACTGCTAAAACTTGAATAACGCGTGGTAATGCTTTTACTAAAAGCGTTCCCACTTTTTGAAGTAAATTATTTCGTCCTGCACTCCACTGAATCAGCTTATACCCAGCTTCGTCCATACGAACAATCAAGGCCACAATTCCATAAACGCCAACGGTTGCAATAAACGCAACGACACTTACGACCATGACTTGCATCCAAAAATCCTGACCAACAACGGTTCCCATTGCGATGATGATGATTTCAACAGAAAGAATAAAATCGGTTACGATGGCTGATTTAATTTTACCTTTTTCCAGAGCTAAAATTTCTGCTTCTGATAATTCTTTGAAAACCTCTACTTTTTTTGCCGGAGCATGTGGAAAAAAATATTCATAAATTTTTTCTGCACCTTCATACGCCAAATATAATCCTCCTAAAATTAAAATAATCGTAATGAGCCAAGGCAAAAAATAGGATAGTAAAAAGGCAATGGGTAAAATAATGACTTTATTGAGAGCAGATCCTTTGGTAATTGCCCACAAAACGGGTAATTCTCGCGAGGATACGAATCCAGACGCTTTTTCGGCATTCACAGCCAAATCATCGCCTAAAATTCCGGCTGTTTTTTTGGTAGCCATTTTACTCATGGTTGCTACATCATCCATCAATAACGCAATATCATCTAACAGTGCAAAAAATCCTGAAGCCATTTTTTATAAATTTGAGTGTAAAAATACGATAGTTTGGGAATGTGGCAATGTGTTAATTAGCTAATGTGGCAATATGGCGATTAGTCAATTTGACAATGTGCCAATTTGTGGCTACCTTCAAAAAAATCCCCTTCCGCAAACCACTCGCCAGAAGGGGATCAACCACTAAAACTAATTTCCAATTTATTTTTAATGCTTTTCTTTTACATTTTTTAATTTTTGATTATTCTTTTCTGAATTTTATTTCCTTCTGTGTAAAGGTTAATAATGTATATTCCTTTTGATACGCTGCTGATGTCGATTTGCGTAGTGTTTTGGTATTTTTCATAAACAACTTTGCCTAACACATCTACTACTTCAATTTTATCTATTACTTTATTTTCTGAGTTAAGGATTGATACAATTCCGGTTGTTGGATTAGGGAAAAAGAATAAATTATCTTCCGCTTCTTGATCAAGAATAGACAAATCCTGATTGAAACCATTCACACTACTTAGTACTAAATTTCTTTGTTCAGGAATTTCAATGTCTTCTGAATAGGAAGAAAGAAAGATTGTTCCCGAATTACTTATTACTGCTGCACTTGAATAATAGGTTATCGGAATATCATTTCCATCAATTATTGCTACGCCATTGTTGCCAAATGAGGATACCGGATTTCCGCTTAAATCAAAACAGAAAATCTTATCGAAACTTGGATCACCTTGATTCTGTGGAAGGTTATTTTTATCAAAAAGGAAAATCCTGTTTTCTGCTACCTGAACTTGTGAAAAGTCAGGAAAAAGTTTTCCATTTGGTATTGATATAGAAAAAGAATTATCTAAAACACCTTGTTCATTTACACGAAATAATTCATCGGAAAAAGGTGTTTCAAAGTTGTTTTCATCACTTGCAGTAAATATAGAAACAATAGAACCATTTGTTTGAATAGCAGAGGTTGAATACCTGAAATTATCGGTACTTGTTAGCTCACTTTTAATCACATGTCCTGCGTTTCCAAAAGCACTATCCATAGTTCCGTTTGCATTAAAACGCGTAAGCATTACAGAATAGTTTGAAAATTTTGTAAACGAAATATTTACTATTACTTTATCGTTGGGCAAAACAAGTAAGTCATTTATTTGCAAACTTGAAAACGAAAAATCATCTGTAATATAGGAAACCTTACCATCTATTCCGAAACTTGCATCTACTACCCCATTTTCTGAAAAACGCGATAGAAAAACATGATCGATAAAGCTTCCGTTAACCTGTAATCGTTCTTTTCCACAAACGATTATTTTATTGTCAGACTGAACAGCAATGTGATAAAGATATTCATCATTGGGTCTTTGTATATCAATCATTCCTTGTTCGCCAAAGCTCGTGTCCAAACTACCATCTGTATTTACTCTGATGAGTCTTTCGGAGATATAGAAAAAGTCGCCGCCTACAATGACTTTTCCATCACTTTGCATCGCGGTGCCATTTCCTCTCATATAAATTTCTAAATCATTCCATGATCTGAAAATTCCATCACCACCTCCATATGTATCATCAACGCTACCGTCTATATTATATCTTACGATAATAGATTCTACACCTTCGTTTGAAAAGTTCGTTTCGCCCACTACAATTATCTTTCCATCGGGTTGTATCATGGTTTTTGTTATCGCTACCCCATTATTGTTAGCCACGATACTATCATTCCAACCAACTTGATTAAAGTTTTCGTTGAGCGAACCGGGAATTTGAGCCGTCAAATTATAAGATAGCCCAAAAAGTGTGATGATAAATAAATGTTTTTTTTTAATCTTTTTCATTGTTTAAGTTGTTTTAGTATTGTTTGGCTTCAAGTTTTAGTAATCGTTCATGAATAGCATTCATTTTTTTGTTAAGGTTCTCATTTTCGGATTTTAAACTTGTGTTTTCTTGTTTAAGATTTTCTATAATCGCTTGTTGTTCTTGAGTAGATTTGATTAAAACCGGAATCAAATCGCTGTAGTAAACTCCTAAAATTGGAGAAGCTACTTTTTTACGATTTCCTTGTTCATCTTCTTCCCAATCCCAATCGCGAACCACTTCGGGAATTACTTGTTGTAATTCTTGAGCAATTAAACCAAGTTTGGTTCCGCTACCGTCGTCTTTTTTCCATTCAAAACTCACGGGACGAAATTGCATTAGCGTTGTTAAACCATAATTTAAATTTTGGATGTTTTTTTTCTCTCTTGCATCACTTGTGTTGATTGTTCCGTTGGAGGCAAAAAGTGTATTCCAACGGTTTGCTCCTTGCCCTAAGCTTTGTGTTGCGTCATTCATGGGCATAAAACGAGCTGCTTGGTATTGGTACAATTCGTTAACGGTTGCTAAATCGTCTAAACTATTTCCTATGGTTAAATAAGGACCAATATTGAATATCCGCCAATCGGTATTGGCGTTTGTTCTTCGGTAAAAATCCAATGCAACATTGGCTGTTATTCCTGTTGCTGAAGTATTAGTGATTCGTGTAGTGGTTAATCCCGCAGGACCCGAAATTTCTAGGTTTTGCGTTGGTGTCGAAGTACCTATACCGGTATTTCCATTTTTTAGGATTACCAAAGCATCACTTCTTTCGGTTGCATCAACAATATTGTTGGCATTTAAATCTATGGCATTTCCAACTACTAATAATCTATCTGTCGCATTGGCGATTCTAAATTGAGTGTTTGAATTGGCTGATGGTGTATAATCAGTTGCACCAATACCAAATACAGTTTCGCTATGACTTTTGGCATTATTTTGTTTTCCAAATGCGGTTGAATTAGTTCCGTTAGCAGTTGTATCTTGTCCAAAAGCGGTTGAGCTAAATCCACTTGCGGTTGTGTCTTGTCCAAATGCGGTTGAGTTAGTTGCGTTAGCAGTTGAATTTTGTCCAAATGCAGTTGAATTAGTTCCGTCAGCAGTTGTATCATTACCAAATGCAGTTGCATTAATTTCACTTGCAGTTGTACCAGCTCCAAATGCGGTAGATCTAGATTCACTTGCGGTTGTGCCAACTCCAAATGCTGTGGAATAAAATGCGGTTGCAGTTGTATTAAATCCGAATGCCATGGAATAAGTACCAATTGCAGTTGTATCATTACCAAATGCAAATGATCCGAATCCAACATTAATAGTATCCCATTGAGCTCCGCTAACACCACCTGCCCTAAAAGCTCTTGTTCTAGGATTCCAAACCATTCGAATTCCTGCACCACTTGGCACAATTGCTCCTAAACCCGATGTTCCTGTTGAAACCAGCCCATCCGTTCCATTAATTAAAACGGCTCCGGCATCGGCAGTTATTGTTTTTCCTAAACCTGCTCCGCCAAAATCGTAAGCTTGGTCAAGTGTTCCGGAAGTGTTGCTTTGCAAATATTCTTTAGTAACAACTGCTTTTCCATCTGCGGCAGTAATCATGGCATTAGTCGTTGATGGTAAACGTGTTAAGCCATTTTTTAAAATAATTAAAGCATCACTTCTTTCGGCGAAATCTACTGATCCAGTGCTATTGGCATCTATAGCATTTCCAACTACGAATAATCTATCAGTAGCATTGGCTATTCTAAATTGACTTGATCCGTTCGTGGATGGTGTATATTGTGTGGCTCCAATACCTAATACCGTCTCCCCAAAGCTTGGTGCCGTATTACTCCCTCCAAAAGCAGTGGAATGCATTCCGGATGCAGTCGTGTTATCTCCAAAAGCAGTGGAATAGCTTCCGCTTGCAGCATTACCATATCCAAAAGCGGTGGAATTAATTCCGCTTGCAGTAGTATTAGTACCAAAAGCGGTGGAAAGAGGACCGCTTGCAATAGTATTAGATCCTAAAGCGATGGAACCTGTTCCAACATTAACATTATCCCATTGTGTTGTACTTGTAGATCCTGCCCTGAACGCTGCTTTTCGTGGGTTCCAAACCATGCGTGTTCCTGCACCAGATGGTGCAATTGCACCACTGCCAATAGTTCCTGTAGATACCAATCCATCAGTGCCATTTATTAAAACGGCTCCAGCATCGGCAGTAATTGTTTTTCCTAATCCTGCTCCGCCAAAATCGTAGGCTTCATCAAGAGTTCCGTTAGTAGCTCCAATAGGGTTTGTCCAAGAGGCAGTTCCGTTGGCATCACTTGTTAGCACTCTTCCCGCTGCTTGGTTGCCATCTACCATTCTCATATTTCCAGCTACATGTAAGCGGTCTAAAGGTGTGGTTGTGCCTATTCCAACATTAACAGAACTTGTAGCTCCATTAGCACCATTCACACTTCCTAAAACCAATGAATTACTAGTATTAACTTGTGCTCTTGAGCCAATTGCGGTTGCGTTTGTTAAATTGCTATTTGCCACATCTGCCTCATTTCCAAGAATAGTATTTTGAGTTCCTGTGATATTATTTTCTCCTGAGAATGCACCTATAAATGTATTGTTAAATCCTGTGCTTGTTAGTGAACCAGACGAAACTCCTAAAAAGGAATTATTAGTCCCTGTCGTGTTTCCTCCTCCTGTAAAAGGTCCAATAAAGGTATTTTGCCCCCCACTATTTAATTGTCCAGCCGCAAATCCGACTAAAACATTACTTGTGCCTGAATCACCAAAAAATCCTGCAAGACCTCCAATCATTACGTTTTGTGAGCCAGTTACAGTGTTTTTCCCTGCTTCTTCTCCTATGTATGTATTGTAAAAGCCTGTGGAAGCATTTCCGCTATTCATCCCTAAGGAAATGTTTGATATAGCTATTTTCCCTGCAAAAACATTATTTCTTTTAAATATAACATCTTGATTATCTGTAGTTCCTATAAAATTTACCGCCGGATTGGTGCCGGTATTTCCAGTAAGATTCCAACCTGAATTATTATTATTTCCGATCGGAATCCACTTTACTGTTGGATTATCCCAATAATAAAAACCAGGCAAATCTGTTCCTGAAAGTATAGTTAAATAAACCAACATTCCTTGTTGAGCTGCTGTTGGATTGGTTGCAGGAAATTGATCTATTTTAGGAATCAAAATTCCGTCTGTGTTGCTTGGGGCTACTTGATTTGAAGAGCGAATGTCTAATTGGGCATTGGGAGTGACGGTATTGATTCCCACTTGAGCATGACCCATCCACACAAAAAACAACACAAAAATGACACTCTTTTTCATAACTCAATGTTTATCAAACTTTTAAGACTGTAAAATTGAGAATAGCTTCCCTTAATTCCTACTCCTGAATCTTTGTATTTTTCAAGTAAAAAAATACCTGAATTCAGGTATTGGATTTTCTGTTAAAGGGTTTTATCTTTCTAAATTAGTTTTACCTCTTAAATCAAAAGAAATGATTGATCATTTGAAAGCAGTTTTTTATCTGTTTTTTATCCTTTTTTTGCCTTCCGGAATAATGTTTGGACAAAATTCGATTCAAAAAGAGCTTGCTGCAACTATTGATTCTGCAACTGTTCAAATTGAAAATAGATTGCCTGACAGTCAAGTTTTACCGATGATTGAGGCCATTCGAAAAAAAGCATCTGATCAAAATTTGTATTTTGAATATGCAACTTCCTATTTGTTGGAATCCAATCACCACTTTTTAAACAGTAATTGGGAAGCTGCAATAAAAACCGCAGAAAAAGCTTTTGAAGCAAGTAAGAAAATATCAAACCCTAATCAAAAAACCGAAATACAAGTAAAAGCGTTGAACAGTATTGGTTATGTTTACAGTTATCAAGGTGATTTTGCCGAAGGTCTTTCCGTTCGATTAAAAGCATTGCAAATTGCTGAAAAAGGGAATTGCAGTAAAAAAGACATGGGGAACTTATTGTCTTGGATAGCAGATGATTATCGGCATTTGGATCAGCATGATAAAGCAATTGACTATTTAAAAAAGACAAGTGAGTATTTACCAAATATGGCAAACGAAGGTGTGGTTGATTATTATTATACCTATTGTCAATCGTTGACCGCTCTTGGCAAAGATGAAGAAGCAAGAGAAAAATTAGCTGAACTTGATGCTTTTATTTCAGCAAACACAACCTTTACTGAGTATGACAAAAACGTAGCCTACTTGCAATCTTCTAAACTTCATGGAGAATTTGCCTTGAAAGATAAAAATTACAGTGAGGCAATTACGCATTATCAAAAATATCTTCATCATTCCAATTTGCTAAAAAGTGATGGTCATATTGCCATTGCTTTGAACAAAATTGCCCGAGCGTATCAATTTTCGGGAAATAATATACAAGCTCTTGACTATTTTAAACAATCATATGCTGCTTGTTTAAAAGATGGATCGATTGATTATGCTTTTAAAAATGCGAATTCTATTGCATCAATTTATGCTGAAAATAACGATTTTAAAAATGCTTATAAATACAGTCAAACTGCTTTTGAACTAAAAGACAGTTTAAATTCCACCGAAAGAATTAAAGAATTACATTTTTTGGAAGCTAAATTTCAAGCCGGAAAAAAAGAAAAAGAAATTACACAATTAAAACTGACCAATGCAGAGCATGAACTTACTGTAGCAAATCACAATAGGGTTTTGCTTTTAATTGGATTTATTGCTTCAGGATTACTCATTATTTTCGGATTTTTATATTATACAAACCGACAAAAAAGAATAATTGCTGAAAAGGAAAAACAATCGTTGGAACAGCAACAGCAGGTAATTTCGCTTCAAGCGATGATTAACGGACAAGAAACAGAACGAACTCGAATTGCAAAAGATTTACATGATAGTTTGGGCGGAACTTTTTCTACCATCAAAATGCATTTGAGCACACTTGAGCATCAAATAAAAAATGAGGAACAAGCAGCCTTGCTGGAAAAATGCATCGGGATAGTTGGTAATGCCGCAACGGAAGTACGCAGAATTGCACACAATATGATGCCGGAAGTATTGATTAAATTGGGATTAATTCATTCTATTGAAGAGCTTGCTGTAAACATTAGCAGTTCAAAACAACTAAAAGTCACTTTTCAACATTTTGGTTTAAATGAACGACTCACTTCTCCTTTTGAAATTATGCTTTATCGAATTGTTCAGGAATTGTTAAATAATATTATCAAACATTCTGATGCTACCGAGGCTATCATACAATTTATCAAAGAAGGAAACAGACTCAATATAACGGTGGAAGATAATGGAAAAGGATTTTCTGATCAAGCCAATACAAAAGGAATCGGGCTTTCATCTGTTAAAGAAAGGGTTCAATATTTAAACGGAAAACTTTCGATTGACTCGGAGGCTTCTTTGGGAACAACTGTTATGATGGAATTTTTATTATCCGATACAAATTAGTATTAAAAAATAATATACTTTTATAGAGAGAATTATCCTATTATGATAACGGTATTTATAATTGACGATCATCCATTAGTTGCAGACGGCGTAACGACAATGCTCAAAACAGAGTCGAACGTAAGTGTTATTGGCGTTGCAAAAACAGGTGGTGAAGCAATGACTTTTCTTAAAAATACTGTGCCTGATATTATCTTGTTAGACATCAATTTACCTGATATTGACGGTTTGGAATTGTGTGAAAAAATCAAAGCTTTATCTACTGAATCTAAAATTCTTATTCTAACCTCTATTAATGATTTTGCTATTATTTCTCAAGCTCTTTCAAAAGGTGCAAATGGTTATTTGCTCAAAGATATGGAGCGAAAAGAATTGCTTAATGCTATTGATATGGTATTAGACGATAAAATATTTGTTAGTAGTGCAGCCAACGCAAAATTGTTAGAACATTATAAAATCACTGATCAAGTTAACCCTGCATCCATCGTGCTCACAAGAAGAGAACAAGAAATTCTTGACCTTTTAGAAAAAGGTATGAATGGTCCGCAAATAGCAAAACAATTGTGTCTAAGTTCTTATACGATAGAAACGCATCGAAAAAATTTGATGCAAAAACTTAATGCCACTACTACTCAGATGTTGTTAAAAATAGCTCGTGATTATAACTTTATCAAGAAATAAATTTTAATTTATTGTAGCTTAATAGATAAAAAAGATCCCCTTCCGCAAACCACTCGCCAGAAGGGGATCAACCACTAAAACTAATTTCCAATTTTTTCCAGTTACTGATTTTCTATTTTTTCAATTCTGCTTAACAGTAAATTTAATTTATTTTCGAGGGCTTCATTTTTATTTTTTAATTCTTCATATTTACTATTTAATTCTTTAAAAGCATTTATTGATGCAATCATGATGGGATGCAAATCAAAATTTAAATAACCATCGCGATCTACTCCTATTGCTTCCGGAAAAATTTGTTGCACTTCTTGAGCTAAAAACCCTGTGGCTTCTTGGTTTAGTACTTTTTCTTCAAACGTTTTTTTATCAGTGTTTTTATAATTGTATCTAATTGGTTTTAACTGAATAATTTCGGACAAACCTTTTCCGTAAATACCATTTACAATTTTCAAACGCATATCAGATGGAATCGTCCAGAAATTTGATGATGGTTTTCTTCCCTCATTTAATGACAATTCAAATTGACCTCCAGGAAAAAAAGTACCAATTCCCACATCACCCAAATTATTGATTACCATTCTAAAAAAACTTCCCCCTGTTCTGAAAATCATCGATTGATTAGAATTATTATAAATGATTCCCCCATTTAATGAATTAAGTTCAGACCCAAACAACAAACCGCTCTCACTAGTATTTGGAGTTAAAAAATGTTGATAAACATTAGTATTACTTTCCAAAACAATTCCAGCATTAAAGTTCGAAGTGCCGCCACTTGAACCATTTGATACATGAAGTTTTCTTGCCGGTGTTGTCGTTCCTATTCCAACGTTAACAGAACTTGTTGCCCCATTTATACCAAAAATGCTTCCTAAAACTAAACTATTGTTAGTGTCAACTTGAGCTCTAGTTCCAATGGCGGTTGCATTTGTTAAATTATCGGTTCCTACATTGGAAAGAGCACCTAACGCTGTATTTGAAGCTCCTGTGACATTGTTGGTCAATGATTGTCTTCCAATAGCTGTATTAAAACCGCCTGAGGTATTTGCAGATAAAGCTAATTGACCCAAAGCTGAATTTGATTGACCGGTAGTATTATTTGTATTTGCTTGATAACCCACTGCTGTATTATTAAATCCGGTTGGACTAGCCGAGAGTGCAAATCCACCAACTGCAGTGTTAAAACTACCCGATGTATTTGAATTTAGAGAAAACCGTCCAAAAGCGGTATTATTCGTTCCTATTGTATTGGAAAATAAAGACGTACTTCCAAAAGAAGTATTGGTTAACCCAATTAAACCCGATAAAACATTATTTCTTCTAAAAACCACATCCTGACCATCTATCGTACCTATAAAATTTGTTGTAGGATTAGTACCTGCATTTCCAGTTAAACCCCATGTATTGGCGGAGGCATTTTGCCAACTAGCCGTTCCATTAACATCACTGGTTAATACTCTTCCGGCGGCTTGGTTGCCATCAACCATTCTAAGATTTCCGACAATATGTAAACGATCTAATGGTGAAGTGGTCCCGATACCAACATTTACAGTGGCTGAAGCACTATTTATACCATTTACACTCCCTAAAACCAACGAATTACTTGTTGACACCAACGAATTTGAACCTATTGCTGTTGCATTTATTAAGTTATTGGTTAACAAATTTGAATTACTTCCTATAATTGTATTTTGTATTCCAGTTGTATTTGCATTTCCGGCAAATGCTCCTAAAAAAGTATTAAGGCCACCTGTTGATGTGTTTGTTCCTGAAAAATACCCAAAAAATGAATTATTAGCCCCGGAAAAATTTCCATTGCCTGAAAACGAACCTACAAAAGTATTTTGATTTGCTTCATTTAATATTCCCGCTCCGTTTCCAACCAGTACATTATTAGAACCAGTTGTTCCAAATGTTCCGGATCTTCTCCCTATAAAAACATTTTGATCACCGGTTATGTTGTCTCGTCCTGCTTCTGTTCCTAAAAATGTATTGTTTGTAGCCGTTGAAACACTTCCGCTTAACCTTCCGAAAAACGTATTGGAATTTGATATTCTTCCTGAAAACACATTAAATCGTCTAAAAACCACATCCTGATTATCTGTTGTGCCTATAAAGTTTATCGCTGGATTGGTGCCAGTATTTCCGGTTAAATTCCAATTGGAATTATTATTGTTTCCAATTGGAATCCACGTTAATGTTGGATTGTTCCAAAAATAAAATCCCGGTTGATTACTACCCACGTTCGTTGTCAAATAAACCAACATTCCTTGTTGAGCTACTGATGGATTGCTTGCAGGAAAAGTGTCCACTTTAGGAATCAACATTCCGTCAGTTGAAGCCGGTGCAATTTGGTTAGACGATCGGATATCTAGTTGTGCGTTTGGTGTGGTTGTGTTGATTCCCACTTGTGCAAATATTGACGTGGAAAACAATACAAAAAAGTAAAATATCAATCTCTTCATGACAGTGGTTTTTTTGAAAAAACAGAACAAGCTATTTTTAGTGATTTCTGAAGTATAAAATTCAGTTAATCAACGCACTACCACAATACGATAATATCCGTAGTAGTTACATCTATTTTATGAAGAAGAAAGTCAATAAATAGAGGGCTTTACAGAACAAATCGATTAAATTAAAAACTAAATGATTCATTTTAACATAAAAAAAATACGCCTTTTAGCGTATTCTAATTTTCTTACAAAATCACTTTACATCAATTTATAGTGGAATTGTTAGGATTGTCAGCAATCCGTTTTGCGATTTCATCGAAAAAGTTCCATTCATCAGGTCTACCCTGTTTTGGATGTTTTTTAAACCATTTCCAAATGAATTTTCTTTACTAATTCCGGTTCCATTATCCTGAATGGTAATTTGAAGTTGTTTCAATGAAATCAACTTCATCTTCAAATCAATTTTACTAGCTTGAGCATGTTTGAGTGAATTATTTAGCACTTCTTTGATTGCGTAAAATAAATTCTTACGGATTTGCCCATTCATTTTTATCGATTCACTGTCTTCAACGGTTGTATTAAATGAAAATGTAATTGGTGTTTCATCAAAAAGTGTTGCTCCATACAATTTTACATATTCTGAAAAATGTTGAAGTGTATTGTGTTCAGTGTTTAATGACCAAATAAATGTGTTTAATCGTTGTGAAATTTCTTTTCCGGTAAGGTTAATTTTCGAAGCTAAAATTTTTTGCTTTTCAGATGTTTGTTCGTTTTTCAATAACAAATCGGCATGAATGAGGATGCTGCTTAAACCGCTTCCGATGTCGTCGTGCAAATCTTTGCTGATTTCATTTTTTTGTTGAAGTAAGGTTTTTTGAATTTTATTTTTTCTTCGGATAATTATGATGATTAAAGATAGAATGATCACCGAAAGCAACGCCGCAATCAATTGAAGAATGGTAAACTTTCGTTGTTTTTTTAATTCTTCTACCTGAAGTAAAAGAAGTTTATTTTCGTTTTTTGAATATTGTTCTGTTATATTTTGAATGTTCAAATTTCCTTTTAAACGTGTTTCGTCATTAATGGTGATTAATTTCTCCTGAACGAAAGAAAGCTTTTCAACTTGATTTGTTTTTTTAAAAACATTCAATGCAATTTTGTAAAAATAATGCTGAAATGTGGAATTAATTATCTTTTTATTAATCAATTCCAATCCTTTTTCATACCATCGATTATTCTCCATTTGATTATCTTCAAAACACTGCATCATAAAACCATAATTGAGTAAGACAATATCAAAATATTCACTTTTTTGAGCCGAAAGAATACTCTTTTGAAAATAGAAAACAGCACTATCCATTTTCTGTTCTTCCAGATAAATTTGACCAAAAGTCTGTTCAACATTAGGAATTCCTCTTTTACTACTTGCTTTTTTTGCAAATTGATAGGCTTTTGCATTATACCAAACGGCAGAATCTGTTTGACGAATTTTTAACTTCAGTTGAGCAATGTTATTGAAAATATGTTCGTGTTGAATGGTGCTTCTGATGTGCAATTTACTGAAACTTTCCGGTTGATAATCTATTGATTTCCAGAGTGATTTTTCGGATTCTTTGAACTTATTCATTTCAATCTGGTTAATTCCTTTAAAAAAATAACCATTTGCAATCAACAAATTATCTTGTAATTGTTTTGCCTTTTGGATGGCTTTTTCGGCTTCTGTAAATCGTCAGCATAAAGTGGACTGATTTAATTCAAAACTAAGAGAGTGTTTTCAAAAATTATTAACTTTGAAAT
>NZ_JBYFCC010000040.1:0-17379 GCF_057652995.1 Flavobacterium sp. T50_26
GAAGCTTTTGAATGGTGGGTCTAAGGTTTTGCCTGCTTTGCAGGAGATTGCTTCGCCAGTTCGCTATCGCTCGTGTCTTATTTCGACTTCGTCATCTTGCGGAATGAAAAAACTGAGACTGGGACTGATGACTGAAAACTCCTTACTAACTACTGCTCCCCTAGCCCCGATTGAAATCGAAAGCCCGGATTGTTGGGGTTGTGTGAGGCTTGCTCTGCCAAAGCGACCAACGGAAGCTCTTGGCAGAGCTTAGCCGAACCAAACCCAACAAACGGACTTGGAATGGAAAGCGGGAATAGCTTCTTGAAAATCTTGTTTTAATATTACCTATATATATTGTGTGGGATTTTGTAATCTTATATATTTGCAGTCCATAAAAATTTAGGCATGATAAAAATTAGTTTACCTGACGGTTCGGTTAAGGAGTTTGAGAAGAATTCGACTCCGATGGATGTTGCGAGAAGTATTAGTGAAGGTTTGGCGAGAAATGTGATTTCTGCGTCGTATAATGGCACTATTGTGGAAACGACGACGGAATTGACCACGGACGGTTCACTCATATTATATACGTGGAATGACAAGGAGGGTAAAAAGGCTTTTTGGCATTCGACTTCGCACGTCATGGCTCAGGTTTTGGAGGAGCAATATCCGGGAATTAAGCTAACGCTTGGTCCTGCGATTGATAATGGGTTTTATTACGATGTGGATTTTGGTGATACGAAAATTACGGAAGCTGAATTTAAAGCCATTGAAGACCGAGTTTTAGAAGTTTCGAGAGAGAAGCACGAGTTTAAAATGCGTTCAGTTTCGAAAGCGGAGGCTTTGGAAGTATATAAAAATAATGAATATAAGACGGAATTGATTTCAAATTTAGAAGACGGAACGATTACGTTTTGTGATCACGCTAATTTTTTTGATTTGTGTCGCGGTGGTCACATTCCGAATACGGGATTGATTAAGGCGATGAAAATTATGAGCGTGGCAGGTGCTTACTGGCGAGGTGATGAAAAGAACAAGCAGTTGACTCGTGTTTACGGTATTTCGTTTCCGAAGCAGAAAGAGTTGACTGAATATTTGGAATTGCTGGAAGAAGCCAAACGCAGAGACCACAGAAAATTAGGAAAAGAGTTGGATTTATTTGCTTTTTCGCAAAAAGTGGGTCAAGGTTTACCACTATGGTTGCCAAAAGGTGCTGCTTTGCGTGATCGTTTGGAGCAATTTTTGAAAAAAGCTCAGAAAAAAGCGGGTTATGAACAAGTTGTAACGCCACATATTGGTCAGAAAGAATTGTATGTTACTTCGGGACATTATGCTAAATATGGTGTTGATAGTTTTCAGCCGATTCACACTCCGGCAGAAGGCGAAGAGTTTTTGTTGAAGCCGATGAATTGTCCGCATCACTGTGAAATTTACAACACAAGACCTTGGAGTTACAAAGATTTACCGAAGCGTTATGCAGAATTTGGAACGGTTTATCGTTATGAACAAAGTGGAGAATTGCACGGATTGACAAGAGTTCGCGGATTTACGCAAGATGATGCCCATATTTTTTGTACACCGGACCAATTGGATAGCGAGTTTAAAAAAGTAATTGATTTGGTTTTATATGTTTTCAGTTCATTAGGATTTGAGAATTTCACGGCTCAAATTTCGTTGAGAGATCAAGAGAACCGAGAAAAATATATTGGTAGCGATGAAAATTGGGAAAAAGCAGAAAATGCTATCATCAATGCTGCAAGAGACAAAGGTTTAAATACGGTTGTAGAATATGGCGAAGCTGCTTTTTACGGACCGAAATTAGACTTTATGGTGAAAGATGCTTTGGGAAGACAATGGCAATTGGGAACCATTCAAGTAGATTATAATTTACCGGAGCGTTTTGAATTGAATTATAAAGGAGCGGACAATGAAATGCATCGTCCGGTGATGATTCACCGAGCACCATTTGGTTCGATGGAACGATTTATTGCCATTTTATTGGAACATACAGCAGGAAATTTCCCACTATGGTTAATGCCTGAACAAGCTATAATCTTGTCTTTGAGTGAGAAATATGAAAATTATGCCGAAAAAGTTTTAACTTTGCTAGAAAATCACGAAATTCGCGGCCTGCTTGACAACCGCAACGAGACAATTGGCAAGAAAATCAGGGATGCGGAAGTGAAGAAAATTCCGTTTATGATTATCGTTGGCGATGAAGAAGAGAAGAACGGCACGATTTCTGTGAGAAAGCACGGTCAAGAAGGAAAAGGAAATATCACGGTTACAGTTGACGAATTTGCAAAAATTGTAAACGAAGAAATAAGCAAAACATTAAAACCATTTGTAGTTTAACTTAAAAATTAAAAGTCATAGCAATTAGAAACAACAGGGGATATCAACCCAGAGTAGAAAAGAAGGCAGCACATAGAATTAACAATTTAATTCGTGTTCCCGAAGTGCGATTGGTAGGTGAAAACATCGAGCCAGGAGTTTACAAAATCTCTGAAGCTTTACGTTTAGCCGAAGAATTTGAGGTGGATTTGGTAGAAATTTCTCCCAATGCAGAACCACCGGTTTGTAAATTAATGGACTACGGTAAATTTATCTACGAGCAAAAGAAAAGAGATAAAATGCTCAAAGCCAAATCGACTCAAATTGTAGTGAAAGAAATTCGTTTTGGACCACAAACGGATGAGCATGATTATGAGTTTAAAAAGAAAAATGCCGAGAAATTCTTAAAAGAAGGAGCAAAATTAAAAGCTTTTGTATTCTTTAAAGGACGTTCGATTATTTATAAAGAACAAGGTCAAATTCTATTATTACGTTTGGCTCAAGATTTAGAAGATCTAGGGAAAGTGGAAGCTTTGCCTGTTTTGGAAGGAAAGCGAATGATTATGTATCTCGCCCCTAAGAAGAAGAAATAAGTTGCTGAGCAACTGAGGTTCTGAGTTGCTGAGAATTTTCTTAGCTCTTCAGAAACTAAAAAATAGTAAGTAAGTTGAATCACAAATAAATTTGGGAAATTATGCCTAAAATGAAAACAAAATCCAGTGCTAAGAAGCGATTTAAAGTAACTGGCTCTGGAAAAATCAAGAGAAAGCACGCTTTTAAAAGTCACATTTTGACTAAAAAATCTAAAAAGCGTAAATTAGCTTTAACTCATTCGACTTTGGTTCACAAAACCGATGAGAAAAGCATTAAACAACAATTAAGAATTATATAATTGTATTAAGATTTGAGTATTAAGTATTAAGACTTTAGTATTAAGTATTAAGACTTTAGTATTAAGACTTTAGTATTAAGACCTTAGACTTGAATCCTAAAATAATTAAATTCTTTAGGTTAAAAATTATTTAATAACCTTGGAGTATGGCCGATAAGTTCCCTTGATTAAATTCGGGACGCCTGCTACAAAAAAACAAGAAAATTATGCCAAGATCAGTAAATTCTGTTGCTAAAAGAGCACGAAGAAAAAAAGTATTAAAGCAAGCCAAAGGTTTCTTTGGTAGACGTAAAAACGTTTGGACGGTTGCTAAAAACGCGGTTGAAAAAGCCATGGTTTATGCTTACCGTGACAGAAGACAAAACAAAAGAAACTTCCGTTCGTTATGGATCATGCGTATCAACGCTGGTGCTCGTTTGGAAGGAATGAGTTATTCTCAATTCATCGGAAAAGTAAAATCTAACGGTATCGAATTGAACCGTAAAGTGCTTGCAGATTTAGCAATGAATCATCCGGAAGCTTTTAAAGCAATTTTGAATAAAGTAAAATAAACGTTTTAACAATCCGATTTTAACTTACTTATATAGAAAAGAGTTGTCTGAAAAGGCAGCTCTTTTTTTATTATCTTTATACAATATTATTTTCTTTAAAATCTCAACTTATGTTACGAGTAATTTTAGGCTCTGTTTTAGTAATTATAACAATGCTACTTGTGCCTTCGGTCGAAAAGGCGTTGTTTTTCTTACCACT
The DNA here is from genome assembly GCF_057652995.1 of Flavobacterium sp. T50_26. NCBI lineage: Bacteria > Pseudomonadati > Bacteroidota > Flavobacteriia > Flavobacteriales > Flavobacteriaceae > Flavobacterium > Flavobacterium sp. T50_26. Next base: position 3,956 of record NZ_JBYFCC010000040.1, read on the forward strand.
CATTTTTGCACTTTCTGTAAGTTTAGTGAATACTGACAAACTCAAATTAAACAAAGCTATTGGAATTGTTTTAAGTGTTGGCCAAAGTTATTTGGTTTTTCTGGGATTAGGAATTGTAATTTACTTTTTTGATGAATGGATTCAAAATATCACCAATGGCGATAGTTCAGAATTAGAAGGCGTAGCATTGATAACTATTGGCGGTTATTTAGCAGCATTGTTGCTATTTTACTTCTACTCGTTTTTATTTAAAGTGATTGATTTTAAATTTAGTTTTTGGGCAATTAGTATATGCCACACACTCGTTGTAATTGTGATGTTTGTTTTTTCTAAAAATGAATACCTTCAGTTTGGTGTAGAAAAATTTCCAGCCTATTTGATTTCATGGTGCATTTTCATAAGCTTAGCTTACAGTATTTCGCTCAATAGAGAGCTTTTCCACAAATCTTCAAAAATAGTAACTAGTGAGTCTCAAAATGTTTAAATCAATGGTGCTTTTCTTTTAAATTCAAGAAAATAATTAATTCGGATATCGAAATTTCTCTGTAAATAATATTTTTAGGATATACTATAATCTTTCTATCTTTGAGAAAAATATAACTCATGCCGCAAATTACGATTCTTTCACATCAGGAAATTGAGCATAAAATTAAGCGAATTGCTTATCAAATCTACGAAACATTTGTAGATGAAGAAGAAATTATTCTTGCCGGAATTGCCAAAAACGGCTATGTTTTTGCAGAAAAATTAGCGGTAGAATTGAGCAAAATCGCTACAATAAAAATCACATTATGCGAAGTTTATATTGACAAACATGATCCGTTTAGAGCGATAACTACTTCCCTACCCAAAGAAGAATATCAAAACAAAGGTATAATTTTGGTTGATGATGTTTTAAACTCAGGAACAACATTGGTTTATGGAGTGAAGCACTTCTTAGATGTTCCGTTAAAAAAATTCAAGACTGCAGTTTTGGTAGATAGAAATCACAAAAAATATCCTGTAAAAGTTGATTTTAAAGGCATTTCGCTTTCCACTTCTTTACAAGAACATGTGCAAGTGGTTTTTGAAAAAGAAAACTGTTTTGCTTTTTTAAGCAACTAATGTTTTAATTTCTTCTACAACCTCTTCAATTGATTTGTCGTCAGTAGAAATAATATGCTTTGCTTGATGGTAATAAAAACTCCTGTCAAAAAGATGTTTGGCTATATATTCTTTTAGATCCTCCTCGCCCATTTCTGCGATGAGTGGTCTATTGGATTTGTTTTTTTTCAAACGTCCATAAAGCTCTTCTACGGAGGTTTTGAGATAGATTGACACAACGTTGACGTTTTGCAATAAAAGGTGATTATTCGCATAGCAGGGAGTTCCTCCGCCCAAACTCAGAATAAATTCATCATCCGATTCAATTAATTTTTTAAAAACTTCATGTTCTAATTTTCTAAAGTAAAGCTCTCCTTTGGTTTTGAAGATAGAATTGATTGATAAATTTTGTTCATTTTCAATCAAAACATCTAAATCCAAATGCTTTTTTTGCAAAACGTTTGATAGTTTAGAAGCAATTATTGTCTTTCCCGAACCCATGTATCCAAGTAAAATAATTTTTTTTTGCATAATAAATCCCTGTATAATAAGGCGTTAAGAAAGATTAAATTAAAAATACAAATTTAAGACAATTTTGCTTTGAAAAATAAATAATAAGACCGTATATTTGCACCCGCATTCAAGAAATTGTATTTGACTCGATAGCTCAGTTGGTAGAGCACAACACTTTTAATGTTGGGGTCCTGGGTTCGAGCCCCAGTCGGGTCACAAAGAGATGTTGCAGTGCAACATATTTACAAATTTTTAGGATGCATTGACTCGATAGCTCAGTTGGTAGAGCACAACACTTTTAATGTTGGGGTCCTGGGTTCGAGCCCCAGTCGGGTCACAAAAGAGACGTTGCAGTGCAACGTCTTTACTTTTTTAGGTTACAAGGCCACGTGGAGAAATTGGTAGACTTGCCATCTTGAGGGGGTGGTGCTGAAAGGCGTGTGGGTTCGAATCCCATCGTGGTCACATGATAAATTTTAAAAAACGTTAAGTTAACTTAGCGTTTTTTTATACATAAAATTTAATTATTGCAATCGATTATTCTTCAAAAACAACCAATCGTACTATTTTTCCTTATTAAATCTACTATTTTCAAAAATAAACCATAAAAAAATAGTTCATTAATTAATAATTACTAATTTTGTTTAACAAATATAGCGAAAGAATGAACAATGTAAAAAATGTTTTCAGCATTAAAGATCTTGAAAATTTATCGGGAATCAAAGCTCACACCATTAGGATCTGGGAAAAACGATACAATGTTCTTGAACCCATGCGTACAGACACAAACATTCGCTATTATGATTTACCGGCTCTTCAAAAGCTTTTAAACATTACATTACTTCACAATCATGGTTACAAAATTTCTAAAATTTCGAAATTAACTCCCGATAAAATAAGTATTCTTGTTCGAGAAATTGTAAATGAAAAAAGTGTAAAACATCATGCCATTAATGCTTTCAAAATGGCGATGATGAATTTTGATCAAACATTATTTTTCAACACTTATACCAATTTACTTTCTGAAAAATCATTTCGAGAGGTTTTTTATGAGATTTTCATTCCGCTCATGAATGAAATTGGTTTGCTTTGGCAGTCTGAAACTATTTCTCCTGCTCATGAACATTTTATCAGTTACTTGGTAAAACAAAAATTACTGGTTAACACCGAAAAAATACAACTTTTAGAACCAACCAAAGACGATCGTGTATTTGTACTTTTTCTTCCATTAAACGAAATTCATGAACTCGGATTGATGTATCTTAATTATGAAATTATTCTTAACGGCTACAAAACTATTTACTTGGGAGAAAGTGTTCCAATTGAAAGTTTAAAAGACATCAAAAAATATTTCGACAAGGTCACTTATATATCATACATGACCGTTGAACCTTCTAAAGATGATATCAATAATTATCTAAAAGAAATTCATACTGAAATTTTAGAAAGTAGTCAATCTGAATTATGGACAATTGGTCGATTAACTGAGTTTATAAAAGAAGAACAACATCCCAACGTAAAAGTATTTGGCTCAATTTTAGAAATGTCAAATAATCTTTAATTTTTCCTTAAATCTTTTTTTTGTTTAACTTTTTGACTATATTTGTTAAACAATATGAAAAAAGATATATTTATAATCGGTTCCGGTTTTTCAGCTTTAGCTGCTTCTTGTTATTTAGCTAAAGAAGGTAACAATGTTACTGTTTTTGAAAAAAATTCCACTATTGGCGGTAGAGCCAGACAATTGAAAAAAGAAGGTTTTACATTTGATATCGGTCCAACTTGGTATTGGATGCCCGATGTTTTTGAACGTTTTTTTAATGATTTTGGCAAAAAGCCTTCCGATTATTACGAGTTAATTAAACTTTCTCCGGCCTATCAAGTATATTTTGGTATTCGAGATTTTGTAACTATTGCAGATAATTTAAAAGATATCATTACAACATTTGAAAGTATCGAAAAAGGAAGTGGTGTTGTATTAGAAAAATTTATGTCCGAAGCAAAAAGTAACTACGACATTGCCATAAAAAATTTAGTTTACAGACCGGGAGTTTCGCCACTTGAATTAATTACGCCAGAAACTGCTTTGAAAGTAGGGCAATTTTTTTCAAACATTAGTAAGGAAGTTCGAAAGCGATTTAAGAATCAAAAATTGGTTCAAATACTCGAATTTCCGGTATTATTTTTAGGAGCAAAACCACAAGACACACCCGCATTTTATAGTTTTATGAATTTTGCCGATTTCGGAATGGGAACTTGGCATCCTAAAAACGGAATGTACAGCGTAATTTTAGCCATGGAAGTATTGGCTATCGAATTAGGCGTGAAAATTCAAACTAATTCAAATGTTGAAAAAATTATTGTAAAACAGAATAAAGCAGTTGGAATCAAAGTGAATGGTGAAGAAAAGTTTTGTGATGTTGTACTCAGTGGTGCAGATTACCATCATTCGGAAACATTATTGGATATTGAACACAGAGCATATTCTGAATCGTATTGGGAAAAGAAAACGTTTGCACCTTCCTCCCTATTATTTTATGTAGGTTTTGATAAAAAAATTGAGAATGTAGAGCATCACACCTTATTTTTTGATGTATCTTTCGACAAACATGCCGAAGCGATTTATGACAATCCAGCATGGCCGGAAGAACCGCTATTTTATGCTAGTTTTCCATCCAAAACAGATGATTCAGCTGCACCTATAGGTAAAGAAGCGGGAATATTTTTAATTCCACTTGCACCCGGAATTAATGATACGAATGAAATTAGAGAGAAGTATTTTAATATAATTATTAATCGATTTGAAAAACTAACGGAGCAATCTGTCAAAGAAAGTGTTTTATTTAAAGAATCGTATTGCGTAAATGATTTTATAAAAGACTATAACTCATACAAAGGAAATGCCTATGGAATGGCAAACACGTTATTCCAAACCGCTTTTTTAAGACCAAAACTGAAAAGTAAAAAAGTAGAAAACTTGTTTTTCACAGGACAGCTAACAGTTCCAGGTCCGGGAGTTCCACCTTCTTTGATTTCAGGGAAATTGGTTTCTGAATTAATCCAAAAAAATGCAACAAAACGTTAAAAATTCTTGCTATGAAATCTGTTTTTGACAATATATCTTATGAATGTAGCAGAAATGTCACGAAGACTTACAGCACTTCCTTTTCTTCTGCAGTGAAAATGTTGGCTCCTTCTATCCGTCAGGATATTTATAATATTTATGGTTTTGTTCGCTTTGCAGATGAAATTGTAGATTCATTTCACGAGTATGATAAAGAAACCTTATTTACTTTATTTGAAAGTGATTTACAAAATGCTCTTCACCACAAAATTAGTTTAAATCCGATTTTAAATTCATTTCAACATACTGTGAATCGTTATGAAATTCCAAAAGAATTGATTGATGCTTTTATGAAAAGTATGAAATTAGATTTGCATAAAACGGAATATAAAACTTCTGAAGAATACCAAGAATATATTTATGGATCGGCAGATGTGGTTGGATTAATGTGTTTAAAAGTTTTTGTAAACGGCAATGATGCAAAATTTGATGAACTAAAAGAAAGTGCCATGCGATTGGGTTCTGCTTTTCAAAAAGTAAATTTTTTGAGAGATTTAAAAGCAGATTACGAAGAGTTAAACAGAACCTATTTCCCTAACACCGATTTAAATCAATTAGACGAAACGTCAAAACAAATCATCATTGCAGAAATTGAAGCCGATTTTGAAGCCGGTTTTGAAGGAATTCGTAAATTGCCAATTGAAGCAAAATTTGGTGTTTATACGGCTTATGTTTATTACAAAAAATTACTTTCAAAACTAAAAAAGACACCTTCACTAGCCATCAAGAACACCAGAATTAGAGTTCCCGATTATCAAAAGGTGGGATTATTGGCCAAATGTTACATCAACTATCGATTTAAAACAATATAATATGAGTATCTGGATTCACATTTTAGTATTCTTTTTAACCTTTTTCATGATGGAATTCATGGCTTGGTTTACACATAAATATGTTATGCATGGTTTTTTATGGCATTTGCATGCCGATCATCACAAAAAAGATCATGATTCTTGGTTTGAACGAAATGACGCATTTTTTATTTTTTATGCTATTGTAAGTATCAGTTTCTTTTTGCTTTGGAAATACAACATTTTAGAAATCGGTTTAGCCATTGGAATTGGCATCTTTGCTTATGGATTAGCCTACTTTTTTGTACATGATATTTTTATACACCAGCGATTCAAATTGTTTAGAAACGCCAATAACATTTATGCAAAAGCAGTAAGAAGAGCTCATAAAATGCACCATAAACACTTAGGAAAAGGTGATGGAGAATGTTTTGGAATGCTGGTTGTGCCTTGGAAATACTTCAAAAAATAGCGAATTCTGATTATTTTAAAACTTAGGAGAATAAGAAAACGGTTTTTGAAAAATAATTTAGCATAAACTATTATTTTTTACTTCCTTAGCAAAAACAATTTTTATGCATTTCAAAACCATCCTATTTGTCTTTTTTTTGGGAAGTTTGTCTGCTTGGAGTCAAAAAAACATTGATCCAACCCCTAATGATATTGAACTCGCCAAAACCATTCGCGGAAAATACAGCAAGCAAGATGTTGCTATTTTGGAAAGTATTGAAATTGTGAATTTTGGTTTTAATAAATCAACTTCAAATGTCACAGTAGATTTATCTGTTAAGGAAGTCTTGATGAATATTAATCATCGTGCAGATATTTACAAATATGAATTTTATGATAGTTCGTCAAAAATTGAAACGTTTTTGTTGAAATATCGGAATGAAAAAACAGCTTCCTTCCCCATTAAAGATGAGTTTTACAAAGATAAAGACTTGTTTTACAACGATGCTCGAGTGAAACATGTTCAAATTGATTTTCCAGTTCAAGGATACACTTATAATTATTCGATGGACAAGAAATTTGACGATGTTAAGTATTTTACTTCGCTTCACTTTAATGATGAATTTCCCGTAATTGAGAAAAAAATTGAAGTTACAGTTCCGGATTGGCTTGAAGTGGAATTAAAAGAAATGAATTTCAACGGACATGCTATCATCAAAACCGAAACTAAAGATTCTAAAAATAAATCCACAACATATTTATATACTTACAAAGATATTCCTGCTGTTTTTGATGAACAAAGCAGTCCCGGGAGATCTTATTTATATCCGCATATCTTAGTTTTAGCCAAATCGTATGATTATAACGGAAAGAAAAGTAATCTTTTTAAAACCACTGCTGATTTATATGGATGGTATAAATCGCTCGTAGATCAGATGAAAGATGACACTGAGCAATTAAAAAGCAAAGTAACAGAACTTACTGCCAAAGCAACTTCAGACGAAGAAAAAATAAAAAACATCTTTTATTGGGTGCAAGACAACATCCGCTATATTGCTTTTGAGGATGGAATTGCAGGATTTAAACCAGACGATTCACATCAAGTTTTTTCCAAACGATATGGCGATTGTAAAGGAATGGCGAACCTAACAAAACAAATGCTTAAAATTGCCGGCTTTGATGCACGTTTAACGTGGATTGGAACCAAACACATTGCTTATAACTATTCCATTCCTTCCTTAGTTGTTGATAATCATATGATTTGTACTGTTTTTCAGAATGGGAAGAAAATTTATCTTGACGGAACAGAAAAATTTAGTTCATTAGGAAATTATGCCGAACGAATTCAGAACAAAGAAGTAATGATTGAAAATGGAAGTGATTTTATTATTGATAAAATTCCGACAACTTCAGCCGAAACAAATAAGGAAACATTCAGAGCAAAATTAGTTATTGAAAAAGACAAATTAAAAGGAACTTGTAACCGAACGTATTCCGGTGAAAGCAGAAGTCAATTTTTAAACATTTATAACAGTTTTGAAACGGACAAAAAAGCAGAAGCTTTAGAATATTTTTTAGCCAAAAATGATAAAAATAATAAAGTAAAAGAAATTAATGCAAGCGATTTAAAAAACAGAGATACAAAACTCACGATTGATTACGCCTTAGAATCTTCCAATAGAATTAGTGAATTTGATGAAGAAATTTACTTGAGTTTTGAATTTATGAACGAATATAAAAGTTTTTCGTTCAAAGATCGTGAAACCGACTATGAGTTAGATTATAAAACTTGGTATGATTCCGAAATAACCATCACACTTCCTGAAGGTTATAAAATAGATAAATTACCTGAAAATTTGAGTCAGAAAAGCGAAGATTACGATATTGAAGTAAGTTTTTCATTAAAAGGAAAAGATCTTGTTTATAAAAAAGTATTCGTTTTCAAGAATGCAATTATTCGAAAAAATCAACAAGAATCGTGGAATGCAGCTCACAAAAAATTAACCGAACTTTATAATTCATCTATTACTTTATCAAAATCATAGTTTTATGAAAAAAATTCTACTTATCTGTCTTTTTGTAACTGTTTCGTTAACTGCTCAAGACGATGTTAAAATCAGAGAATTCTTTTGGGGAAAAAACGATCCACATTCTAAAACAATGAGTATTCCTGATAAATGGAAAAATGAATCGGCGGTAATGATTTACAAATATGAATTTCACGATTATCATAAATTCGGATCAAATGTAAATTACACCTCTGCATTGCGAAATAGAGTAAAATTGCTTGATGAAGCTGCAGTTAAAGAGTTTTCTGAATTCACATTCAAAGAACGATTTTCTTCTGACAAAGGCTGGAGCAGACGTGCCGGAAAAAACATTTTAGGCATAAAAGTGGTAAAACCGGATGGAAAGGAAACAATCATTAATGTAAGCAAAGAAGCTGTTGATGCTGATAAAGAGAAAAAAATTGCCATTCCAAATTTAGAAATTGGTGATATTATTGATTATTACTTGCATTCCGAAGAACCTTTTAAATCGCAATTGGAAATGGGTTTTGATCCGGTGGAAAGAACATTGGGCGATGTTTATCCAATCATGGATTACAAGTTAATTTTTCAAACGGAAAACGATTTCTTTTTAAATTTTGCTACATATAATGGAGCACCGGAACTCAAAGAAATTCCGAGTAATAAAGGTGGTGAACGTCATTATGAATTTGCTGCCAAAGACATTGAAAAAAATGAATTTCCAAGATGGTTTTATCCATTGATTGAATTGCCTTGTTACAAATTTCAAGTGTTTTTTGCCCGTTCAGGAAAATTTGAAAAAAGAGCTGAAGCCTTTCTTTCTGAAAAGGAAAGTATAGTAAAATCAACCGTTTCTAAAGAAGATGTTTTTAATTATTACAACACAAAATTCAGACCATACGGAGATTTAGGTCACATTGAAAAATTCTTAAAAGGAAAAAGTTTCAGTTCTGATGAAGAAAAAGTTCGAGAAGTTTATTATTTCACGAGACATCAATACTTTACTCAATATATAGAAGCTTTTGTGGCAAAAGATGCCAACATTTTCTATCCATTTGATTTATATCCGAATGCTATATTTTTTCAAAAGGAGGAAGAATTTATTAATCACTTCATGGCTTTTTTAAAAGACAACAAAATTCCGTATGATATAGTGATTGGTACAGCTCGATACAACGGCCCGATAACCGATTTATTAATTCAACAAAATATAACAATTCTACTTCGTGTAAATACAACAAACCCGGTTTATCTTGAGTTTTTTACACCTTTTTCGTCTGCAGATCAATTTAACTATCAACTTGAAAACACAAAAGCCTATTTGCTTCAAATTTCTAAAAATAAAAAAGTGGTAGATTCTGAAATGATTTCTCTTCCTGGTTCTACCAAAAAAGATAATGTTTCAAAAAGCGTTAGTAAGGTTATACTCAATGAAGATTTAAACAGCATTAAAGTTGACAGAGAAAATTATTTTTCCGGGCATTACAAACCAAGTGAGCAATCTAATAAATTATACTTTTTTGATTATGTATATGATGATTATGAAAAATATGGCACTACATCTTTGTTGGAAAAAGTGAAAAATAAAAAGAAAAAAGATCAATATCAAAAAGAATTTGATGCATTAATCGCTAAATATAAAGATTCTCAAAAAGAAAATTTTACTAACAGTGTAAAAGAAGAATTTGGTCACGATGTAGAAGATTATACCATGAATATAGAAAATTCAGGAAGATTTGGCAGCAAAGAACCAATGGCTTACAAAGAATCTTTTACTATCAAAGATCATTACATAAAAAAAGCCGGAAATAATATTATTTTAGAATTAGGAAAATTTTTAACCTCACAGATTGAACTTTCTGAAAAAGAAAAAAATAGACCAAATAATATTCACATGAGTTTTCCAAGACAAATTGAACACGAAATTCAATTTGAAATACCTGAAGGTTATACAGCTTCCGGTTTAGATAAATTTAATAAAAATGCTGTAAATGAAACGGGTGGATTTGTGAGTTCAGTTACGCAAAATGGAAATTTAATCACCATAAAAACCACAAAATCATATAACAATTATTATGAACCAAACAGTAACTGGAACAAAATGATTGACTTTTTGGAAGATGCTTTTCAGTTTACTCAGGAAAAAATTCTATTGAAAAAGAATTAACTTAGCAATACATAAAAAGAAACCCTATAAAGATTTATAGGGTTTTTTAATTTTTAAAATACTCTAACCAAATTAAATCCAAAAGCAATCTCGCCATCACTCCAATCACCCGTAGTTTGACCTAAAAAGCCACTCTCGTGCATTGCTCTTGCATTTGTAAAATGCATTTGAAAAACGTGTCCGCCGGTTTCTAAATCTACTCCAATAGAAAGTGGATTTCTATAAATGGATTGAGAAGCTCGGTTAAGATGTGCTGCATAGTCCACATTTACAGACCATCTGCTGGTAAGTTTATAACGTCCGCCCAGTCCTATTGCAAACTGACTGTTATCTTGTGGATTTGGAATAATTGCCTGATTATCTTCGTCTAAAATATCACGCAATGTATTTTCATGAAAATACGATGGAGCTATTTGCAAGGATAGTTTTTCCGAAAATTTTCTGGATATTAAAAGTTGGGTTACATAACTCAACCTATTTTCAAAAGTCAAATTAGGATAATCTTTGTCTTTTAATTCTGTATTCACTGCAATACTGTTGAAACCAACAATTGTAAAGGGAAATCCGTCTTTAATTTGTGATCTTAATTGATATTTAGCAGCAACGTCATACGTTTCCTGAAAACCACTTCTGGCAACATGAACGGTTAGCCAATCGTTTACACCATACAAAAACTTGAGCTGAGTATTTGCATTATCCAAACCAAAAAAATCATCAAAACCATTTTTAAAATAATCAAAACGATGAGCAACTACAAAATAAAAATCACCTTTTGAAGCTAATTTAGTAGATTCTAAATTAATAATTTTTAGTGATTTAAATGCTGATTCAACTTTTACATTTGTTTCAACTGTATCAATATCACTTAATAAATCATTTTGAGCCAAAAGTGAAAATGGTAAAAAAAGAAGTGTGATTAGTTTTTTCATAATAAAAAAAATAGTAGCGATTTAGACTACTATTTACGTTATAAAGTTAGTATTAGTTTTAATTCACAATTACCTTTTTCCATGATTTTTGAGTATCATTTACTAATTCTAATAAATAAACTCCTGTTTGCAAACCTACAATGTTGATGTCAACATTTTCATCACCGTTTTCCACTTCAATAGATTTTACAAAAGCTCCGGTTTGAGTATAAATATTTACTGTGTTCAAAAAAGTTTTAGTTTGAATGGTAAAATCTCCTTTAGTTGGATTAGGAAATAGTTTAGAGGCATTTAATGAAAAATCTTCTACGCCAAGTGTAGTTAAAGGAGTATTAAGCAATACATCTCTGTTCGAAGCACCATGATAAGCTAATGTAAATGATGCAGAACCAAATTTTGCCCAAGCAATATCGATATTATTGTCTGCAAAATTAAAGGTAAAATCATTTGAATCGCCTGTACTAAATGGTCTGGAAAAAACGATTGTTCTTCTTCCTGCCTCAGGAACATTATTTTGATTTGAAACTAATACCCAATTATTATTTTGATCTGTGGTTGGTGCAGATCCAATACCGTTATGTCTGGCATCAACAAGTGTGGTGCTATTCCAATAAACTACATCGGCACCATTTTCCATTCCGCCTTCAAATGAACCAAATTGAAAGGCAAACCATCTGTCATTAGGTCCAGAAAGTGTTAAAGTAGCCGTTGAAGTGTCATTGTCAAGCAGTAAAATTCCTGAGTAATCATTAATAAAGTTTAAAACTCCCGTCGTTTTCTGTTGAGCAAATAACATTGTTGTTAAAAAAGTAAATAAAAATAAAGTAATTTTTTTCATAGCATTGTTTATTTTAAGAGGTTAATAATTTCTTCGTTTCCTGAAAAAACTGCATACTCAAAAGCTGTTTTTCCTTTATTATCTATTTTTGTTTTATCAGTTTTATGTTTTAATAATGCTTTTACCAATTCAACATTTTTAAATTGCGTAGCGTAAATTAAAGCAGTTGTTCCATTTGGATCCGTTAAGTTTGGATTACAGCCTTTTTCTAAAAGTAGCTTTGCTATTTCAACATTGCCTTTCACGGCACAAGCCATCAAAGCAGTTCCCATGTCACTCGACGCATCAATATTTTTAACATTACTAATTAAAAACTTAGCCACTTCATTGTTCCCTCGATAACACGCCAAGATTAGCGGAGTGAATCCATTATCATTTTGCTCATTGATACAGTTTGGGTTATTCTCCATCAATTCTTTCAATTCAGCTACAGTTCCTGATCGAGAAATAACAAAAATATCTTTTTGACCTAATCCTTTGATAGAGAATAACATAATAAAGGTAATAAATAATTTTTGTATCATAACATAAATTTAATTCACTATTTCACATTGATCCATTTTCAATTCTTCTACTAAATCATCAAAACCCACAAACCTTCCTTTTACTTTTAACATTTGTTGAATTTTAAAATCCTCAGTTATTTTTTCTGACATTGTTAAGAATAATTTTTCATCTAAAACAATTGCATTATTTTCTAAATCCAACGAAGTTATTTTACCGTATGTTTCTATAGTTTTATCAGCATACTTTTTTGTGTTAGATTCGGTATTTTCAATAAAATCAGAATGTAGCTGAAGGACAGAGATAGAATAAATAGCCAACTCAGAACTAATTGTCCGGTGGCTTTTGTAAACATAAAAATATAGGAAAGCAGATACCAATAAGGTACCCAAAAAGAAAACAATGATTATTTTTTTTGTGATGGAGGATTTCATAGCAGGACAAATTTATTTATTTTTTTTAAATTATAACTATTATTGCGAATTTTATTTAATTTTGATTAAAAAACGATGAAAAATAAACCTATTAAATTACTTTGTTGCTTATTTACTATTTCTATTTTAAGCAGTTGTACAACCGATAGCTTATCAGATTTAACAACTGTTGAAGAAATAGAAATAGTTACTTACACTGAAAACATCAAATCAATTATTGACAACAATTGCATCATTTGTCACGCCTCAACTCCTGTAAACGGAGCTCCAATGTCATTAACCACATACGAAAACGTAAAAGAAGCGGTTTTAAATCGTGGCTTATTAGACAGAATTTCAAGACCAGAAGGAGAATCCGGTGCAATGCCATTTGGTGGACCACGACTTCCTCAAACCGATATAAACATAATTATTCAATGGAATACTAATGGTTTAATTGAATAATTCAAAAAGAAAAAGCAATGAAAAAGATTACATTACTAATATTAACGTGAGTTCGATATAAAATTACTGAAAAAGGATCAATTGTTTAGTGTCCACGAAGTTGTTTTTTAGAGATGG
>NZ_JBYFCC010000041.1:0-15901 GCF_057652995.1 Flavobacterium sp. T50_26
TCATTAACCGCTACTGATAATTGTGCCGGTGAAATCACTGTAGAAGGTGTGGATACAACTGTAGCCGGTGATTGTCCGAACTCATTCGTAATCACCAGAACTTGGTTGTTTGTGGATGCATGTGGTAACGAAACACCACTATCACAAACAATTACTGTTGACGATACTGTTCAACCTGAAATTACCACCGAAGCAACAAATCTTGTTGTGGAATGTGACGGCTCAGGAAACGAAGATGTTATTCAAGCATGGTTAGAATCAAATGGTGCTGCTTCTGCTACCGACAATTGTTCTGATGTAACTTGGTCTAACGACTTCAGTAATTCATCAAACGATTGTTCTACTGCAATAACAGTAACATTCACAGCAACTGATACATGTGGTAACTTTGCAACAACAACTGCTACTTTAACAATTCAAGATAGCACAAATCCTGTAGCTCCTGAAGCTCCTGCTAATTTAGTATTAACATGTGACTCAGAAGTACCAGCTACTATTTCCTTAACCGCTACAGATAATTGTACTGGTGAGATCACTGTAGAAGGTGTTGATTCAATTGTAGCCGGTGATTGTCCGAACTCTTTCGTAATCACTAGAACATGGACTTTTGTAGATGATTGTGGAAATGCAACTCCGATTTCTCAAACAATTACAGTAAACGATACGGTTGCTCCTACTTTCGTAGAAGAGCTTCCTGCTACTGAATTAACTGTAGAGTGTGATGCCATTCCTGCAATGATTACGTTAACTGCTATTGATAATTGCGGAACTGCTTCTGTTACCGAAAATGTAACGACAGAACCTGGCGATTGTCCTGGTAGTTATATGATCATAAGAACATGGACAGCTACAGATGAATGCGGAATTACTGCAACACATCAGCAAACAATTACTGTTATTGATACAGCCGGTCCAGTTGCTTCCGAATTTGACGAAGAAATAACAGTTAACTGTGATGCAATTCCGGAATTGCCTGTAATTCAATTTACTGATGCATGTTCAGGTGTAAGTGAACCTATATTCACAGAGGAAATAACAAACGAAACACCAACGTCTTATACAATTGTCAGAACTTGGGATGTAATGGACAACTGTGGAAATAATTCAGAATTTACACAAACAATTATTGTAAACATTCAAAACAGTTTAACAAGAATTGATGCTGAATCATGTATTGGTGATATTACAACAGTTGACTTAAACAACTTACTTCCTGCCGGAACTACCGGAGGTGTTTGGGTAGATGTAAACAACACTGGAGCATTAAATGAAAATATTTTTAGCCCAAGTGAAGTTTCTTCAATTGGAAATTATATCTTGCAGTATGAAATTACTGAAGGTGATTGTCCAAGAGTATATGAAGTGACGATGAATGTAAACGATGACTGTCTAGTGTTCCCATGTGATGCGATTGTAATTCACAACGCTTTCACACCAAATGGAGATGCATTGAATCAGTATTTTTCAATTGAAAACATTGAAAACACTGAGTGTTACACAAGTAATACTGTTGAAATCTATAACCGTTGGGGCGTGTTAGTATACGAAGTAGAAAATTATAACAATAATGATAGAAGATTTGAAGGAATTTCAGAAGGTAGAGCTACATTAAACAAAAATGCAGAATTACCAACAGGAACTTATTTCTATATCATCAATTATACTACTCCAGAAGGAAATGTTGAAAACAAATCCGGTTATTTATACCTAACAAGATAAAATTAAACTCCTGAGGGTTACCCCACCCTCAGGTTTCTAAAAAAAGAAACAAAATGAGAACAAAATTTTTATTTATCGCTTTGATGTTTACAGGTTTTGCTGCACTTGCCCAACAAGATGCACAATATACGCAATACATGTATAACACAATCAACGTGAATCCAGCCTACGCAGGATCAAGAGGAGTAATGAGTATTTTTGGATTACACCGTACCCAATGGGTTGGTTTAGATGGTGCTCCGGTTACAAATGCTGCCTCTATTAACACTCCAATAAACAATAGTAATCTTGGAGTTGGTCTTTCATTTGTGAATGACAAAATCGGACCTACTACTGAAAATGCAATATCTGCAGATGTATCATACACTGTTCAAACCTCAGAAACATTTAAATTATCTTTTGGTGTAAAAGGAACAGCTAATTTGTTCAATCTTGATGTGAATAAATTGAATCCTCAAGATGCTGGCGATCCGCAATTTCAAAATTTAGACAATGCATTTACGCCTAACATTGGTGCAGGTGTTTACTTTCACTCAGACAAAATGTATGTTGGTCTTTCTGTGCCAAACTTTTTTGAAACAAAACGTTACAACGATAATGACATAGCAGTTAATGCAGAGCGAATGAACTTCTATCTTATTGCCGGTTATGTGTTTGATTTAAGTTATAACTTAAAATTCAAACCTGCCTTGTTAACCAAAGCTGTAGAAGGTGCTCCTTTACAAGTTGACGTTTCTGCTAATTTCTTGTATAATGATAAGTTTATGTTAGGAGCTGCTTGGCGTTGGGATGCTGCCGTGAGTGCAATGGCTGGTTTCCAAATTACAGACGGGCTTTTCATTGGTTATGGTTATGATCACGAAACTACCCGATTAAGACGATTTAATTCAGGTTCGCATGAGATTTTCTTACGCTTTGAATTATTCAAAAAACACAGTAAAATTGTATCACCTAGATTCTTCTAATAAAGCAACAGTCATGAAAATTAAATTTATATACATCGCCTTGTTTAGTTTTATTGCTGTAAATGTTTACTCGCAAAAAGCAGGTGAACGCAAAGCAGATAAAAACTATGACAAATTCGCCTACATAGATGCTATTAAAACCTATGAACGAATTGCAGAAAAAGGATATAAAAACCCTGATATGTTGCAAAAAATAGGGAATGCTTACTATTTTAATGCCGACTTAGTAAATGCAGAAAAATGGTACGGACAACTTTTTGCAATGTCGCAAGATGTGGAGGCAGAATATTATTTCCGTTATGCACAATCATTAAAAGCGGTTGGAAATTATACCAAAGCCGATGAAATGATGGCAGCATTTAATGTTAAAAGTGGAAATGATAAACGTGGTCTTTTAGCTAAAGAACAAAAAGATTATCGCGAAGCCATCAAAAAGAATTCAGGTCGTTATGACATTGAAGATGCAGGAATTAACTCTGAATATTCTGATTACGGACCGGCATTCTTTATGGATAAAGTCGTTTTTACCTCTACACGTGATACAGGAAATTTCTCGAAAAGAAAACACACTTGGACAGATCAATATTTTTCTAATTTGTATGGTGCCGATTTGAGTGCAGAAGGTGCTCTTTCGAACACAGACCGCTATGGAAAAAAATTGAATTCTAAATTCCACGAGTCAACTCCCGCTTTTACAAAAGATGGAAAAACTGTTTATTTTACCCGAAATAATTATTTGGATGGTAAAAAAGGTAAAGATGCCAACAAAGTAACTTTATTAAAAATTTATAAAGCGACTTTGGTAGATGAAAAGTGGACAAACATTAAAGAACTTCCATTTAACAACGATAGTTATCAAGTGGCTCATCCTTCTTTAAGTGCGGATGAAAAAACTTTGTACTTTGCTTCTGATATGCCTGGAACAAAAGGGTTATCGGATATTTTTAAAGTTGATATTCTAGCGGAAGATTCCTATGGAACTCCTGTGAATTTAGCTGATATTAATACTGAAGGCCGCGAAACATTTCCTTTTATCACTTCAGATAATGAATTGTATTTTGCCTCAGACGGTCATCCGGGATTAGGTGGTTTAGATATTTTTGTGTCTAAATTAGAAACTGATGGAACATTCAAGCAAGTACACAATATTGGAGAACCGGCAAATAGTCCTCATGATGATTTTGCATTGATTATCAACAAAGCCAACAAAAGAGGTTTTTTATCTTCTAACCGTCCAAACGGTGTTGGAAACGATGATATCTATAAATTCCTTGAAACAAAAGAATTGCAATTTGATTGTGAACAATTGTTGGCAGGAATTGTAACTGATGAAGAAACCGGAGCTATTTTACCAAACACAAAATTGACTTTGTTTGATGAAAATTTCAATAAGTTAAAAGAAACTATTTCAGGTCCTGATGGTCGTTATGATTTTGGTGAAGTGGAATGTGAGAAAAAATACTACGTTCGTGCTGAACAACCGGA
Source organism: Flavobacterium sp. T50_26 (assembly GCF_057652995.1). NCBI lineage: Bacteria > Pseudomonadati > Bacteroidota > Flavobacteriia > Flavobacteriales > Flavobacteriaceae > Flavobacterium > Flavobacterium sp. T50_26. The sequence goes on from NZ_JBYFCC010000041.1 coordinate 4,170, forward strand.
ATACACCACCAAAGAAGTACCTGTGATTATTGGAAAAGAAAGTGGTACAACTGAACTTCCGATTGAATTGGAAAAAGCAATCAAAAGTATTCCAATTGGAGGCGATTTAGCAGATGTATTCGGAATCAACCTCATCTATTTTGATTTAGATAAATGGAACATCAGACCGGATGCTGCGATTGATATTGCTAAAATCTTAGATGTATTGAATGAATATCCAAACATGAAAATCGATATTCGTTCGCACACAGATAGTCGTCAAACGCACCGTTACAACGAAGTGTTATCAGATAGAAGAGCAAAATCTACTCGTGATTGGTTAATTAAAAATGGTATCGCTAAGGAACGTTTGACTGCTAAAGGATACGGAGAAACGCAATTAGTAAACAAATGTGCCGACGGTGTAGAATGTACCGAAGCCGAACACCAATTGAACAGAAGAAGCCAATTCATTATTACTGCTTTATAAATACTTGTTAATTTAAATTACATTACGAAAACATCCCGTTAGATTTAGCGGGATGTTTTTTTTATGAGTTGTTCTTAAAATAAAAATACCACAATGAGATTCTTCCTTCGTCAGAATGACAAGATTGTGTGAAAACTGTGGCTGAGATTCTTACGGAATGACAAGATTGTGTGAAAACTGCGACTGAAAACTTAATTCTCACAGAAAGCACGGAAAGCACAGAATGAGATTCTTCCTGCGTCAGACACGAGAGCTTTGCTCGAATTGGCGAAGCAATGACAAGATTGTGTGAAAACTGTGACTGAAAACTGCGATTATGACTGAAAACCAAATCAGCATTTTCCTTTAAACTACTTTGTTAGCACTGACTTGCGTGAGGGATTGAAGTGGAAAGCCCGGAGGACAAAGGTTGAGTTTTTGCGGGTTGGGATGGCGACCAGCGGAAGCCACGCCCAACCCGACAAAAACCAACTTTTGGACGAGGACTTGTAACGAAAAGCCCGACCCTTGTGGTCACGCCCAAATTATGATTGTGACTTATTTTTCGATTTCGCGAAGGTTTTCCATTTTTTTCATTGCCAAGAATCCTTTGATGTCTTCAAAGTGTTCTTTGACGCGTTTGTTGCCAAATTCAAAGACTTTGGTCGCCAAGCCGTCAAGGAAATCACGGTCGTGGGAAACAAGTATTAATGTGCCGTCGAAATCCCGCAAGGCATCTTTGATGATGTCTTTCGTCTTCATATCCAGGTGATTGGATGGCTCATCGAGAATGAGCAAATTCACCGGTTCGAGCAACAATTTTATCATTGCCAAACGAGTTTTTTCGCCACCGGAAAGGACTTTTACTTTTTTAGTGATGTCGTCGCCGTGGAACATAAAAGCTCCCAAAATATTTTTGATTTGCGTTCGAACGTCGCCCACAGCAATGTCGTCGATAGTTTCAAAAATGGTTGCATTTTCGTCTAATAATGACGCTTGATTTTGTGCAAAATAACCAATTTGTGCATTGTGACCGATTTCTACGCTTCCGCCGTTGATTTCGATTTCTTTCATAATGGCTTTGATCATCGTTGATTTTCCTTCTCCATTTTTGCCGACAAAAGCAACTTTGTCTCCTCTTTCGATGACGATGTTGGCATCTTTAAAAATCAGTTTATCGCCATACGATTTTTCTAAATCTTTCACGATTACAGGATATTGACCGGAACGAATGGCCGGTGGGAATTTTAATTTTAATGCCGATGTATCGACCTCATCGACTTGCACCAAAACGAGTTTTTCAAGCATTTTTACACGGGATTGGACGGCATCGGTTTTAGAAAAAGTTCCTTTGAAACGATCGATAAACGTTTGATTATCGGCAATCATTTTTTGTTGTTCGTCGTACGCTTTTTGCTGATGAATTCGTCTGTCTTTTCTAAGTTCTAAGTAATGAGTGTATTTTGCTTTGTAGTCATAAATGCGTCCCATTGTGACTTCAATAGTTCGATTGGTGATGTTATCCACAAACGCTCTATCGTGCGAAATGACCACAACTGCTTTGGCTGAATTGATTAAAAAATCTTCTAACCACTGAATACTTTCGATGTCCATGTGGTTGGTTGGCTCATCGAGAAGAATCAAATCGGGTTTGCGAAGAAGGATTTTGGCTAACTCAATTCGCATTCGCCAACCTCCTGAAAATTCGGAGGTCTGACGTGTGAAATCGGTTCTTTCAAATCCTAGTCCGGTTAATATTTTTTCTACTTCGGCTTCGTAATTGATTTCTTCAATGGCATAAAATTTCTCGCTTAAGTCGGAAACTTTTTCGATTAATTTCATATACTCATCACTTTCATAATCGGTTCTAATCGTTAATTGCTCATTGATTTCGTCGATTTCGGACTTCATTTTGAAAATTTCTCCAAATGCTTTTGAAGCTTCTTCCATCACCGTAGAACCATCTTGCGTTAACAAATGCTGTGGCAAATAGGCAACTACGGCATCTTTTGGTGCAGAAACATTTCCGGTTGACGGTTTACTTTCGCCTGCAATTATCTTTAAAAGTGTGGATTTTCCGGCACCGTTTTTTCCCATCAAGGCAATTTTGTCGTTTTCGTTGATGGCAAAAGAAACATCACTGAACAAAGTGGTTCCGCCAAAGTGAACGGAGATATCGTTTACTGTAATCATTTTTTTTAAGTTGGAAGTTAGAAGATGGAAGCTGGAAGTCAGTTCGCTCTTCTGAATTTTTAAGGTGCAAAGATAATCGATTTGTGGAATCTTGAAGTTTGAAAATGATAATTAGTAAGACAATTATTTTTTGTTTTGATAAAATCCATCAACAATTCTTGAAAAATAGATAATTAGTTAGCCAATGAAATCAAAATCAAACGTAAACCTTGTTTTTTTATTTAATTTTGCTGACTCAAACAGCCAATTCAACTTATGCCTTTATTTGACTACAGTTTTTTAAGTAAAATTATTCCGCAACAAAAGCATAAAAAAAGCTATCGGAAAGCGAAACAAACGTATTTGAACAGAATTCGTTTGGCGATGTCTTTTTTCTATTTTGGAATGGGATTTTGTTTTGCTTCTTGGGCGAGTAGAATTCCGGATATTAAATCGTTTTTGAATTTGAGCGAAGGAGAATTGGGTACGATTTTATTTGCTCTCCCAATTGGTCAATTAACAGCGATGCCTTTTTCAGGAAAATTAGTTACCCGCTTTGGAAGTAGAAAAGTGTTGCTATTTTCTTTAATTCTGTATGCATTTTGCTTAACAAATATCGGATTGGCAGAAGAAACGTGGCAGTTGGCTTTGGGTTTGTATTTGTTTGGAATTTGCGGAAATTTCAGTAACATTTCGATCAATACACAAGGCGTTTACACGGAACAAGTTTTCGGAAAACCAATTATGGGTTCGTTTCATGGATCGTGGAGTTTAGCCGGATTTTGCGGAGCTTTGGTTGGATTGGTGATGTTGGCTTTTAAACTTACTCCCTATCAACATTTTATCATAGTGTTTGCAATTGTTGGTTTAATCGTTTTTATCAGTTATCGCTTTTTGATTAAAGTGAAAGCTGTAAAACAAGAAATTGACATTGCTAAACCAAAATTCAGAATGCCGGACAAATCATTAATGTGGCTTGGCGTAATTGGTTTTTGTTGTATGGCAAGTGAAGGAATTATGTTTGATTGGAGCGGTGTTTATTTTAAAGATATTGTCAAGGCACCAGGAGCTTTAGTGATTTTAGGTTATACTTCGTTTATGATAACAATGGCTTCCGGACGATTTTTGAGTGATATTTTAGTTCGTAAATACGGTGCAAAAAATATTCTAATTGTGAGTGGTATAACTATTTCGTTAGGATTGTATACTGCTGTTGTTTTTCCGTTTTTGATTCCGAGTACGATTGCATTTATGATGGTTGGATTCGGTGTTTCTAATGTTATTCCAATCATTTATAGCACAGCAGGAAGAAACACAACCATTCCAACCGGTGAAGCTTTAACCATTGTAACCGGAATTAGTTTCTTAGGATTTTTAATTGGCCCGCCAGTTATTGGTCACATTGCAGAATTAACCAGCTTGCGGTATTCGTTTGGTTTTATTGGAATTTTTGGCGTTTTTATTTCGGTTTTGGCTTATAATTTGAAGATTTTTAGGTGATTACTCTTTGCCTTTCAGTTTGATAGGGTTTTGACGAGTATCAAAAATTTGAAGAATTCTAATTTCAGATTCAGATTGAATTTTATAGATTATCTTATAATTTCTTACGACAATTCTTCTGTAAGGCTCACCAAGAATTTCGTCAACTTGATATTGTTGTGTAAACTTTATGTTCTTTGTATTTGTAATAATGTCGTTAATGACATTTTTTGCTCCTTGAGGAGATTTTAATTTTATGAAATCATAAATTAATTTTAAATCAGTTTTTGCATTATTATCCCAAATAATTCTAATTTGACTTTGCATCTTCTACCAATTCTCAATTTCTTTTTCTAAATCTTCCATTGTGGTATATTTTCCGGAAGATATTCTTTCATCAGCTTCTTTGACCATATTGATGTATTCTTGCTTATCAATTGGATAACCACTAACGGTATGAGCAACAACTTCATTATCTATTATTGATTTAAAAGCAATTAATTTTTTTAGCTTACTTTCATCTTTAAGATGAAGCAACCAATCTAAAAGTTCCGATTTTTTTGCAGCTAAATCCATACTAATCAATTTAATAACAAATATACAAATTTAAATACTCATTCTAAATTTCTCAACAACTTCCGTCACTTTACCATAATATTTTTCGTCAATAAATAATTCTACGGCTAAATCCAAGTTGCCAAAACCACCCAAACGAGCGGATTGAATGTTGTCTTTTTGGAGTACTTCTACCCCTATTTCTTCTATTTTTTCTTTTAATGCGGAAGCTAAAATTTGACTTCCGGAAAATATTTTCATCATTCCCATAGTATTCGGTTTTAAGGTTTAAAAGTTGCGGGTTGCGGGTTGCGGGTTGCGGGTTTTTTCGGTTAACTAATCTGCTTCGAAGAAGACGGGTTCTATCATTATTTTATCGGCTAATACTTCAACTCTTTCAGTAATCGTTGAACAAAAGAAAACCCGTTGTGTTTTTTCTACGCTTAATGAAAGTCGGAGAATGATGGCATCCATTCGGTTTCTAAACATCACTTCGGCATCATCCACGACAAACATTTTGATGGTATTCATATTGAATCCGGCGGAAGAAAACATATCATTAATCTTCGTTGGTGTTCCAATCAAAACATCCATTCCTAACGAGATTTGGTTTTTATCATAATCAATATCACCTTTTTCGTGAACACCAATAACTCTTAAATCAAGAAAATCGCCAAACTTCTCAAATAAATCAACCATTTCGGTTACTTTATCTCTGTTTTCTACTACGATTAAGGCTCGTGTACTTTCACCGACCGCTTTTTCCAATCGTTGAATAACATTAAGCACCAACGTCGTCGTTTTTCCACTTCCGCCAGGCGATTGAATAACGGCATCTGCCCCACTTTTTAAAGTAGAAAACGTTTCTTTTTGAATTTCATTCGCTTCAGTTAAACCCAATTCGATAAGGGCTTGTTGAAGTTTTGGGTTTATTTTTTTTAATTGCATATTTTAAAAGGTGATGGGTGATGGGTAAATGGTGATGGGTGATGGGATTTCCTTTCACCTATTACTAATTACCTTTTACCATTTTTATTTACTAGCAAACATCTTCACATCATTCTCCGAAATTTCACTTCCGCCAAGAATAATCAAACGTTCTACCACGTTGCGAAGTTCGCGAATATTTCCGGTCCAATCGTATTCTTGCAATAATTTAATTGCAGCCGAAGAAAATTGTTTCGCCGTATTTCCTTGTTCTTCTGAAATTTTGGTTGCAAAATGTTCAATCAACAACGGAATGTCATCTCTTCTTTGGTTTAAAGCCGGAACTTTAATCAAAATCACCGCCAAACGATGATACAAATCTTCCCGAAAACGTCCTTCAGTAATTTCTTTTTGTAAATCTTTATTTGTTGCGGCAATCACGCGAACATTCACTTTTATATCTTTATCAGCACCAACGCGTTGCACCAAATTTTCTTGCAACGCACGTAAAACTTTGGCTTGAGCAGCCAAACTCATATCGCCAATTTCATCCAAAAAAATCGTTCCGCCATCAGCTGCTTCAAATTTTCCGGCACGGTCTTTAACGGCAGAAGTAAAAGCTCCTTTTACGTGGCCGAATAATTCACTTTCAATCAATTCAGACGGAATGGCGGCACAGTTCACTTCCACAATTGGATAAGCTGACCGTTCGCTTTTTTCGTGCAATTGATGAGCCACCAACTCTTTTCCTGTTCCGTTTGGACCGGTAATGAGCACACGAGCATCGGTTGGAGCCACTTTTGCAATCATTTCTTTGATGTGATTAATCGGTTCCGATTGACCAATCATCTCATAATTTTTGCTGACTTTTTTCTTTAAAATTTTATTTTCAACCACCAATTGTTTTCGGTCTAATGCATTTCGAACCGTATTCAACAATCGATTCAAATCCGGTGGTTTTGAGATATAATCAAATGCTCCCAAACGCATGGTATTAACGGCTGTTTCCAAATCGCCATGACCGGAAATCATCACCATCGGAATTTCTGGTTTTATTTTTTTAACGGCTTCAAGCACTTCTACCCCATCCATCTTTGGCATTTTGATGTCGCAAAGCACTAAATCGTAGTCTTCGTTTTTAATTTTTTCAACACCGGAAAGTCCGTCTTCGGCTTCTTCCACTTGATAAGTATCGTTTTCTTCCGACAGAATTTTGGTTAACACTCTTCGGATGGCTGCTTCGTCTTCAATAATTAATATTTTTGGCATAATTCTATTTTTATATTTTTTAATCCACCAATGTCACTTCGTTGTGCGGAAGAATAATCATTGGAAATTTTCCTTCGTAAACAAATTCATTCGTGAAAAAATTTCTGAACATTTTATCCGAAAAATTTCTAGCTCCTTTTTGAATAATTAATAGTTTGTTGGTATGATCTTCGGAACATTCAATCGTTTCTTTTAATTTTTCCTTATCCGAAATTACTCTGTAAGTCACTTCAAATTCCATATTTTTAGGATGATGCACTTTATCCAAAATATCTCTCGAAAGCAATTGATTTTCGGTATTATTTGAAATCGTAAACAAATTTACTTTTTCTAAATTAGGGAAAAATTCAATCGTTTTATTCAGAGCATCAAAGTTAAAGTTTTCCGTGTTACTGATTCCAACAAAAAATTCTTCAATTTCAAACTTAGAATTTCTAAAAGGTAACGCAAAAATCGTAGCATTAATATTATCAGTAATTTGCGTGGCAATACTTCCAATCAAATGTTTTTTGATGTAACTCGTTCCTTTCAATCCAACAAAAATATAATCTTCGTATTTTGGATTTTTAAGTTGCTCATACAATTGATTAATCTTTTCTTCCGAAACCAAAAACTCCACATTTTCAGCCGGAAAATCTTCTTTCGCAATATCTTTCAATTTAATTAATGCTTCCGTTTTATCTTTTCTGATGGCAATTAATCGCTCAGTTGCATCCATCATTTTAGGAAGAAAACTGTTGGATTGATGCACCAAACAAAATTTAATATCGTGATTATTAGCAATTATCAATGCATTTTGAATGAGTGAATGACTCAATTCTGTAGTTTCTACAAAAATAATAAAACGTTTTTTCAGTATAATTTCATTCCGTTTTAAACTTTGTTCAATAAAATCAATGCTTTCTTTTTTATCGGAAAGAATGATGAGTTTATCACCCATTTCTAAAATAGTTGATCCACTTGGTGTCATATACTTCTCATTCCGTTTAATCATCGTAATCAAAGCATTCTTAGGAAAACCAAGGTTCACTACTTTCTTTCCAACGGCAAAATCATTTTCAACTAAATTAATTTCGCCAATTTGTGATTTCGGATTTTCATCAAAAAAGATTTCTAACGGTCCTTTCAACTTTACTTTTTCCGGTAACGAAACGTGAAGCCAATGAGCAAAAACAGACAACGTTGTTCCTTGAATTAAGATGGATGTTAACGTGATTAAAAACACAATATTAAAAATCATTTCAGCCTTTTCAATGCCTGCTAACAGCGGATAAGTGGCAAATACAATCGGAACTGCACCTCTTAATCCGACCCAAGAAATGTAAAGTTTTTTTCTGTTTTTTAGTTTAAAAGGAATTAAACTTAAAAAAACGCCAATCGGTCTGGCAACCAAAATCATAAAAGCAGAAATCAATAATCCGATACCGATTACAGGAACAATATTAGACGGAAAAACCAACAATCCGAGCGTTAAGAACAAGACGATTTGCATTAACCACGCCAAACCGTCGAACATTTTCAAAATTGTTTTTTTGTGAATAATATCCTGATTACCAATATAAACAGCACATAAATAAATGGCCAAAAATCCGTTTCCGCCCACAAAATCGGTTGCAGAAAACGTGATGAACATCAACGCAATGACTAAAACCGGATACAATCCTTCAAAATCTAATTTAATTCTGTTGATAATATATTTACTAGCTTTTCCAAACAAAAGTCCGGCAATTCCGCCAATTATCATTTGCTGAAAAAAAAGTGGAATCACAGACAAAAAACTCTGACTTTGCTCTTGATCCTGACTCACTACTAATCCTAAAAAAGCAATGGTTAACACATAGGCCATCGGATCATTACTACCACTTTCTAACTCCAACGTGGGACGAATGTTAGATTTTAAAGCTAAACTTTTGGAACGTAAAATGGAGAAAACCGCCGCCGCATCCGTAGAAGAAACAATCGAACCCAGCAATAACGATTCATAAATAGTTAAGTCTGTAATATAAAACACAAACATTCCAACCGAAACCGCAGTTACCAAAACACCTATTGTTGACAAAGCAATTCCTTGCCATAAAATGGGTTTGATGGAACTCCAAGTCGTATCTAAACCACCTGAAAATAGAATGAAATTCAACGACACAATTCCGATAAATTGGGCTAGTTGTGGATCGCTAAAATTAATTCCACCCGGACCTTCAGAACCAGCTAACATACCAATTCCTAAAAACAAAATCAAGGTAGGAACACCAAATTTATAAGATGTTTTTCCGGCAACAATACTGATTAGTAATAAAATTGAGCCGATTAATAATATATTTTCAATACTTAAATTCATACACTAAATTTATTTTAAAATTCTTTAATATTTCATCCATTTATACAATTCTTTCCACGTTGGTTTTTTTCCATACATCAAAATTCCGACACGGTAAATTTTCGCTGCAAACCAAACCACACCTAAAAATGTTGCATACAACAAAACCATCGACAGCACAAGTTGTTCCCACGGCACGCCAAACGGAATCCGCATCAACATCACAATCGGCGACGTTAACGGTATAATCGAAAACACCGTTGCCACCGTTCCGTGAGGATCATTCAACACCGTAAAAAATCCAATGTAAACCCCTAAAATTAAAGGCAAAATAATTGGTAACAAAAACTGTTGCGAGTCGGTTTCGTTGTCCACTGCAGCACCAATAGCAGCATAAAACGAACTATATAAAAAGAATCCGCCAATAAAATAAATAACGAACGAAATCAATAAAGTCACCAACGGCAAGCTCTTCAATTCTTCATAATACAAAGGCAATTTCTCCATCAAACCATTTTGGCTGGCTGCCGCAACAGCTTCTCCCGAAGCATCTGACGAAGCTCCCATTTGCATCCCAAAAACAGTTGAAAAAATAAAGAAAAGCACTAATCCTAAAATCGTCCAAATTAAAAACTGAAGAATTCCTGCCAACGAGTTCCCAATGATTTTACCCATCATCAACTGAAACGGTTTTACCGATGAAATAATAATTTCAATAATTCGATTCGTCTTTTCTTCAATCACACTTCGCATCACAAAATTGCCGTAAATAATAATGAACATCATAATCAAATAACCAAAAATGCCACCAATCACGAGTTTAATTTCGTTCAAACCTTTCACCGTATCTTCGCCCGAAGCTTTCTTCAAAACAATATCAACCTTAGCTTTCGCCAAACTAATTTGAGCCGTATCAATCGCTAATTTCTCATAATTATATTGCGTAATTTTCTTCTCAATCACATCTTCCACATCCAAAATATAATCCATCGACGGACTATCATTCGAAATAAACTGTACCTGATTTTGAACCGTCGATAAACTATCCGTTTTCGGAATATAAATCAACCCTTCATAACTTTCTTTCAGCACACTGTCTTTCACAAATTGCAAATCAATTTTAGACAAATCGTGATACGAATACTCTTCGTCATTCACAAATTCGTTCACAAAATTGCCGCCTTCGTCGTGAATCGCAATGCGTTTCAAATCAGCTTTCATCGAAGCCAAAAACCCAACAAAAACGGCAATTCCAACAAACAATAGCGGACTCAAAAAAGTCATCACAATAAACGATTTGTTGCGAACCTTGGCAATAAATTCTCTTTTGATAATTAAGCTCAGAATACTCATTAGTTTTGACTTACAGTTTTAATAAAAATATCATTAGCAGTTGGAATTTTCTCCACAAAATGCGTCACTTGTCCGCGTTGTGTCAGCAATTGAAGCAACTCGTTTGGCGTCGCCGTTCCCAGTCCGATTTCTAACTTCAAATCATCGTTCAACGATTTAAAACTCGCCTGATCCACCGTGAATTGCTGCGTCAAATCATACATTAACCCTTCCACATTGGCAGTCACAATGCCCACCTCAAAATGATTCGTTCTAAACTCGCGTTTCACATCCGTCAATTTGCCTTCAATCAGCTTATTCGATTTGTGAATCAACGCAATATCATCACACAATTCCTCCACACTTTCCATTCGATGCGTCGAAAAAATAATCGTCGCACCCTGCTTTTTCAATTCCAGAATTTCGTCTTTAATAATGTTCGCATTCACCGGATCAAACCCCGAAAAAGGCTCGTCAAAAATCAGCAATTTAGGCTTGTGTAAAACCGTCACCACAAACTGCACCTTTTGAGCCATCCCTTTCGAAAGCTCTTCAATCTTCTTGTTCCACCAGCCCTCAATACCAAACTTTTCAAACCAATAATCCAGCTGTTTTTTGGCCTCTTGTTTCGACAAACCCTTCAACTGAGCCAAATACAAACACTGCTCGCCCACCTTCATCGATTTATACAAACCGCGTTCTTCGGGCAAATAACCAATGTGCTGAATATGCTTCGGCTCAAGCCTTTCGCCATCCAACAAAATCTCGCCACTATCCGGCATTGTAATCTGATTAATAATTCTGATAAGCGACGTTTTTCCGGCACCATTCGGACCCAAAAGTCCATAAATACTCCCCTTCGGAACCGCCAGCGAAACACTGTTCAACGCAGTATAATCGCCATATTTTTTCACTACATTCCTAACTTCTAAGATGTTGCTCATACTAATTTTCGAGTTTTGGTAAATATAAGAAATAACAGCCAAAACCGAAATAGAACCCCGTAAATAAAGTACATTTTTTTTAGGTGGGCGTGCCCCCGTTGCAGGAAATCCAAGTTCAAAAGAAAGTACTCATCAGCAACGGGGTCGGGCTTTTCGCTGCAAGTCCTCGCCCCAACTCCGCAAGCTCCGTTGTTGCTGTGGGCTTTTCGCTTCAATCCCTCACCTTTACTTTGCAAAGTGTTTTAATTTAGAATTTCAAAAGGAGTTAATTAGAAAAAGTTTAAATTTA
>NZ_JBYFCC010000042.1:0-13663 GCF_057652995.1 Flavobacterium sp. T50_26
ACACCTTATATCGACATCTATAAATTTGCAAGTTAAATAATTAAACTTTTTGTTGTAATTCATCATAGAATACGCGGTTCATTGCCATCAAAGTAGTTTAAAAGAAATTAATATCAATTTAGTTTTCAGTCACAGTCACAGTTCACGCAATCTTGTCTTTCCGTCCGAATCTCTTTTTCAAGTTTCAAGTTTCAGGTTTCAGGTTGAGAATTGTTCAAAAGAAAATGTTCGCCTAACGAATCTGCTAAAATCCATTATAGCGAAGCTATCAAATCTGTAAAAATCTGTTTAATCTGTCAAATCCGTGTGCCATTGATAAAGCTTCTTCAGTCGTAATCAAAAGTTTTCAAAAACTTCGTGCCTTTCCTTCTTCGTGGCAAAACCAAAAAATCCCTCCCACGAAGTGGAAAGGATTTTTGTGGTCGGGGTGGCAGGATTATTCCATGAACCTGAATATAGGAAATGTTGCTCACCAAAATCCTTTGAGCGTTGCTCTGAGTTATTTTTTGCTTTCCAACCTTACAAGCAAGCTTGACGGCTCAAAACCAAAAAATCCCTCCCACGAAGTGGAAAGGATTTTTGGTGGTCGGGGTGGCAGGATTCGAACCTGCGGCCTCCTGCTCCCAAAGCAGGCGCGATAACCGGGCTACGCTACACCCCGCATTCAAAACTCGAATGAGGGTGCAAATATAGAACTAAAATTAGTTTTACCAAACCTAATTTTAAATAAAATTATACTATTCAAAAATTATTAAAACTAATCAACAATTAAGTATTAATTTTTATTTAAAACTTACATTTGCAACGAAATTTAGAAATCAAAATTATGTCTGATACAATAGAAAAAGTAAAGTGCTTAATAATAGGTTCAGGTCCTGCAGGTTACACTGCTGCGATTTATGCTGCCAGAGCCAATATGTTTCCCGTTTTATACCAAGGAACACAACCTGGTGGTCAATTAACAACGACCAACGAAGTGGAGAATTTTCCAGGTTATCCTGATGGAGTGACGGGACCGGAAATGATGGTTCAATTACAGGAACAAGCCAAACGTTTCGGAACGGATATTCGTGACGGATGGGCAACCAAAGTTGATTTTTCGGGACCAATTCATAAAGTTTGGGTGAATGATACCAAAGAAATTCAATGTGAAACAGTGATTATTTCTACCGGAGCTTCAGCGAAATATTTAGGATTGCCATCTGAGCAACATTATTTGCAAATGGGTGGTGGCGTTTCTGCTTGTGCGGTTTGTGATGGATTTTTCTACAGAAATCAAGAAGTGGTAATCGTTGGAGCAGGGGATTCGGCTTGTGAAGAAGCTCATTACTTATCAAAATTATGTAAAAAAGTAACGATGTTGGTGCGAAGCGAGAAATTCCGTGCGTCAAAAATCATGGAAGCGAGAGTTCGCAAAACCGAAAACATTGAGATTTTATTAAATACTGAAACTGTTGAGGTAAAAGGTGACGGACAAGTTGTAAGCTCCGTTTTAGTAAAAGAAAGAACAACAGGCGTAGAAACTGAAATTCCGGCTACAGGATTTTTCGTAGCGATTGGACATAAACCAAACACCGACATTTTTGCAGATTATTTAAACCTTGACGAAACAGGATATATCCTCAATGTTCCGGGAAGAGCATTAACCAATGTAGAAGGTGTGTTTGTTGCCGGAGATGCTGCCGATCATGTTTACAGACAAGCAATTACTGCAGCCGGAACCGGTTGTATGGCTGCGTTGGATGCTGAACGTTATTTGGCGAGTAAAGAGTAAGTAGTTCAACCTCTCTAATAAAGATAAGCCACGAATTCCACTAATTTACACGAATTAATTTGTGTATGTTAGTGGAATTCGTGGCTTTTACTTTAATAATTTATGTTCAGAAAATTGACTGAAAGTTATTTTAGTAGTTTTTTGTTGAGTGAAGATTCGTCTGCAAATCGTTTGATTTCGATGGTTGCGTTACCGTATAAATTTGTTTCGGATTTGCCGGAAGATTCTAAAAGGAGTTTTGTGGCAACTTGAACACTGTTTTTTGAACTTCCTTCTGCAATAACTGAAGCTGTTTGAGCAACCAAATTTTTTCCGATAAAATCGGAGTTGTTATCCATTCTTAGTTTTAAATCGTTGATGTCGCCTTCAATGTTGGCGGTAGCTTTTTGATACATATCGCATTTAAAATTGGAAGAACGAACTAAGGCTTTTACGTTTGTATTTTTGCTTAATTCAAAAATAGCATCATCGGATTTTAGGTTGATTTCAATTTTTGATTTATCGTTGGCAATCAATGTGAAATTGGCACAGTCTGCGTTTAAAAATAAACGTGAATCGTCATAGCATTTGAATGTAACTTGGCTAAGTTTTACATCGGCTAGGGCCGTTACATTGGCTTCTCCTTTGGCAACTAACATTTTAAAATCATCAGTATAGGTTATGCGGATACTGGTTTTCTTGGCTCCGGAAATATTGTGGACTAATCCGATGCGAAGGGTAGTTCCGTTTAGTTTGATGTCGAATGATTCGTGCGTGTTGTCGTCTGCTTCAATTTCGATGGAAGGTTGATCGCCTTTTACGATAAAAACGTCAATTTCATCTTCTACTTCTAGGCTATCGAAATTACCGATTTCTTTTTGTGAGATGGTTACAATTTTGGAGGCTTTGAGTTTTTCTTTTTTTTGACTCCACGTTACGGTGGAAAAAAGAATAGCTGCGAATAGGATTAGAAATTTTTTCATTTTGATGTGGTTTATAGAGCAAATATAAAAAAACATCCCGATTATTGGTCGGGATGTTTGTTAAGATATGATTTTTTGCACGCTTTTAGTAGCCTATAGTTCACTTTCTAGCCCTGACCGACCGGTTATCCTACGCTTTTGCGTGGATAATAGGGAGGGCAGGAACATGGACGGCATAGAAGCCCAAGCCATTCGCTCCTAATTAATTTGAACGAACTGAACCGCCAGATGTGGTTACTTTGGTCACTGTTTTAGGTGTGTTGTGGTATTTTATATCGCTTCCGCTTGATGCTTTTGCGTCTAAACTCAAGATGGGATGCACATCGATGGAACTTCCGCTTGATGATTTGGCAACCACATCATTGGTTTGCAATTCATCGGCTTCGATGTTGCTTCCGCTGGACGATTCTGCTTCGAGTTTTAGGGCTTTTCCTTCGACTTCAATTTCGCTTCCGCTGCTGGAATCGCAAGTGATTTTTTCGGCTTCAACATTTATTTTAATTTCGCTTCCGCTGGATGATTTTGTTTCAAGCGAACTCACAACGAGTGTGTTTTTGCTTTTTAGAGAAGCTCCGCTGGAAGTTCTAAGTGATTCGATGTTTGGTAAGGAGACAAATACGGTTTTGGATTTGGTGTTTTTGACACTTTTTTCCATTGCGATTTTAAGAGTTCCGTCTACTATATCGGTTGTAATTAAGTCGATAATATTGTCATCGGCTTTTACTTCAATTGAAACAGCATCACTTTGGGTTACTTCTACGTCGATTCCGTTTGATACTTCGATGTTTGTGAATTCACCGGAAACAGGTCGGTTCACGGTTGTCACGTTTCCACTTCCTTTGACTGCATCTCCTAAATCAATAGAGTATTGACAAGAAGCGAATAGTAAAGTTGTGATTAACGCTACAATGGTTTTTGTAAGGTAAACTATAAACTTGATCATGGTTAGTTTGTTTTTATGATTACACCTTCTTTATTGATTTCTAAACCTTTGAAATCTCTTTTTTCTTCCGATTTATTAGTCTCTTTAATATGTATGCCATCGCGGTTAATTGTTACAGTTGAAGTGATAGAATCTTCTGTGGAATTTAACTCAACGTCGTTGTATTCGTTTTCTTCAATCGGGCAGTTCAAACATTTGATTTGGTCTTTGGATACTTTGTAAAAGAAATTATCTGAACTAAAATGTAAATTGAAAAAATGGTTACCCGATTGATCGAATTGTTGTACTGAACTGTCAGGTCTGATGATTGTGCCTTCGGGTAAGTAAAGAAACAATTCAACTTCTTGACTTCTGTATTTGTTTTTTAAATCGGTGATGAAATAATTGTCTAAAATTAATTTATTTCCTTCAAATTTAAAAGCATAATTTATTTTTTCTGCTCTTTTCTTGGCTTCAGTCATTGATTTTCCTTCTGCTCTTTTTTCAATTTGCAAATAAGGTTGTGCTTCATCGGTATAAATAAGTTCTATGCTGATGTCGTTTGAATAGATGATATCGTTACCATTCTCATCTTGAGTCACTTCAAAATCATTATAGTGAAAACCTTTGGCATAATAGTCGTTGAATTTAAACTGAATGTTTAATGTATCATTTGGCATCAGATTTAATGTTTCTTTTTGCACAATCTTACCGTCATACGCAATTTCTGTTGCTTGTTTTATACCGAATGAAATTAAAATTCCTACTGCAATTAACCATAATGCTAATAACGTGTACTTTGCAACATTTCCGATTGATCTCATATTGGTAATCAGCAGTTTTAATCCTAAAATAAGAAGGAAGAAAAACGGAATTCCAATGGCAAGAATACCAAGTATAACTACTAACCAAATAGGGAATTCGCTTACGATTACTGCATCATAATAACTTTGCCATGGCATGTCTACAAAAGTGGTTGAACCGAATGTAAACCCACCTATCAATATGCTACCCAGCACAAATATGGAAAATATTAAAATGATTGCTCCAATAAATTTAGCGAAAATATTGAAAATTGTCATGAATACTTCACCTATTGCAGAACCTACTTTTTCTGCTCCGGATTTAGCTTGGTTTCCCATTTTTGCATAATCAGCATTTTCTACTTTATCTGAAAAAGAGGCAAATTCTTCACGAACTTTTTTTTCGATATTACTCAAATTTACCGGTTCTCCGGTCATTTGAAGTTTCTCGGTAGTGGTTTGTGCTTTTGGGATTAAAATCCACAATAAAATGTAAAGCAAGATTGGAAATCCAACTCCGGCAATTACGATTAACACTAACGCTAAACGAATCCACAACGCATCAATACCAAAATAATGACCTAAGCCGGCAGAAACTCCACCTAAAATGTTCTTATCAATATCGCGGTATAATTTTTTGGACGATTTTGTTGTGTTATTAAAGTTAGATTGCGTAGCTTCTCCTTCTTCTTCAATTCTGTAATCTTCGGGTTGACCCATTACGGCGATCATAGCATCAACATCTTTGAGGTTGATTACTTGTTTATCTGCTTCTTTATTTTCGGTAAAAATTTCCGAAATTCTCATTTCGATGTCTTTCATAATTTCATCTTGACCGGATGAGTTAGAAAGCGAACGTTTTATAGCATCGAAATAACGATTTAATTTTTGAAAGGCATCTTCGTCTATGTGAAAGAATAAACCTCCTAAATTTATATTTACTGTTTTGTTCATGACGATTATTTTTGATTGGTTATGGTGTTCACAGCGTTTGATAATTCTCCCCAAGTGCTGTTTAGTTCGGTTAAAAATTGTTTTCCTATTTCGGTGAGTGCGTAGTATTTTCTAGGCGGTCCCGAAGTTGATTCCTCCCAACGATAGTTGAGTAATCCGTCATTTTTTAATCTGGTTAGGAGCGGATAAACTGTACCCTCCACAACCAACAATTTAGCGTTTTTCAAGGTGTCTAAAATTTCAGAGGTATAGGCTTCTTTTTCCTTTAAGACAGAAAGTATACAGAACTCTAAAACACCTTTTCGCATCTGGGCTTTTGTGTTTTCAATATTCATAATTCATGATAAGATTTTTAGTTTAACTAATTCGTTTTTTTGATTTGATTGATTTGCCTTTCGGCGATGATTGATTGATGATTGAAACTCTTATTTGATAAAATTAATTGTAAACGGATATTTGTAAACCGATCCTTCGTTGGCTCTCACGGTTCCTAAAATGACCAAAATAAATTCTGCGATGGTCCAAATTCCCAAAACGGATAATGAGATAATTCCGGCTGTGATTAAATCAATCGGAATAACATCGCCACCTGCATTTTCAATTTCGATGTAGTTTGCTATTGAGCCAATAAAAAAGATACCTAATACAATGGCAATAACAATACTGTATGCCAAAATACTTAAATGAAAATTGACAACTGCTTTTCCGTTTTCATCAACATATTCTGATTGATGTTTCTTTGTTTGCCAAATAATCAAGGGAACTACTATTCCTGCAAAAGGAATAAGATACTTTGCAAATGCACTTAAGTGCAATAATGCCGCTGTTGTTTTTTCGTTTTGTGATGTCATAATTAAAAGTATATAATAATATCCTATGCAAATATATGTCTAAAAGAAGGTATTGTGTTACGCATAGTACCTATATTTAACATAAAATTAACAATTTAAAATTATAAAAATAAAGCTTATATTTACAAAAAATTCAGTGTTTATGCAGTTTACAGCCGGAAATATCAATACATTTTTATTTTTCAAATTACCTTCCGCTTTTTGGTGCGGCGTTAGGGCAAAATCGTTGGATAACGACCAATGTACTGTAACAGTGAAGCACCGATGGTTTAATCAAAACCCATTTAATTCGATGTATTTTGCAGTGCAAGCGATGGCTGCCGAACTTTCAACGGGAGCTTTAGTGATGTATCAAATTAAGAAAAGCGGAAAGAAAATCTCCATGCTTGTAGCAAATAATAAAGGTAACTTTACCAAAAAAGCTACCGGAAGAATCACTTTTGTTTGCCAAGACGGACATTTAATCGAGCAAGCCATTCAACAAACAATTGCCACTGGCGAAGGTCAAACCTTTTGGATGAAATCCATCGGGAAAGATGAAAAAGGTGATCAAGTTTCTGAAATGGAATTTGAATGGAGTGTGCGTATAAAACAATAATTCATTCATATTGTATTCGTTAACAACCCTTAAACTAATCCTAATTAACTTTACTTTTAGACCGATTGCCTGTAACTTTGCATAAAAATAAGCTATGAAAATATTAATCACAGGTGCTACTGGACTGGTTGGCAAAGAATTGATTGCCCTGTTATTAGAAAACGGAAATGAAATTCATTACCTCACAACTTCTAAATCTAAAATCGAAAGTAAACCCCATTATCAGGGTTTCTATTGGAATCCTGAACAAAGTTTTATTGATGAAAATTGTTTGATGGGAGTCGATGCTATCATCCATTTGGCCGGAGCAACCGTGTCAAAACGATGGACAACTAATTATAAACAGGAAATTATTGAAAGCAGAACACTTTCGTCTAATTTATTGTACACGTGTTTAAAAAATCATCCCAATCAAGTGAAACAAATTGTTTCTGCTTCTGCGATTGGAATTTATCCTGACAGTCTAACGCAAATTTATACTGAAGATAATAAAAGTGTTGACAATAGTTTTTTAGGTCAAGTTGTGGTAAAGTGGGAGGAAAGTGTTGACGTTTTTAGCCGTTTAAATATCAAAGTTTGCAAACTTAGAACTGGTTTGGTTTTAGCCAAAAAGGGCGGAGCATTAACCGAAATGCTAAAACCCATCAAAATGGGATTAGGTTCTCCTTTTGGTTCAGGAAAACAAGTGCAATCGTGGATTCACGTGGAAGATTTAGCCAAAATGTATCTCTTCGCCATTCAAAACCAATGGGAAGGAACATTTAATGCCGTGGCTCCAAATCCTGTAACCAATGCCGAATTAACAAAAGCAATCGCCAAAACCATAAATAAACCGTTATTTATGCCAAATATCCCCAAGTTTGCCATGAAATTGGTGTTAGGAGAAATGCATCAGCTTTTATTTTCAAGTCAAAATGTGAGTGCAACCAAAGCAGAGAAAAACGGATTTCAATTTCGTTACCGCGATTTAACAAAAACATTAGATAACTTATTAGCATAAAAAAAGCTCCTCGTAATTGAGGAGCTTCTTGTTTAAAGTAAGATGAAGTAATAATTATTTCGTAGCAGTAACACTAACTTTTAATTCGATTTCGTCATCAACAAATTTATCTTTTAAATCATCAAAAACAGATTTTGAAGCATAATTCACACTCCATTCTGTTCTGTTAATTTTGAATGATTCACTGTTTAAAGTCAACGTGTTTTCATCAACAGCAATTGTAGCCGGGAAAGAAACTGGTTTTGTAATTCCTTTTAAAGTTAAGTTACCTGAAACTGTAGTAACTGCATTAACTGTTTCAACAGAAGTAATTTCAAATGTTCCTTCTGGGAATTTTTTAGTATTGAAGAAATGATCAGCATCTTCTTCTTTTCCTAATCCTTTCAAGTGACCTTCTAAATCTTCTTTTCCGTCACCCGCTTTTAAGTCTAAAACAGTAATGCTGTTCATGTCAATTGTAAATTTACCGCTTTCAACTTTTCCGTTGTTTAAAGCCAATTCTCCACTTGAAAGAGCAATTGTTCCATTATGTTTTCCTGCCGGTTTAGAACCAACCCACTCGATAGTAGATTTTGTAGCATCAACTTTGTATGTGCTGGCAGTTTCAGTAGCAACAGCTGCGTCAACCGGTTCAGTCGTTTCTGCTTTTTCGTTTTTACAAGAAGTTAAAGAAAGTGTAGCTAATACTACTAAGCTTAAAATGATTTTTTTCATAGTTTTTTAGATTTAAGTTTGAACAAAAGTAGAAAACCAACACGCACATTTTTCTTAAAGAAATATTAAATTTTGGTTATTTGATTTTAAAGTAGTGAGTTGAAAAAATAATTTACGCTGACAATTTGACATTTTTAAACAAATGGCAGTACTTTTGCAATCCAAAATCCATCAACAAAATGTTCAAAAAATTTTTTAAGAATATGAATCAGGAGAATACAGATAATATCGAAAAGGAAATTAATGAAAATGAAGTTTCAACCGAGCAAACGCAAGAGAATTCAATACCTCCGGCTGAAGAATTGACAAACGAAGAAAGATTGGAAGAAGAGTTAGCCAAAGAAAAAGACAAGTTTTTACGCCTTTTTGCCGAGTTTGAAAATTTCAAAAGAAGAACAGCCAAAGAAAGAATGGATTTGTTTAAAACTGCCAATCAAGAAGTTTTGCAAGCCATGTTGCCGGTTTTGGACGATTTTGACAGAGCGATGGTGCAAATTGCCAAAACGGAAGATGAGTTGTTGTTAAAAGGAGTGGAATTGATTCACGAAAAATTGAAATCAACGCTTGTTTCCAAAGGATTAGAGCAAGTTGACATTAAGGCAGGCGACGATTTTAACGCCGATTTTGCTGAAGCAATTACGCAAATTCCTGCTCCATCGGATGATTTGAAAGGTAAAATTGTTGATGTGGTTGAAAAAGGATATAAATTAGGTGATAAAATAATCCGTTTTCCTAAAGTTGTAATTGGTCAGTAATGATTTATTGCGACTTTTCTTTGTGGAAAAGGAATTGAAAATTTGGAATTTTAAACTATGAAAAAAGATTATTACGAAATATTAGGCATCTCCAAAAGTGCTGCTGCAGAGGAAATTAAGAAAGCCTATCGCAAGAAAGCAATCGAGTATCACCCTGATAAAAACCCCGGAAACAAAGAAGCTGAAGAAAATTTCAAGAAAGCTGCTGAAGCG
This sequence comes from Flavobacterium sp. T50_26, assembly GCF_057652995.1. NCBI lineage: Bacteria > Pseudomonadati > Bacteroidota > Flavobacteriia > Flavobacteriales > Flavobacteriaceae > Flavobacterium > Flavobacterium sp. T50_26. The sequence goes on from NZ_JBYFCC010000042.1 coordinate 9,547, forward strand.
TATGAAGTTTTGAGTGATCCGAACAAAAAAGCAAAATATGATCAATACGGTCATGCTGCTTTTGATGGAAATGGCGGATTTGGCGGCGGTGGCGGAATGAATATGGATGACATATTCAGTCAGTTTGGTGACATTTTTGGTGGTGGTTTTGGCGGTTTCAGCGGATTTGGCGGTGGCGGAGGTCAGCGACGAATGAAAGGAAGCAATTTGCGAATTAAAGTAAAACTTACTTTAGAGGAAATTGCAAACGGCGTTGAAAAGAAAGTCAAAGTAAAACGTAAAATTCAAGCTCCGGGTGTCTCTTATAAAACGTGTGGAACGTGTAATGGTTCCGGTCAGGTTTTGAGAGTAACCAATACCATTTTGGGTAGAATGCAAACGGCAACTACCTGTCCAACCTGTGGTGGAGCCGGACAATCGATTAGTTCTAAACCGGCGAATGCCGATGCTCAAGGAATGATTTTGGAAGATGAGACGGTATCAATTAAAATTCCGGCAGGAGTGGTGAATGATATGCAATTGAAAGTTTCCGGAAAAGGAAACGATGCTCCGGGCAACGGAATTCCCGGTGATTTGATTGTTGCGATTGAAGAGGTAGAACACGAATTTTTGAAACGTGAAGGCGAAAATCTTCATTATGATTTATACATCAGTGTGGCCGAAGCGGCTTTGGGTGTTTCCAAAGAGATTGAAGCCGTGGGCGGAAAAGTGCGAATTAAACTGGAAGAAGGAATTCAGTCCGGGAAGATTTTGCGATTAAAAGGAAAAGGTATTCCGAGTATTAATTCGTATGGAAATGGTGATTTATTGGTGCATATAAATGTGTGGACACCAAAGACTTTGAACAAAGAACAACGCCAGTTTTTTGAGAAAATGCTCACGGATGAGAACTTCATTCCGCACCCTGAAAAAACAGACAAATCTTTTTTTGAAAAAGTTAAGGATATGTTTTCATAATTTGAAAAAAATATTTACATTTGAACTTTACTAGGAAACTAGTAGATTCTTTTTCATAGCAATTTTTCCCATCCTTGTGCAAATAAGGGTGGGTTTTTTTTTGGTTTTGTTTTGCCACGAAGAAGGGAAGGCACAAAATTTTTTGGGGATTGCTTTTGGTTGGTTTTTGTTTTGGCTTTGCCACGAAGCAAAGAAGGCACAAAGTTTTTGGTGAATGAGTTTTGCTTGTTTTTGTCTTAAAGTCTTTCTTCTGTGCAGATTGTTCACCGTCTCATTTCGACGATAGGAGAAATCACATAAAGTAAATAACGAATTATTTGCTCAACGATATGTGATTTCTCCTGCGTCGAAATGACACAAGTGTGGGAATATTTATCTAGTCAACACTTGAATCACTCCATCAATCCTCGCTTTCCGAAAAGTGAAACGCTCTTTTGTTTTGGAATTATTTCAATTTCTTTGATGTTTAATTTTTCCAATGTTTCTAAAAGTGTGTTTTCTGAATAACTAGTTATTGAATTGTTAACTTGTAAAAGTGGTTTTTCACCGATTTCATTTTGCAATTTTTTTTCTTCAATAAAAAGTTTTACGTTATATTTTTTTTCTCCTTTTTCATTGATAGTGTAATGATTATTTTCTATAATTTTAAAATCATTTTCTCGAATTATTTTCCAGAATTTTTCAGCCCAATGCCCTTTATCCCAAATTTCTTTTTTACTATTTAAAGTAGCTTCGATTATTGATTTTTCAGTTTTTTGATCAATTAGTATTTCTAAAAGAAAAATCATTTCAATTGACGATTCTGCTGTTTCAAATCTCTTTAAAAAGGTTGAATTAAAATCATTTAAACCTATTTCGCTTTCTTGAGCTTTTTTTATAAAGTTCCATAAAGCTAACGATTCTAATTTTTGAATACTATCATTGAATGCTTTTTCAAATTCTAGTTTAGGAAGTTTTTTCATTTTCTCAATACTTTCATTTTGAGAAAAAGTAAAGAAAGGGATGAATAAAAAAAATAGTATTTTCATATGGTTTTTAAATTTTTACTTACAACGATTTAAATAAGTTTATGTTGTTGTGGTTCAGTATGCGATTACGAAGAACATTGTTGACCGTGTCATTTCGACGAAGGAGAAATCACATAAAGTAGAAAACGTAGTATTTGCTCAGCGTTATGTGATTTGCTTCGCCTGTTCGCTGTAGCTCGGGTCTCCTGCGTCGAAATGACACAGATGGGAAATTTTACAATTAAATATCAGTTTTTAAGCCTCACCATTTTCTATATAAAAATAGCAATCTTTTTGGGTTAGATTTACTTTGACTTGAAAAAAGCAATTTCCTCCATCGAGTACATTTAGAATGAAAGTAACGTGACTTGGGTCATAATGACTTTCGCAGAAAAAATTAATCCAAACTAATTTTTCGCCATTTGAGTTTTCTGCGGCAACATATTGCCTGTAATATTTATGTTGCTCAAGATTCTTTAAGATTTTAGGTTGTATGATATCTTCCAACTCTAAAATTTCCTCGAATGTTAGTGTTGTTGGTTTTGCATTTTCAAATAATGGATATTTTGCATTTGGGTCATATGTAATAATAGTGTAATGATTTAGTGTATCTACTTCAATTTGCTTTTGAGAAGTTTTGCAACTAACAAGGGAAAAAAGAATAATTGTGAAGAAGAAAAGAATTTTTTTTTTCATACGGATATTTTTTTATGCGAAGAATGAGACTTTGAAGAGAGGGTAGAAATTTTGTAACCTAGTTCTCCAATTTAGATCCGCATAATTTTGCAAGTTGAATAAAAATATTTTTTACTTCAACAGCCTCATTTTCATCTACATAATAATTATATTCATATCTATCTTTGTAATCCATATACCAAAAACCATTTTCAGGAGTTTCTTTTAAACTATAATTCTTACCGGTCAAAAATACAATTGGACAATAAAGTTTAAATTTATTAAATTCAATAATTACTTTTTTTGCACGACTAAAATCAATTTCTGTTTCTACAATTGTCGGCTGGTCATTTAGTTTTCTCTTTGTTTTTATTTTTAATATTGTTCCTTCAAGATTTAGGCTTAAAAAATTGTTTCCGTGTTGTGAAATTTCTTTTTTTCGAATAAATTCTAGGCATTCAGTTTTAGTTTGTGAAAATGAGTTTAGTGTAAAAAGTAGAAATAGTCTTAATAAAATTAATTTCATAAAATATGTGTTTTTATAATTTATGTTTGCTTTGAAATTATTTGTTAATTTTTATTCTCAAACGAGAATACAAGTTTAATATATATGTTTGAATGTGCCAACTTTATTAAATGCATTTCTTTGCTAATATTTTTGATTCATTATAGAGTTTGTTATTAATTTTAGAAATTGGTTTTAAAAGATTCCAATAATCATTTTTCAATTGAATTTCGTCATTTTCGATTCTATTGTTTCGAACTTCATCATAATCTTCATTAATATCATAATCAATAGCTTTTCTAAATTGTGTTTTTTTTATTATTTCAAGATCTGAAATAATACCAACAGTATCATTAGATGCTAAAGTTAAATATTCATTGATAATGCCAAAATATTCAGCTATTCTTGCACCTATACTTTTCTCAGATATTCTACACTCTGATTGACTTCTTAAGTGTTCATCATAATATCTTTTGCTATATTCATTTACTGTATTTTCTTTTCTATGACAAAACCACCAGTAATTTGCGTGCGTTTTAAACATTGCTAATTCCCTTAGTTCATTAAAAAGATGTTGCTCTATTTCTTTACTTTTGCTCGCAAGAAATATAATTTTTTCTCTTTTTTCTCTTCTAGATTTTAAATATTCAGTCATAAGTTGTCCAACTATGACTAATAGTCCACCAATTAAAGCTGATATAAGATTCTGAAAAGTAATCGAATCACTAGACATAAGAATAGAATTTAGTTAATGTTATTGTTTTTTCTCCTTTCATACACAAACTTATTATACTTAACAACTTTAATATTCCCGCTAATATATCAAATTTCCAACAAATTAACATTCTTTATAAAAACGATTTAAAAACAAAACACAAATTCTCTCCCTAGCACTTACCCGCGTATTCTATGATGAATTACAACAAAAAGTTTAATTATTTAACTTGCAAATTTATAGATGTCGATATAAGGT
>NZ_JBYFCC010000043.1:0-13347 GCF_057652995.1 Flavobacterium sp. T50_26
ACACCTTATATCGACATCTATAAATTTGCAAGTTAAATAATTAAACTTTTTGTTGTAATTCATCATAGAATACGCAAACCCTGCTAAATTAGAATATGAAAACAAAAATCCTCCTACTCGGTTCCGGAGAACTCGGAAAAGAATTTGTCATCGCTGCACAACGAATTGGCCAAACCGTCATTGCTGTTGATAGCTATGAAAATGCTCCCGCGATGCAAGTGGCTCACAGTTTTGAAATCATCAATATGTTAGACGGTGCCGAACTCGACCGAATTGTTGCCAAACACCAACCCGATTTCATCGTTCCCGAAATTGAAGCCATCAGAACCGAACGTTTTTATGGCTACGAAAAGCAAGGCATAACTGTGGTTCCATCAGCAAAAGCAGCAAATTTCACAATGAACCGAAAAGCCATTCGTGATTTGGCTGCGAAAGAATTAGGATTACGAACAGCAAATTATCGCTACGCAACTTCAGCAGAAGAATTAGAAAAAGCGGTTTCAGAAGTCGGAATTCCTTGTGTGGTTAAACCTTTAATGAGCTCCTCCGGAAAAGGTCAATCTACCATCAAATCAAACGAAGATATTTCAAAAGCTTGGAATTATGCTGTGGAAGGTTCTCGTGGTGATGTAGTAGAAGTAATCGTGGAAGCGTTTGTCAATTTTAATTCCGAAATCACTTTACTAACCGTGACTCAAAACAATAATTTACCCACATTATTTTGTGCTCCAATTGGCCACAGACAAGAACGTGGAGATTATCAAGAAAGTTGGCAACCGGCAAATGTTTCAGAAAAAGATATTTCGGAAGCTCAGGAAATGGCTAGAAAAGTGACAGAAGCCTTAGGTGGAGCAGGATTATTTGGCGTCGAATTTTTCTTGACGAATGAAGGTGTTTACTTCTCCGAATTATCACCCAGACCACACGACACCGGAATGGTTACTTTAGCCGGAACGCAAAATTTTAATGAGTTTGAATTGCATTTACGAGCTGTTTTGAGTTTACCCATTGCCGAAATTACGTTAGAAAAAGCTGGAGCAAGTGCGGTTATTTTAGCATCGGAAAATTCAAACAATCCAACATACTCAGGAATTGAACAAATTTCTGCTTTACCCAAAACCGATTTCAGAATTTTTGGCAAACCCACTTCACGACCGTACAGAAGAATGGGAGTTGCATTAGTCAATGATTCTTTAGACTCACCAATAGAGGAAATTATTGAAAGAGCAAAAGCAGCGGCTAAATTGGTGTCTGTTCATTCATAAATCAACATGAATTTTCAATCTAACATCCATTAAATATCTAACTTTCTAATCACTTTTGCAGGATTTCCAACCGCCAATGAATTATCGGGAATATCTTTTGTAACAACCGAACCGGCACCGATTGTACAACTATTCCCGATTGTAACACCCGGACAAATCACTGTATTTCCGCCTATCCAACAATCATTACCAATTGAAACTGGTTTTGAAAACTCAACCGTTCGTCGTTCAATAGGATTTAGCGGATGTGTTGCAGTGTAAACATGAACGTTTGGTCCAAAGAAAACATTGTTACCAATTGTTATTTTCATCGTGTCTAAAACGACACAGTTGACATTGAAATACACATTTTCTCCTGCATGAATATTGTAACCATAATCACAGTGAAATGGCGGTTCAACATAAAGCCTTTTATGAGCGTTTGGCATCAGTTGATGAAGAATATTTCTTGCATTTCCATTCATTACATATTCGGTCACATTTAATTTATGTAATAACTTTTTGGCTCGTAATCGTTCTGCAACTAAAACTTTATCATTTGCAAAATAAATTTGGCCAGCCAACATCTTATCTTTTTCGGTTTTCATTCTTTACATTTCAATCCTTCAAAGATACCAATTCTATAAAATTAAAATTGTATTTTTGGCTTAATGAAATCCATTCTTGAAAACATTTCTAAACACATTTCCTTAACTGTAGAAGAGGAGCAACTGTTTTTATCAAAAATAGAAGTTCAACACTTCAAAGCAAAAACCATTCTGCACAATGCCGGAGAAATTTGCAAACATTCTTATTTTGTCAATTCGGGACTACTAAGAAGTTTTAATATTAATGACAATATTGTGGAACATGTGCTTCATTTTGCTTGCGAAGGTTGGTGGATTGGCGATATGTACAGCTTACTTTCTCAAAAACCGGGCAATTTATTTATTGAAGTTTTAGAAGATTCGGAAGTGGTTTTATTGTCCAAAGAAAATCAAGAGCAATTGTATTTTGAAATTCCAAAACTGGAACGTTTTTTCAGAATTTTAACCGAAAACTCTTTGGTTGCTCATCAAGAACGATTGATGGATAATTTAAGTTTATCCGCCGAGGATCGTTTTGATAAATTCTGCAAAAAATACCCAACACTTATTCAAAAAGTACCTCAAAAACAGATTGCTTCTTATATCGGCGTAACTCCCGAGTTTTTTAGTAAGATGAAAAGTCGGATGTTGAGGAAGTAGTTGTCGGTTGTCTGTTATCCGTTGTCGGTTGTCAGAGAACAGATAACGGACAACGTTTCTTAATCTACATTAAGTGCAAAACCTTTGTTATGGTTGTAAATTTGTACTATAAATAACAACAAATCTTTTAGTTATGAAAAATACAGTTTTACACAAAGCCAATGAAAGAGGTCATGCTGATCATGGTTGGTTGAATGCTTACCACAGTTTTAGTTTTGCCAATTGGTATAATCCCGATAAAGTTCAGTTTGGTGTTTTGAGAGTTTTGAATGACGATACTGTTGCCAGTGGAATGGGTTTTGGAATGCATCCACACGATAATATGGAAATTATAACTATTCCGTTGGAAGGTGATTTGGCTCATAAAGACAGTATGGGAAATTCAGAAACCATAAAATTTGGTGATGTTCAAGTGATGAGTGCAGGAACCGGAGTCAGACATAGTGAATTTAACCCGAATGCTGATAAGAGAACAAAATTGTTGCAGATCTGGTTGTTTCCGAATAAACGAAATGTGGAGCCAAGATACCAACAAATTACGTTGGACGTAAACGACAGACAAAACAAATTACAACAAATTTTGTCCCCCAATCCAAATGATGCTGGTGTGTGGATTCACCAAGATGCGTGGTTTCATTTAGGTAAATTTGAAAAAGGTTTGACAGAAAGTTACACTATAAAAAGAGAAGGAAATGGCGTTTATGCGTTTGTGATTTCCGGAAGCGTAACAATTAACGGTCAGACATTAGAAACCCGTGATGCATTAGGCGTTTGGGATACTGAAAAGTTAGAAATTACTTCTACTTCGGATGCAGAAATTTTGTTGATGGATATTCCGATGGAATAAACTATCTATTTAGTTTTTTTTTAAAAATCCCAACATAAACTAAAGTTATGTTGGGATTTTTACTATTATTTTAGCTTTAGATTCAGATTATCAAAACTAGTGACATCAATTACTTGCTCGTTATCAACATCAAATGAAACCTTTACGCTATCTCCCACAATACTTACCGGAATTTCACTAGAAATTTGTGAAGATCCTACAAAAATATTTGGATAATCTTTTATAGTAAAATAATAAAAACTATTTCCGTTTTTTACATCACTTTGAATGCGACTAATTACAGATGAAATTGATTTTTTGGCATCTACATTCGATGGATTTATTTTATTTCCTGCCATGTTGTAAACACTTTTAAAAGAGGTTAAAGTTTCACGCATCGAATTTCCAACACCCACAATTGTATAATCATTAATGGCTACCATAGCATACATTTTTACTAAACCACCATCATCTTTTAACGTCATTACATACGTTGGAATTCCGTTGATATTGTAAGGAATTGGTAAAGAAGCTTTATAGCCTTTTTCTTGAACTTTCCCCTCAGCAGAACTTTGAGCTGCGAATTCAGTTGCACCACTTTGTTTATAGAATGTGGTTTCTTTGGTTCTTGTATCAACCAATACAAAACCTACAGCACTTTCATCGCTACCAACCGAAGTTAAACCTGTATACCAATATGATTTATTATTATGACCATAAACCAAAGTCAAACCCTCAGTAATTTGTAATTTATCTGTATTGGAGAAATTCCAATAACCATTAACCAATTCACCCCAATCGTTCAATTGGTTTTCAACAAACTCAGCGGGTTGAATTCTGTCTACCCAAGTTGGAGAATCACTAATTGAATAGTGTTTGATTTCACCATTTTGTGCATCAACAACTAATATTCCATTCGTGTTTTCACCGGAAAAACCAATTTTTTTATCATAGGTAGCAATAACCCAAAAAGGATTTCCTTGTTCATCAACTTCAAATGTAAAATCGGCTAAACCGGTTGTGGCATAACCCCTAAAATAGATATGTCTGTGAATTTCGCTAAAAAAATAAGCATTAGATTGGTATTTGATTTTTATTGGTTTCCCGTTTACAGTTTGAACTAGTTTTACATCTCGTTCATTTGTAGCAGAAACCATAACGTAGCCTGGTGTACCTTCTTTGTTATTAAACCATTTAAAAAAACCGGAATGTAACAAGGGTGCTATCCAATATAATTCATTGTTTACTTTTTGTATGGAAAACTTTCCTAATTCTATTTGACTTCCTAAAGCAGGTTGTGAACCAATTATTTTTTCGCCTAACAAATAAGCTAATTCCTGATCAACTACTCGAATTTTATCCATTGAAATTGGAGCAATATGTTCCGAGATTTTATCTCCGTTTTCAACCTTTCCAATCATTTTTTGATATCTGGAAGCATACAGGATTGTAGCTGTTGTAAAAAATGGAATTATTAATAGATAAGCTATTGCAATTCCCATTAGAAATAATAAAAACTTATTCGGTCTTGATTTAACAATAAATTTCTTTCCGGAACTATCAATACCAATACCTAAAGAGATGAAAAAGTAAATTAAAACCAACACTAAAACGATAACTCCAATTCCATAAAACCCAAATAATAGCACCGGTAAATTTAAATAAAACAACAAAAATCCAAGAATAAACAAAAACACAATTAGTAAAGATTTTTTCATAATTATATTATTTTATACGATAAGTCGAAAAATAGTTAAAAAGTTACAATTAAACTTATATAATTTAGTAAGATAATGCGTTTAAAATTAGTAGTTTTGTTTAAATTAATTTATACAATCATTTATACTAAAATAATGAAAGCATACGTTTTTCCTGGGCAGGGAGCTCAGTTTACCGGTATGGGTAAAGATTTATATGAAAACTCGGCATTGGCGAAAGAATTGTTTGAAAAAGCCAATGATATTTTGGGTTTTAGAATTACAGACATTATGTTTGAAGGTTCGGCTGAGGAATTGAAAGAGACTAAGGTTACACAACCGGCCGTATTTTTGCACTCAGTAATTTTGGCTAAGACCTTAACCGATTTTGCACCGGATATGGTGGCTGGACATTCGTTGGGCGAGTTTTCGGCGTTAGTTGCCAATGGAGCTTTGTCATTTGAAGATGGCTTGAAACTGGTTTCGAAACGTGCGTTGGCAATGCAAAAAGCATGTGAAATCACCCCTTCTACAATGGCTGCGGTTTTGAATTTAGAAGATAAAATTGTGGAAGATATTTGTGCTTCGATTGATGGCGTTGTGGTTGCGGCCAATTACAACTGTCCAGGACAGTTAGTGATTTCGGGCGAATACAAAGCGGTGGAATTGGCTTGTGAAAAAATGAAAGAAGCAGGTGCAAAACGTGCGTTAATTTTACCAGTTGGCGGAGCTTTTCACTCACCAATGATGGAACCGGCGAGAGAAGAGTTGGCGGCTGCGATTGAAGCAACGACTTTTTCTACACCAATTTGCCCAGTGTATCAAAATGTAACAGCGAGTGCGGTTTCGGATGCAGAAGAAATAAAAAAGAATTTGATTATTCAATTGACAGCTCCTGTGCGATGGACTCAATCAGTTCAACAGATGATTGCCGATGGTGCAACAAGTTTTACGGAAGTTGGACCCGGGAAAGTGTTGGTTGGATTGGTGAATAAAATTAACAAAGAAGTGGAAACTATTTCAGCTTAATGAAAGTTTGGCATTTGATTTGCTAATAATGGATTTATTAACTTTTAAAACATAAACAAAAATGAAAAAAACACTTTTAGGATTAGTATTGATGGGATCATTATTCGTTGTTTCTTGTAAAGAAAAAACAACTGAAGAAAAAGTAGAAGATGCTGTTGAATCTGTTGGAAACGATATTGAAAATACAGCAGATGAAACCGGAGATGCACTTGAAAATGCAGCTGACAAAACTGGCGAAGCTCTTGAAAATGCAGCTGACAAAACAGAAGCTGCAGTTGAAAACGCTGCAGAAGAAACAGAAGAAGCGTTACAAAAAGGTAAAGAAAAACTGAAAAACGCAGCAGAATAGTTTTAAAAAAATCCTCACTGAAAAAGGTGAGGATTTTTATTTTATTACAATGGCTATTGTTGAATTATTGCTTAAAACTTAACTTCTAATTTTCTGTTCCCATTTCCAAGCACTCGCCAAACTTTCTTCTAACGTGGATTGTGCTTTCCAACCTAAAACATTATTTGCTTTGTCGGTATTAGCATAAGCCGATGTTATATCACCTTCTCTCCTACCCACAATTTTATAAGGCAATTTTTTACCGGAAACTTTTTCAAAAGCAGTAATTACTTCCAAAACAGAACTTCCTGTTCCTGTTCCTAAATTGAACGTTTCTATTTTTGATACATTTTTCTTTTCGATTAATCGTTGTAAAGCAACTACGTGAGCTTTTGCCAAATCGACAACGTGAATATAATCGCGAACGGCGGTTCCGTCCGGTGTTGGATAATCATCTCCGTAAACAGATAATTCTTGTCGTAATCCAATTCCGGTTTGCGTAATAAAAGGAACCAAGTTTTGCGGCACACCAATTGGTAATTCGCCAATTTCTGCCGTTGGATGAGCTCCAATCGGATTAAAATAGCGTAAAAGAATTGAATTGATATTTGAAACTTTTACTACATCAGAAATAATTTCTTCGCCAATTTGTTTTGTATTTCCATAAGGAGACATCGCTGGTTGAACCGATGCATCTTCTGTTATCGGCATCTTTTCGGCTTGACCATAAACCGTACAAGACGAACTGAAAATAAAATGTGCTTCTTGCTTTTGTTGTAATTCTTGTAAGATATAAACTAACGCATTGATGTTATTTTCATAATACAACAACGGGTTTTCAACGCTTTCGCCAACAGCTTTGGAAGCAGCAAAATGAATTACACCCGAAACATCATTATGTTTTTTGAAAAAATTTTGAACCGAAGTTTTATCTCTTAAATCCATTTGTTCAAAAAGAGGTTTCTTTCCGGTAATGTTGGTAATTCGATCTAAAACTTCAATGGAAGAATTAGACAAATTATCGATAATAACAGGTTCAAAACCTACATTTTGCAATTCTACAACAGTGTGAGAACCAATGAATCCAAGGCCTCCGGTTACAAGTACTTTCATTTTTTTATATGATTAGTTGAAAAATTCTAAAACAGAATCGGTTATAAATTTAATTTGTTCGTCATCTAATTCAGTGTGCATTGGCAGCGATATCACTTCTTTCACCAATTGATTCGTAACCGGAAAATCTTCTTCTTTATAACGAACATCAGCATATGCTTTTTGCGAGTGCAACGGAATCGGGTAATAAATCGCACACGGAATTCCTTTGCTTTGCAAGTGATCCATCAAAGCATTTCTATCAGCATCAATAATTCGTAAAGTATATTGATGAAAAACGTGACAATCACACACATCACAAATAGTTGGTGCAACAATATTTTTATGTCCTTCAAATGCCTTTGAATAACTTCTTGCAGTATTTTGACGAGCGGCATTATAACTGTCTAACAACGGTAATTTTGCATTTAAAACCGCTGCTTGAATACTATCTAAACGTGAATTTACACCCACCACATCGTGATGATAACGAACATACATTCCATGATTTACGATTCCTCGAATGGTGTGAGCCAACGCATCATCATTCGTAAAAATCGCTCCACCATCACCATAACATCCTAAATTTTTTGAAGGGAAAAAGGAAGTTGCACCTACATGACCAATTGTTCCCGCTTTCTTTTTTGTTCCATCAGAAAAACGACAATTAGCTCCAATGGCTTGTGCATTATCTTCGATAACATATAAATTATGTTCGTTGGCAATTTGCATAATCGCTTCCATATTAGCGGCTCTTCCAAATAAATGAACAGGAACAATAGCTTTAGTTTTTGGCGTAATTGCTTTTCTGATTCCTTCTAGCGAAATATTCATATTCACCATGTCCACATCTACCAAAACAGGCGTTAATTGCAACAAAGCAATTACTTCTACAGTAGCCGCAAAAGTGAAATCGGCTGTAATTACTTCATCTCCGGGCTTTAAATCCAATCCCATCATAGCAATTTGAAGAGCATCAGTTCCATTTGCACAAGGAATCACGTGCTTTACATCTAAATAATCTTCTAAGCTTTTTTGAAATTCATGAACTTTCGGTCCGTTGATATAGGTTGTGGTTTCTAAAACTTCTTGAATTGAAGCATCAACTGTAGTCTTAATTTTATCGTATTGACTTTTTAAGTCAACCATTTGAAGTTTACGCATTACTTTTTATTTAATTTTAAAGTGCAAGATGTTTTCATTTTGAATGAGTTCACCTTAATAATATAACAAAAGTAATTATTTAGGAAGTTATAACAATGAAAATTCTTTAAAGTGATGTATTTTAGCGACACAATTTAAGCTATATGTATTTTTTATATAATTTATTGGTTCATTTTGTCGGATTTTTACTGAAAATCGTTGCTCTTTTCAATCCGAAAATGAAACTTTTTATCGATGGAAGAAAAAATGTTTTTGAACAAATAAAACAAAAAATTTCTTCGAATGATAAAACGATTTGGTTTCACGCGGCTTCTTTAGGCGAGTTTGAACAGGGAATTCCCGTAATGGAAAAAATCAAAATCAAATTTCCCAACTATAAAATTATTGTGACATTTTTTTCTCCTTCGGGTTTTGAAGTCAGAAAAAATAATTCAATTGCCGATTTGACTATTTATCTTCCGTTGGATACCAAACAGAACGCCAAACAGTTTTTAGATTTAACTCAGCCGGAAATGGTGTTTTTTATCAAATATGAATATTGGCCAAATTACCTCAACGAACTCAAAAAAAGACAAATAAAAACCTATTTAATTTCAGGAATTCTTAGACAAAATCAAGTTTTTTTTAAATGGTTTGGCGGATTTTACAGAAAATGTCTAACTTCTTTTGATTTCTTTTTTGTACAAAATGAATCATCCAAAAAACTCCTTCAGTTGCTCGGATTTCAAAATGTAAAAATTTCAGGCGATACTCGTTTTGATCGCGTTGTTTCTATTTTAGAAAGAGATAATTCATTAGATTTTATCGAAGAATTCAAAAACGATACAACTACAATTGTCATTGGAAGTTCGTGGCCAAAAGATGAAGAATTATTGGTGAATTTCATTAATAATTCAGCTGAAAATGTGAAATTTATCATTGCTCCCCATAATATTAAATCGGAACAAATTTCGGAATTGCAAAAATCGATTACAAAAAAAACAATTTTATTTTCGGATTATTCGGATTCCTTACAGACGTTGCATGCAACGTCTCTACAGGAATATAATGTATTCATCATCAACACCATCGGCATCTTAACCAAAATTTACAACTACGCCGACATTGCCTACGTTGGTGGTGGCTTCGGAAATCCCGGTGTGCACAACATTTTAGAACCCGCAACATTTGGCATTCCAATTGTGATCGGACCCAATTATTCTCATTTTGCAGAAGCGACCGCATTAGTAAATATGGAAGGTTGCGTTTCTATTTCCAATCAAAACGAATTGAATGAAACTTTCTCAACCTTACTTTCCAACGAAGACATTCGTCACGAAAAAGGTCATATTTGCAGCACTTTCGTGCAAATGAATAAAGGTGCTACAGAAGTTATTTTAAACCATTTAGATAATGACAACCTTTAAACCATTATCAGTTTTAGAGATTGATGAAATTCTTCAAATGATGGAAGAATTTTATACCATCGACAATTATCCTTTTGAAATCGAAACATCTAAAAAACTCTTTCATCAATTCATCGAAAATGAAAACCTCGGAAAAGCTTGGCTAATTTTGAATGAAAATGAAATCGTTGGATACGTGATTCTCACTTTCGTTTTTAGTTTTGAATACCAAGGAAAAATTGCTTTTTTAGACGAATTATACATCAAAAACACTGCTCAAGGAAAAGGTTTTGGCAAACAAACGCTCAATTTCATTCGTGAAGAAGCTCATAAATTATCGTTAAAAATCATCTATTTGGAGGTAGAACCGCACAATCATCCTGCTCAAAAATTGTATATTGCAAACGATTTCGAAGAACACAAACGAAAATTATTCAAACACACTGTAAAATAAGAACTTACTAAACAACTTATTATGAAATTTTTACGCTTACTCATCCTGTTTCTTTCCTTTTCTGCGTTTGCCCAACAAGGCGGTATGTGGATTCCGTCGCTTTTGGAAGGAATGAACGAAAAAGAAATGAAATCGCTTGGCATGAAAATGTCTGCCAAAGATATTTACGACGTGAACAAATCGAGTATGAAAGACGCTGTGCCGCATTTCAACAACGGTTGTACATCGGAAGTGATTTCGTCAAAAGGACTTTTATTAACCAATCACCACTGTGGTTACGGGGAAATTCAGTCGCATTCTACCGTTGAAAATGATTATTTAGAGAAAGGTTTTTGGGCAATGAGTTTAGACGAAGAACTTCCAAACGAAGGATTAGTCGTGACATTCATCGTCAAAATTGAAGATGTCACTTCAAAAGTATTGGAAAACACGCAATCCATTTCAAACGAAGCCGACAAACAGAAAAAAATTCAAGAAAACATTTCAGCTTTAACTACTTCTTTACCTAAAGAAAGTTGGCAAGAAAACCGAATCAGAACATTTTACGACGGAAATCAATACATCTGGTTTGTGGTTGAAACCTATAAAGATGTTCGTTTAGTAGGTGCTCCGCCATCATCCATCGGAAAATTTGGTTCCGATACTGATAACTGGGTTTGGCCTCGTCATACGGGAGATTTTTCGTTGTTCAGAATTTACGCCGACAAAAATAATCGTCCCGCAGAATATTCAAAAGACAATGTTCCGTATACTCCAAAACACTTTTTCCCAGTTTCTATTGACGGTGTAAAAGAAAATGATTTCACGATGGTTTTCGGTTATCCGGGAAGAACGCAAGAATATTTGCCGGCTGTTGCAGTAGAACAAATTGTAAACGAATTAAACCCCGCCAAAATCGAAATTCGTGATGCAGCTTTAAAAGTGCAAGACGGTTTTATGCGAAAAGACAAAGCAATCAAAATTCAATATGCTGCCAAATATGCATCGGTAGCCAATTATTGGAAAAAATGGATTGGCGAAACCAAAGGTTTAAAAAAATCCAATGCGGTTCAAATCAAAAAAGATTTCGAAAAAGATTTTATGAATAAAGTGGCGAAAGCCGGAAAACAAGCTGAATACGGTAATCTACTTTCAGAATTTGAGAAAAATTACACTGAAATCGCTCCGTATGCATTGAGCCGCGATTATTTTATGGAAGTCGTAATGCGTAACACCGAATTATTGAGTTTTGGTTATCGTTTGGTACAATTGGAAAATCTTCACAAAACCAGAGGCGAACAAGCGTTTATGGATAGAAAAGAAAATTTCATCACCGGATTTGCCGATTTATACAAAGATTTCAACGCTACTGTTGACGAAAAAGTAATGGAGCAATTAATTGAATTATACGCCACCAAATCGCCAAAACAATTTTTACCGGAAGCTTTATTAAACCAAGATTTAAAAGCCAAAACTTCTGAAATTTACAAAACGTCAAAATTAACTAACTACAACGGATTAAAAGAATTGTTAACCGGCGATGCCAAAACCGTTCTTGAAAAATTAAATAACGACAGCGGATTTGCTTTTGTGAAAATGCTTTCCGATGCTTACAATAAAAACGTAGTTCCAAAGTACGATGAAATCAACCTTAAAAATACCGCCTTACAACGCACGTATATGAAAGGAATTTTGGAATTAAGTCCAAAAGAAGCACGCATTTTTCCCGATGCTAACTCAACGTTGCGTGTAACCTACGGAAAAGTAAAAGGTTATGCACCAAGCGATGCGGTTTATTACAGTCCGGTGACGTACTTAGATGGTGTGATGGAAAAATACGTTCCGGGCGACTACGAATTTGATGTTTCACCAAAATTAATTGAACTCTACAACAACAAAGATTACGGACAATATGCTGAAAACGGAAAACTTCCTGTCAATTTCATCGGAACAAATCACACCACAGGAGGAAATTCAGGAAGTCCGGCAATTGACAAAAACGGAAACTTAATCGGTCTAAATTTCGACCGTGTTTGGGAAGGAACAATGAGCGATATTTATTATGATCCTGCAATTTGCAGAAATATAATGGTTGACATTCGCTACGTACTTTTCGTAATTGACAAGTATGCAGGAGCAAAACATTTGATAAATGAAATGAAAGTAGTGGGCAAAAAAGTCAAAAAGTAGACTATTTAGAAGAAAATAGCAATAAATCCCCCTCCTCAAAGGGGTTTGTTTTTTAAAAACACCCTAAAAACGGGGACTCAAACGTTTGAAAAACAAATAGTTTATTTTTTTTTAAAAATATTTCGTAAAATATTTTGTTGAACCAAAAAATTTATATCTTTGCTCCGAATTAATAATTAACCTTTTATAATTTAGTAAGATGAAAAAAGTAATTTTAAGTTTAGTATTTGTTGCTGCTTTAACAGTAGTATCTTGTAAAGAAAAAGAAGCTGAAGTAGTTGAAGAAACTACTACAGAAGTAGTTGAAGAAGTTGCTGCTCCAGTTGAAGAGGCTGTTGAAGTAGTTGATTCTGCTGCTACAACTACTGAAGCTCCAGCTGAAACTCCAGCTCAGTAATTAGCAACAAGCTAACAAAAAAACTAATCCCGACTTGTTCGGGATTTTTTTTGCTCTAAAGTGAAGGAAATAGTAGTTTTTAATAAATTATTTCACAAAAACTTAAGAAATAAGGGCCACCTTTAAACCTGAAACTTTTAACTTCAAACAAAAAATTTGGGCGTGCCCCTCCGCAAGCTCCGGGTCGGGCTTTCCGCTACAAGTCCTCGTTCGTCGTGCCTCCTCTCTGTGGGCTTTTCGCTGCTATCCCTCACCTTTACTTTGCAAAGTGTTTTAATTTAGAATTTCAAAAGGAGTTAATTAGAAAAAGTTTAA
>NZ_JBYFCC010000044.1:0-8872 GCF_057652995.1 Flavobacterium sp. T50_26
AAGCTCACTCAAAACCCAGAGTATGCCAAACGAATGGTCAAGGTGCGAAGTAAGACAGTAGAACCCGTTTTGGGAACGCTCATCAACTTTCTCAACATGAAACGAGTCAATACCCGAGGAATTCAACAAGCCAACAAACATGTGTTGATGGCGGCTATGACGTATAACTTGAAGAAATACCTCAAGTTTGTTGGCAAAAAACCAAAAAGCCAAGCCCAAGTTGTATCGATAAAGCAAGGGAAGGTAAACACTTCATTAAAAGTCACTTTTTTGAAGTTAAAACGAACGTTTTTAAGCCTACTTTTATTAAACAACAACATTTTCAATCCAAAAATAAACCTCGTTTAGAAAGCACTAAACGAGGTTGTTTTTTATGATTAGAATGAAAATTTAGTTTTTGGAGGGGGTTGTGCAACGGTTACCGATGTTACCTGCTGGCGTTCTTTCGGTTTCATTTCGCCAATTTCAATATTCTATACGCTCCTCTTGCCACAACTACAAATACAATAGCTCCGATAATCAAATCGGGATAACTCGAGTTTAACCAATTGACCAAAATTCCCGCAACGATAACTCCCGAATTGATTATAACATCGTTTGACGTGAAAATCATCGAAGCCTGCATATGTGCTTCTTTGCTTTTGTTCTTTTGCAACAGGTAAAGACAAAGTACGTTTGCTATCAATGCCAAAACAGAAACAATAATCATTGTTTTGAAATCGGGCATCGCTTCTATTCCGATAAAACGTCTGATAACTTCAACAAAACCGATAACGGCTAACAGGATTTGAAAGTAACCTGCAAATTTGGCGATATTGTTTTTTCTTGCAATCGTACCCCCAACAGCAAACAAAGCCAATGCGTAAACGATGCTATCGGCAAGCATATCCAAGCTATCCGCTACCAATCCCATTGAGTTGGAAAAAATACCGAACAACATTTCCAATCCAAAGAAAACGAAATTGATAATCAATACCGTCCATAGTAGTTTCCGTTGGCTATTGCTTGTATCTGTTTCAACAACTGCGTTAGTTTCTTCGGTTGAAATCAGCGTTGTATTTAGGTTCAAGGTTTCCAAAGCCGAAAAAATCGGCTCTGGGTTTCCACTATGGTAAACATTTAGTTTTCTATTGGGAATATCAAATTCCAATGACTTTACCGTATCAAAGTTTTGCAGTTTCATACGGATTAATTGCTCCTCACTTGGGCAATCCATTTTTGTTATATTAAATATGGTTTTATTCATCTTCTTAAAGTCTAAATTTTATTCCCCCGTTAATTACAAATCCGTCCAATGGTGCATAGATGTCTTTAAAAACAGGGTTGGTTATTGTGCCTGTATAAATGTTGTCAAAACGGGTCTGCCTTGTATCAAGGAAATTTTCAAAGTTGATGTACAAAGAAAATCTTTCCCAAATTTTTTCAGCCATAAAGCCACACATCACATAGTCTTTACCTGTTGTTCCGTCATTGAGCTTTTGCGGACTAAAATAATAGGCTTCCAAACCAATCTTCCATTTATCCTCTATTTCATACATCAGTACAGAGTTAATGCGGTGTTTTGGTGTTAATGGATTTTCGGTATTTATTCCGTTTTCAATCAATCGGGTATCGGTAAAGGTGTAGCCCAAAAACAATTTAAAATCATCATAACCGATTTTGATATTGGTTTCTGTTCCTTTGGTATGAATGTAGCCCGATGAATTGATGAACTGATATGTATTTGTAGCTATATTTTGAAGCAACAAAGGATTATCCAAATAGGTGTAAAAGAATAAATGATTTATGCTGAATGTCCAATCATCGCCAATATTAGTACGGTAATTGATGTCTGCATTTGCTCCGTAGCTCTTTTCTAATTTATTGGTATTATCGTCAATAGGCATTACATTTTGATATTGTATGCGTTCGCTTTCTTCCGTAAAAATGGTTGGTGTTTTGTAGCCAAATCCGCCTCCGATACGTGAAGTCAATCCGTTAGCAATCTGAAACAATGCCGATATTCTTGGCAAAAAAACAGCTCCGTAATCTATCACGTAATCCGTTCTTAAACCTGTTTCCAATTGAAGCCAATCCGTAGCCTTAAAAGAATTTTGAACGAAAGCCCCGAATGTGGTTTGGTTGTAATCTCTTAACGGAAATGCGGTCATCTGCTTTTCTTTAAAATTGTCCGTCCAAATATTAACGCCTGTTACCCATTCTGACTTTTCTTTGCTGTGGGTATAGCTTGCTTCCGTAAAAGTGGCTGTTTGCGTTCCCTCAAACTCGTAATTGGGAATAGCTGTATTGCGGTTAAAATAACTTACGCTGTTCTTTATCTGTACAAAACTGTTTTCGTTTACCGTATGGTCAAAAACAAATTGGGTAGAATAGCGTTGTGTTTTGTTTTCTTCAAAATATTGGTGTGTGTTATCGCCTTTGCCTTTGATGTAAAGCATATCGCCACCCAAACGGTTTTCAATGGTGGTGTTAATGCCGAAGTTCATTTTTGTTTTATCATTGAAGTAAACAAATAATTTAGGGTTCAGTACATACCTTTCAAATTGGGGAATGGCAGAAAGCCCGATTTGTGCAGGGTCGTAAGCTCCGTTGCGATTATGCGAAGCAAATATTGTCGTTCCGATTTTCTTAAACTTCTGTCCGTAAAAACCATTGATGTCTAAACCCCTGCCCGATGTTCCGTTTAAATGAAAACGCAAATCCCTTTCTTCCGTTGGTGTCTTGGAAATCAGATTTACCAAACCTGCTATTGCTCCACCACCGTACAGCGTAGATGTTGAACCTTTAATAACTTCAACCTGCTTTAAGTCAAGCGGTGGAATCTGCAACAAACCCAATCCGCTCGAAGCACCCGAATAAATAGGAAAACCGTCTTTTAAAATTTGCGTATATCGTCCGTCAAGCCCCTGAATACGAATACTTGCATTGGCACTTGTGGGCGATGTGGTTTGTACGTGGATGCCTGTGCTTTCTGCCAAAAGCATACGAATATCCCCTGCTTTCATATTGCCTTTTTCGTCTAACTCCTCACTTCCTATAAACTCAATACGTGTGGGGATATTTTGGATAGTTCTTGTACTTCTTGTTGATGAAATAACGATTTCTTCCAAATCTACCGATTGTTCATAAAGTAGGATTTCAATCGGAGCTGTATCTTCTAACGGAAAATTAAAGCTGTCGGTACGTTGGGCAAAACCGATATAACTAAATTGAATTTCTTGCAAACCGTTTGCAATACCTGTTAATATAATATGTCCGTTTTCATCGGAAATTGTGGCGATTGTAGTGCCTGTTACCTGTGCGGTTACGCCCATTAAAGGCTCTTTTTTTTCGCTGTCTTTAATTACAGCTTTGAACGTATTTTGTGCATATACACAAAGGTTGAGTGTCATAAAAAATGACACAAAGAGTATTTTTTTCATTGAAAAATAATGCTTAATATTTAATAAATAAGTAATAACGGTGGAAAGCACCGTAACAAATCAGTTTGGGCGGAAAGCACCATATATTAAGCCAATTGTGGAGGATGCCACATAGAATAAGGAAAGTCTGAAATAGGCGGTGTTGGCATTGTGCCTAATTTTCTTTGGGGTTCTTTTACTGAATGTTCAATCGAAAAATGAAAGTTGGTTAAAACAAATCCCGTACAGGTGTTGCAGTTAAAAAAAGGCGAACAGCAACTGCAATCTTCGTCTTGTTCGTTTTGTCCTTGCTCGGTGGTATGTTCCTGCATACATTTATCCTCAATAAAAGACGGTACGGCTGATAACAGCAATACATAAACGGCTAATATTAAAGATATAAATTTCATTTTACAAAGTTAGGTAAAAATTGTTTCGTTATTTTTTGATTTTCCCGAAATGTCGTTTTTTAGCACGAACGTTGTTTTACGCTTGCAGGTAACTCGTTTATATGCGAAACTTTCGAACTAGTATCATGCTTTTTTGGCAAGATAGGCGAATGTTTTGTATTGATTTATTTTCAAATATAATAATTCTTTTAAATTTTAATTGTTATAATCTCATCAATTCTTGTGGTGAAGGATTTTGACAATTTCTCTTGTTTCATTTTCCATTGTTTGCCGAGGGATTGATTAGCGAACTGAGGGAGGGAAAACATTTAAGAACGCGAAAGGATACGCGCACGAACGGGGGAATTTATGACCAATAGTGACAGAAAAACACGATAAAAACTAAGCAATATACTCCACAAAAAAAAAGAGGACTTCTAATCCTCTTGTAAATCTTTATAAAATCATAAAAAAAAACTATAGTGGACGGACAGTAATCGGTTCCGTTCAACAGGAGTTTCATTGTTGGCTTTGCAAGCCCAACGAAACTCTAGCTATTAGTGGCTGGGCTTCTTTGTTTTTCGTCTGTTAGCAACATTTTTTGTCCTGCTGAATTGGTGGACAAGCAACACTTCCGTAACTACAATAAACACAGCAGTCGCCTTGTTTTGGTTTTAGAACTTGTTTACATTTTTCACATTCGTAAAAATATTGACAAGCGTCTGTCGGCATTGTTTCTTCTTTCTTGTGTCCGCAGTTGGGACAAGTTATTGTTGATTGTAATTTGATTTCCATTTTAATTTTCTTTTTTGTCAGCTACAGAATATCCTGTTGAGTTTATTGCTTTTTCGATTTCAGAAATATTTGTTTTTGAGTTGTCAAATTCTATGATTGCATTTCCATTTTCATATGAAGCGTTTGAACTTATTATTCCTGTCAATTTATTTACTTCGTGATTTACGTGTTCTTCGCAACTCGCACAAGTCATTCCGCTAATCGTAAATTTTACTTTTTGAATATTGGATTTGTCCACTACTATGATTTGCTTTTCTTTCTTTGGGTAGAAAATGCTTGAATAGTATGGAAAGGCAAGCATAACGATTGCAAATGCTGTTACAATTCCTAAAAACATTTTTGACTGAATGAATTTTGGTTTTTCTTCTGTCTCACAGTTGCAGTCAATTTGCTTTTTAGGTTTCAACTTTTGATACCAAGCAAAACCAAGAACCAAAATTGTCAAACCGATAAAATACGGTCTGAAAGGTTCGAGCCAAGAAAAAGTAGAAGCAAGTCCGCTTGTTCCTGCTACTAAAGCCAAGACTGGAGTAATACAACACAATGAAGCTGCAATTGCTGTTAAAAGTCCAGCTCCGATTAGTTTTTTGTCTGTTTTCATAATGTTTCTAAAATTTTGTTTTCGTCAAGTATTTTAAAAAACGGTTTCAGCATTTTTTCATACTCTTTTGTCAATGAGTAAAAAATGGTTTGTGCTTCTCGTTCGGTTTCAATTAGTTTTCGGTCTTTGAGTTTTCGCAAGTGTTGTGAAATTGCCGAAATTGTCATACCAAGAATGTCGCTCATATCACAAACACAGAGTCGTTTTTCTTCATATAATAGAAAGAGAATTTTCAGTCTTACGTTGTTTCCCGCTAATTCAAGTCCGTTCGATAAATAGTCAAACGAGCCGTTGAGTTCTGAAACTCGGTTTTTACAGCGATTTATTTGTTTAATGTCCGCTTGTTGTCGTATGCAAGAATTGTTGTCCATATTGCAAAGATAGTTAATTTGTTTATTTAAGCAATTACTAAAATACAAAATATCAAAAAGAACCCGATTTGTCTGTCGGGTTGTGTCGTCATAGCCTTGCCACTAACGTTTTGGGGCTTTGCGATGGTGGGGCAATCGAAGCACAAATCTTCAATTTTGTACAAAAGTTGAACCGAAGAAATACCGTTGAACTTTGCAGTTTCGCCCCACTATTGCAAAACCCTTGTTGAACTAAACCTTCGGTAGCACCAAGCGAACTTTTAATTATCTTACGAATATAATTAAAATTTATAAGTATGACTACAAAAAAAAGCATCCTGATGCTTTAAGAGAAGCCAAACTCCTCAACCAAGCCAAGCGAGAAGTTCCTGGATTCACCGAGTTACTGCATCGTTTTGAACGCACTATTTCTGTTTTAGGCAGAAGCCAAAGTACCTTTGCTAACTATGCTCGTCATGTGGCTGCAATTTCACTTTACTTTGGTAAGATACCTACCGAACTTGATCCGGAACAAGTGCATGACTACTTGTTTTATCTGCAGAAAAAATCTAAAAGTCCTTCACAGTCGTATTTTAAACACACTGTTTACGGACTTCGATTTTTACTCAAATCAGAAGGACTTCCCTATGATTTTTTACACTTACCTGAGATTAAGCACGAAAAGAAATTACCCGTTGTACTCTCTAAAGAAGAGGTGTGGAAAATGCTTCAAGGATCCACACTACTCAAGCACAAAATCCTTATTGGTTTACTCTACGGGTGTGGACTTCGATGTATGGAGGTGCGTAACGTTCGATTAGGCGATTTAGACTTTGACCGCAAACAACTACGTGTAGTGCAAGGCAAAGGCAAGAAAGACCGCTATGTGCCACTATCGGTACATTTAATCCGCGGACTCAAAACCTACCTTGAAGCGGAAAAACCTACCGATTGGATTTTTAACGGACAACCCATGGCTAACAGAGCTGGTGGCGATTTTGATTCTCGCTATTCACAGCGTGGGGTGCAATGGGTCATCAAGCAAGTGATCAAACAAGTCGGTATTACCAAAGAAGTACACGTGCATACCCTTCGGCATTCCTTTGCTACGCATTTACTCGAAGATGGTATGGACATTATCACCCTGAAGAATCTCTTGGGTCATGAAAATCTGGAGACTACTATGGAATACCTTCAAATTGCCCAATTGCCTACACAGCGTGTTTTTAGTCCGCTAGATACCTTGTTTGCCCAATGCAGCCGGACTGTGAAGTAGCCCATGTGCTACATCATTTGGGTAAAAATATTCAGACTATCGGGCTTAACACTTGGCAACTTCGAACATTTTATGCCCTTAAAAAGTGCAGAACAGCCGCCTTGGGAGGTCATATCGATGCATGTGACGATTGTGGCAACCTCACCATTAGTTATAACAGTTGCCGCAACCGACATTGTCCCAAGTGTCAAGGAAAAAACCGAGAGGATTGGATACAAGCTAGAGAAGCGGAACTCTTACCGGTGCCTTATTTTCACTTGGTATTTACTTTGCCCGATAGTATCAATGCTTTGGCGATACACAACCCAAAATTGGTGTTTGGTGTTTTGTTTGAGGCCGTTTGGCAAACCTTAGCTCAGTTTGGTAAAAGCCAAGACCTGCAAATGGGAATGATTGCTATTTTGCATACTTGGGGACAAAATTTATCCCTGCATCCGCACTTACATTGCATTGTTCCTGGTGGCGGTATCGATAAGCATGGCAATTGGAAGAATATTCGCTGTGATGGTAAGTTTCTTTTTCCGGTGAAAGCCTTGTCAAAGGTTTTTAGAGCCCAGTATTGTGAAAAACTAAAAAGTAAAGAACCAATACAGTATGAGCAAATTCGCCAAGAGTTATGGCAAAAATCTTGGGTCGTTTTTGCTAAAAGACCCTTTGGGAGTCCAAAATCAGTGGTGGAATATCTAGGAAGGTATACCCATAAAATAGCCATCAGTAATCACCGAATCAAGGCTGTTGACGATAAAAATGTGACTTTTGATTACAAAGATTACAAGCAAAAAGGAATCAAAAAGCAAATGCAACTGACGCATCAGGAATTCATTCGTCGGTTTGCAATGCATATTTTGCCCAAAGGTTTTGTAAAAATACGTCATTACGGATTTTTGAGCAGCACTTGGAAACAACAAAAGTTAGGTGTATTGAAATCAAAACTCCAAATACAACCTGCTGTCAAAACAGCTCAAGCCACTAAAATCAGAAAATGCAAATGTTGCAAAACAGGCAATTTGCATACGATTCTAATTTTCGACAAACGAGGACCACCTGAGGGGTATCTTGGCGATAGCCAAAATTCAAGTTCCTATAAAAACTAATTTTATGGGTAAGGGTATTAATGCCTAAAAGTGAAGGAAAACACACTAAAAAACCAATGAATACACTTCATAAAAAAGAGGAAACTACATCCTCTTCTAAATCTTTATCAAATCATATCGAAATCCCCATAGTGGATAGACAGTAATCGGTTCCGTTCAACAGGAGTTTCATTGTTGGCTTTGCAAGCCCAACGAAACTCTAGCTATTAGCAGCAGGTGTTTTTATCATTATATCTATTTAATGAAATCCAATAAATTCCCATTTGTCCTCTTGTTTTCATTTCTTCCATATCAATTGAGTTCGGCATTTCAATTTTCTCAGTTGTTAGTTTTGTGTAAAATGATTTGTAGTTTCTGAATTGTTCAAATGCAAATTCAAAATTTGAGTAATAACTTAACATCCAGTCCAGTTCATAATCTGTAACATTCTTATTTATTCGTCTGTCAAGTGTCTTAATTATTGCTTTTTCGGCATCTGGGTCTAAGTCTGCAATTCCTGTATAACAAGAAGGTTCTGTTCGAGAATACCAAATTAAAAACAAACCTCTTTTCAATGCTTCTAAATCACTTTTGTTCAGTTTTGCATAGTCTGAATGTATTTTTTTATATTGTTCTGAATATCCCAAAATCTTAATCTGCTCGGTTTTTTCTTCCATAGTTCCACTTAGGGAAATTACGGAAGAATACAGTTCTAATTCTTTATGTCCTAATTCGTTTACTGTCATTTTATACTTGCTGCTAACGTTTTGCTGCTTCTGGCAGTGGCGTAATTTGCTCACTGACAACAACAAATATACCGAATATTTGAAAACGAAAGTTGTTTTGTAAGAAAAAAGATTTTCACTGAAGTTTTATTAATAAATCCCATACCTAGCCATTGCTAGAAACAGCTGTGCTTGTTGCACAACTCCCCAAATATACCAAAAAAATCTTGCAAAAAAGATTCACGTTTTGTAATTTTAGTCA
>NZ_JBYFCC010000045.1:0-6363 GCF_057652995.1 Flavobacterium sp. T50_26
TAGAAAGCACTAAACGAGGTTGTTTTTTATGATTAGAATGAAAATTTAGTTTTTTGAAGGGGTTGTGCAACGGTTACGCCTGTTAGCAGTAGGCATTTTTTCTAATCCCATTAAATCCAGTTTCTTTGTCATCATAATCGTGTATTCTGTATTATAAACTTTTAGCTTAATTTGTCTTTCAAAAAAAGATAACTAACTATACACCCTAAAATTAGTCCGCCAAGTAAATAATTTTCAAAGTTTAAATTTTCAATAGCAAATGAACCGTATATTGTTTCGCCTGTTTGAGTTTTTAAATTTGTCAGTCCGCTGAATGACGATTTTATTAAATATTGTCTTAGTGCGACTGAAATAGCCATAAAACCAATAACTATTAAACCACTATAAGTTCTTCTTTTTGTTTTTTCAATTCGTCCAAGTCGCCAAGTCAAATACAGTAATATTGGTGTAAGTCCAATTACTATTGAGAAAAATATTGCAAGTTTAAATTGACTTCCAATATCTGTTGTCTGATATTGGAGATTTTCGATTCTTGGCATTAAAAATTCGAGAAGTTTCCCAAATTGAGTAAAGGTCAAAATGAATAACACCAAGGATGTTAAAATTGTTAGGACTAAGGTTGTTTTTTTATTTGTCATTTATTAGATGCTTTTTCGGTGTGTTTTTTTATGCTTACTGCTAATGACCGCTCGGCTTTGTCGTCGTTCCGAAAGGAGTTTTTCACTCCTTTACGGAATGCGTCAAAGGCGACAGTTGGGAGAACGTCGTGCGAATGCAACGATGGTTTCCCGACTGTTGGCGTAGCCGAGCGGTCATTGGGAAAAATTGTCCCGAAGGGCGATTTTTCCCAACGTGCCGCGTATTGGCGATGGGCGGGATTTTTAGCACTGAACTTTAATCGAAGAACAGAAGTTGAATTTTGCACTTCCGTTGATACGAAGCCGTTCAGCCCGCCTATTGCCAATACGATGTTGTACGACGTAGTTATGTTTTGGGTTTTAGTCCAGCTAAATATTTTCGTATGTCATTTTCTAATTTATCCGGGTATTTGTACTCTAATTTTTTTGACAATTCAGTTCCTATTTCTGAAACTAAATCAGTCATTGAAAATAGAGCAGTCCAATTTTCCTTTATATCGCTCCCTGAAAATGTTTGTTCTGTTTTAGCCCACATTTCCTGGTTAAGATACTTTTTGAAAAGCCGTCCATATTTATTGGTCGTTATGTTCCAATTGTGTTCACTTGCAATGTGCCATTCAATTAAAGGAATTAAATATTCTGTGCGAATAACGGTTTCCGACATAAATTTCGCATAGAATATTTCATCTCTCACAAGACACTTTGCCACGTAAGTTGTGTCCCACCAAAAATCGTTTATTAGATTTTGAAACTCTTTTTCAGACGGTTTTTTGATAATGGAAATTTGATAAGTTGGTTTCAGCATTTGCTTTGTAATACCATCTTTATCAATTAAAATTTTATAACCAATATCCCAATCTTCTGGTAATTCTTTCTCTTGCGTTTCCTTTATAAATTTTGATTTGCTGTAAAGTTTAAAATCTACTTTCACACCGTCTTCATAAAGTAGCATTTTCATTGCGTGTTTATGGTTAAAACAACTTTCGTCTTCTTCAATCATAGCAATTGGATTTCCGAATTTAAGCGTCCAGCTTTTGTCTGAAATGTAATTTGTATTATCCTCAAAAACAAATTCAATGTCTAAATCACTAAATTCGTCAACAAGTGCTAAAGGATTTACAAGTGAACTTGTCAGAAGAAGAACTCTTACATCTTCGTTTTTCTCCGACCATTCTATAATTGTTCTTAACTTTTCTTCTCTGACTTTCATTTTGTTTGGTTCGGTTTTACTATGTCGTACAACGGCTGGCAAATTGGCGATGGAGCCGACTTTTAGCACAAATGTTGAATAGAATTACTAATCTTCAACATTGCACAAAAGTTCAATAGAAGTACTTCACCGGCTCTATTGCCAATTTGTTTGTTATGTGCCGTTTTATTCCATTTTATACATTTAACAATTGCTGAAACGTAAAGTCGGGTTTAAACATTTCAATTTCGTTTTGAGTTGATTCTTCTTGTGCTTCTTTGCCATAGATAAACATTTGCTGTTCATAATTTTTAACAGCCTCTTCAATGCTATTAAATTTTCCATCGGCTAGATTATCAGACAATATCAAGGCATCCACCAACCCACTATTTACTCCCTGCCCTGCAAAAGGCGGCATCAAATGTGCGGCATCCCCAATCATTGTTATGGGTAATGGGCGCTTGCTTTTCCAAGGCTTTTCTAAAGGAAATATCCGTGTAGCCAATCCTACAAATGACAACGTCGTATGAATCAATTCTTTGTAGCGTTCGTCCCAATCGGAAAATTCTTTCAGAAGAAAATCAACGACACTATTTCTGTTTTGAAAATCTACCTGCGTTTGGTTTTTCCATTCATCAGGTGTTTTAAAACTTATTCCAAAATGCAATGCACCATTATTATTGGGGTTAGCAAATAATAAATTACCTTGGTGAGATGCCATTAGCCGGTTTCCATTGCATAGCTGAAAAAATCCAGGACAGTTTATCTCTGGTTGATGAATATCGGCTTGTATATTGAAAGTACCTGTTTCTTCAACTTCCGTGTCGGTAACAAATTTTCTTACCTTGGACATCCCGCCATTGGCAAGAATAACCAAATCTGCTGTTTCACTCGGTTTATTCTCAAAAGTTAGTGTCCACTTCTTCTTACCAGGTTCAAGCATAACAAGTTTTCTATCCCAAATAACCGTGTCGTTTTCTAAACTATTCAACAAGATAGCCCTTAAGTCATTTCTGTTTATTTCAGGATTGTCAAATCGATTTTCGGGCTTTACATTTTTTGTGGATAAAATATTGCCTTTTTCATCAGCAATATTTACACCCATTGGTAAGGCTAAGTCATAATAAGTTTGTAACAATCCCGCTTTTTTCATTGCTTCCTGACCTGAACCTTTGTGTAGGTCAAGGGTTCCACCAAAAATTCTTGCCTCTCGGTCGTTGTCTCTTTCGTAAACTGAAACGTCTATGCCGTTTTGCTGTAATAATTTTGCCATAGTCAGTCCAACGGGTCCACCACCAATTATTGCAACGTTCTTATCACTAAGTAAATTCATTTGTTTGTCTGTATCTATTCGCATTGTCATTCAAAAATGGCACATAACGGGAAACGCATTGGCGAAGTGGCGGATAAATTGGACAAAAAGTTCAATTTAGCGAGAACGTAGCCGATGTGTTTCCACAGAGCTAACTTACAAATAAAAAGCGAATGTGGAACACATTCGGCGGAATAAAATGCAGAAACTTTCAATTTAGCACTTAACCTGCCATTTTGCCAATGCGATGTTATGTGAAGGAATTTTTAGTATCTTTGTAT
Organism: Flavobacterium sp. T50_26; assembly: GCF_057652995.1. Classification (NCBI taxonomy): domain Bacteria; kingdom Pseudomonadati; phylum Bacteroidota; class Flavobacteriia; order Flavobacteriales; family Flavobacteriaceae; genus Flavobacterium; species Flavobacterium sp. T50_26. Next base: position 3,421 of record NZ_JBYFCC010000045.1, read on the forward strand.
TCAAATAATTCACATTTTATGTATTTCAGCAAGCCTTGGTAATTAAAAATTAAAGTAAATTATTAAATCGTCTTTTTGAGACGGTTGCTATTTGGTACGTTAATTTTTAATTTAAAATAAGGTAATAATGAAAAATATAAAACCCTTAACTTTTCCGTTTAATTCGGAAAATAATACATCCATAAAACAAAGTCTTTTTCGATTTCGAGAATATTTTGATTCTTCTACAATTGTTGGTTTAGGCGAAAACTCACATTTCATAAAAGAGTTTTTTACATTCAGGCATCAAGTTATTGAGTTTTTAGTAACTGAATGTGATTTTGACACCTTGGCATTTGAGTTTGGTTTTTCTGAAGGATTAGAAGTTGATAAGTGGATAAAATCACAAATTCCATTCGACGATTTGGATAAGTTACTGTCACACTTTTATTATCCAAATGAGTTTAAAGATACTTTGCTATGGCTTCGTCGGTATAATCAAGACAATAATAATCAAATTACCTTTTTAGGTGTGGATATTCCTAAAAATGGAGGTTCTTATTTTCCAAACTTTCGTATTGTATCTGATTATTTGCAAAGACTTTCAATCGTTTCTTCTGATGTCTTACAGAAGATTTTAAATCTTGCTGAGAAATTTGATTTCTATTCGACTTCTCAGCTTGCGTTAAATTTATCGCTTTTTGATGAAGCTGAACATAATGAATTAAAAGCATTGCTATTAAAAGTTTACATTCGTTTGATTACTCTTCAACCAAAATTAGAAAGTTTAGAATTTCAATCGATAGTTCATCAAGTTAAAGGCTTGATTTATATGAATTATAATGCTGATGCTATGGAAAGTTTCATTACTGAAAGGGGAATTGAAGGAGATATGGGAGCAAAAGACCAGTATATGGCAGAAAGCATTGATTGGTTTTTGAAAAATTCACTTGGTAAAAAGATTATTTTGGTTGCCCACAATGCTCACATTCAAAAAACTCCGGTAGATTTTGATGGATTTATTAGTTGTTATCCAATGGGGCAAAGACTTTCGATGACTTTTGGAGAAAAATATAAAGCATTTGCAATAACTAATCTACGTGGAGAAACTGCGGCATTGTATCCTGATAATGATTATCAATTTGGCTTTAGGGTTGATAAATTTCCACTTGATTTTCCAGAGTCGGATTCTGTTGAATTTATTATGCAAGAATTTGGAGGAAAAGAATGCTGTTTACTAATGAACAGAAGTACGGAATTAAAAAATTGTAATAAGATTCGATTTGATTCGATGTGCCTAAAAACTGAAATAGAAGAAGCTTTTGACGGAATTTTTCTAATAGAAAAATCAACTGTTTCAGAAGTAGTGGATTGAGAATTTATAAATTTAATTTCGAAACGGCACTTTCTTTTTGGAGGTGCCGTTTTATTCTTTCACATAACGTTTGGCAAATTGGCGATGGAGCCGACTTTTAGCACAAATGTTGAATAGAATTACTAATCTTCAACATTGCACAAAAGTTCAATAGAAGTACTTCACCGGCTCTATTGCCAATTTGTTTGTTATGTGCCGTTTTATTCCATTTTATACATTTAACAATTGCTGAAACGTAAAGTCGGGTTTAAACATTTCAATTTCGTTTTGAGTTGATTCTTCTTGTGCTTCTTTGCCATAGATAAACATTTGCTGTTCATAATTTTTAACAGCCTCTTCAATGCTATTAAATTTTCCATCGGCTAGATTATCAGACAATATCAAGGCATCCACCAACCCACTATTTACTCCCTGCCCTGCAAAAGGCGGCATCAAATGTGCGGCATCCCCAATCATTGTTATGGGTAATGGGCGCTTGCTTTTCCAAGGCTTTTCTAAAGGAAATATCCGTGTAGCCAATCCTACAAATGACAACGTCGTATGAATCAATTCTTTGTAGCGTTCGTCCCAATCGGAAAATTCTTTCAGAAGAAAATCAACGACACTATTTCTGTTTTGAAAATCTACCTGCGTTTGGTTTTTCCATTCATCAGGTGTTTTAAAACTTATTCCAAAATGCAATGCACCATTATTATTGGGGTTAGCAAATAATAAATTACCTTGGTGAGATGCCATTAGCCGGTTTCCATTGCATAGCTGAAAAAATCCAGGACAGTTTATCTCTGGTTGATGAATATCGGCTTGTATATTGAAAGTACCTGTTTCTTCAACTTCCGTGTCGGTAACAAATTTTCTTACCTTGGACATCCCGCCATTGGCAAGAATAACCAAATCTGCTGTTTCACTCGGTTTATTCTCAAAAGTTAGTGTCCACTTCTTCTTACCAGGTTCAAGCATAACAAGTTTTCTATCCCAAATAACCGTGTCGTTTTCTAAACTATTCAACAAGATAGCCCTTAAGTCATTTCTGTTTATTTCAGGATTGTCAAATCGATTTTCGGGCTTTACATTTTTTGTGGATAAAATATTGCCTTTTTCATCAGCAATATTTACACCCATTGGTAAGGCTAAGTCATAATAAGTTTGTAACAATCCCGCTTTTTTCATTGCTTCCTGACCTGAACCTTTGTGTAGGTCAAGGGTTCCACCAAAAATTCTTGCCTCTCGGTCGTTGTCTCTTTCGTAAACTGAAACGTCTATGCCGTTTTGCTGTAATAATTTTGCCATAGTCAGTCCAACGGGTCCACCACCAATTATTGCAACGTTCTTATCACTAAGTAAATTCATTTGTTTGTCTGTATCTATTCGCATTGTCATTCAAAAATGGCCCATAACGGTTTTCGGCTTTGCGAAGGCGGGCCAAACGAAGCAGAAACCTTGCTAAAATTACAAATTTTTCTGAGAAAACGAGTAATTCTACTAAAAACATTCCGCCCGCTTTTGCAAAACCGTTGTGCTTGTTGCACAACTCCTCAAATATACCAAAAAAATCTTGCAAAAAAGATTCACTTTTTGTAATTTTAGACATG
>NZ_JBYFCC010000046.1:0-6201 GCF_057652995.1 Flavobacterium sp. T50_26
GTACTCAATTGTAAACCAGTAATCGGTTGATGGGAGGTTTTGACCGTTGAATGTTCCATCCCAACCTTGGCCTGCCGGAATAATTTGTTTGATTAATTTTCCGTAGCGGTCAAATATATAAATTTTTGCGTTAGGATTTGTGTCTCTTAACGTAAAAATATTCCACGTGTCGTTATATCCATCTCCATTTGGTGTGAAGAATTTTGGATAATCTACCACATACACCTCTATTGTTGCATCCTCACAACCGTTTAAGTCTTGAACGGTAACAATATGATTTCCTGCACTCACGTTGGTAAACACATTGCTGGTTTGGAATGGTCCATAATCTAAACTATACACATAATTTGTATTGCCTTGATCAGGAATGGTTATTCCCTGGGCTGTGATGGTAATTGTGGCACTGTCTGTAAAATAATTACTTTGCACAAAACTCAAGGTGGCTTGCTCAGATTGAACCACATTCACCGTTACCGTGTTTGAACATTGCGGATTGGTGGTTGTATTTACAACCGTTAAGGTATAGGCTCCCGGAGTGTTTACCGTTAGGTTTGCATCTGTTCCTAACACATTGCTACTCGAATCTGTCCATACAAAATTGTGTGTTAATGGGTCTAATCCACTCTCTAAAACTGCTTCTCTAATAACATCGCCTGTAATCGGATCGGTACAGATAAAGTCGTCTTGAACTGTTGGCTCTGGTAACTTATGAACTGTTAAGTTTACCGGAACAATATTCGGACAGCCACTTTGCGTGTTTGGATTCACCAAAACAGCATAGATTTCCTGATTAAACGCAACAGTGTTTGCATAGGTTACAGGCAAAGCTCCGCTGTAATCGTTTTCTTCTGCCGCTTCTTGTGCTTGAGCTAAAGTTTCAAAATAGTAGACCACCGTGCCAGGATAATTATTTGGTGGTGTTATGGTAGCTCCTAATAGTATTGGCGAGAGTTCTGTGTCTAAATTAAATTCTGCTTTACCATCATTCAATGCATCTTGATCGTCACACTTGGTTACCGCCGAATCATTCGCCGGAATTGGGTTAGCAAAAGTTCCTTCTTCAATCACTAAATCTACCGTTCCAACTATAAAACATTCAGTTACTTTGTTTTCTATTCTCACATAAATAGTCTCCGGTGTGCCTTGAACACTTGTGCTTGTGTACGTGTTTGGCAACTGTGGACTACCCGTCTCTGCATCCGCCTGTGAAGCATAATACGTTACACTAAAGTCTAGCTCAGTTTGATTGGCTCCCAACACATCTTCATTGGCTAAATTTAATGTGAATGGTAAAATCGGTTGACCAAGTGCTACGCATTGGTATAAATTAACCGGCGAAACGATATCCGGTAGCGGATTAACAATCAATTGAAGTTCTACTATCTCATAACATCTTGGCTCCAACGGGTTGGTTGGTATTCTGGTTACACGAACATAAATGGTTTGTGTATCTGAATCTGTACTGTCATAATTAGTTGGATCAGGAATCGGATTGGTTTCTGTTTCTGCATTGGTATAATTCTCAAAATACGTCAGAGAAAACTCCGTTAAACTTGCTCCGTTTAAGATGTAAAGTGCTCGCTGAGTTAAATCGAAATTCTCTACACCATCGCCTGGATTGTTGTTGTCACACTCCTCTATCGGTGCCGGATCAAATAGTGGCTCCGGTCTTGGAATTACGCGAATAGTAAGAGACGTAAAACTCGAACATCCCGCCTGACTTGTCACTTTCGCCCCTAAGGTTTGAACCGTTGCAATCGCATTAGTATAAGCCGTTGGGTCTTGAATTGCATTTACATTATCCAATGCATTTTGATAGCTTGGGTAGTAAGTAACAGTATAACCACCTAAATTATTAGTAATTGCATTATTGCGGATGGTTAAGTCAAATGCTGTAAATTGATCATTTGGCAAAGCCTCGTCACACAAGGATATTGGATCCGGAACTGTAAGTGCCAAAGGCAGGTTTACAATCAAATCAAAACTTCCCGTGTGGAAACAACCTGTGGCAATATCGGTTACTCGTACCCAAATGGTTTGTGGATTACTTGTATTTGGATAAGCCGTTACATTTACAATGGCTCCAATGTTATTAATTGCATTTGCCTGTGAAGTAAAATAGGCCACTTGATAATCCGAAGCTGCTCCACTTTGAGCCGCTAAAATAATAGGCGTTCGTACACTTAAATCAAATATGCTCAATCCATTTTGCTGATTGCCATCGGTATCACATTGAACGATATCTGCTAAATCACTCGGTACTTCCGGTCTCGGATTTACTTTTAGTTCAAGCATCATCACTCGCACACAACCTGTTGTGTTATGCTCTGCTCGAATATAAATAAACTGCTGCCATTGCGAGATACTTAAGTAAGAAAGTGCTAAATCATCTGTTCCGTCCAAGGCTTGTTGCTCGGTTTCATGGAAGGTAACAGTTATATCCGTTGCTCCGTTGAGTAAGCCCGGAATAAGGGCTCCTAAATCAAAAGTGGTAACACCATCATTGTTATCATCACACAAGGTAATCGGGTTAATTGGAATAAGCAATATCGGAAGCGGTTCTACGCGTAAATCTAACGTGGTAGTAGAATAACATCCCGTAACCGGATTTAGCACCCGAACATGGATGGTTTGAACGTTGGACGTATTGGTATACAACGTAGGTAACGCATTAGTGCCCTGTTGTGCTTGAAGTAGCGTGAAATGGAAGGTAACTTCCAATCCTTGTTGCGTACCCACAATCTCAGGGATGGCTTGCGTTAAATCAAATTCTTCCTCTTCATCTCCCGGATTATTGTCGTCACACAAAGTTAATGGTGTTGGCAAATTAGCAATCGGTAACGGATTAACAACAAGCTCTAGTGGTGCAACATCATAACATCCCGTAGCATTAATCAGCACACGAACCCAGATGGTTTGTGTTGCACTGCTATATATAGTGGAAAGTTGTGGCGTTCCCAGAATTGCTTCTGCTTCACTTGGGTGGAAAGTTATCGTATGTAAACTTGGATCTAATCCGCCTAAGATATTGGTTGCTCGAGAAGACAAATCAAATACCTGAATACCATCCGTATCATCATCACACAACGCATAATCATCCGGAGTCGTGTTGATAACCGGGAATGGATTCACTATCAAATCAAAGGTAGTAATCGAAGGACAATCTGTAGCTCCCGTATTTATCACACGAACATAAATGGTTTGAAGCCATGGATCAATCGATAAATAATTTGCAGGGTTCGGAATCGGTGCTCCGCCTAATTGAGCATCCGTTAAGGTCTCATGATAAGACACTGTTAACCCAGTAGCTCCGCCTGTGATAATACTTTCGGTTTGAGCTAAATCAAATCGACCGCGTCCATCATTATTATCATCACAAAGCACTAAATCAGGATGACTGAAAATTAGTGGTGCCGGTGCAACGCTTACTGTAGCTGTTTGATTGAGTGGTACCGAACAAACCCGAATCGTATTGGTGAAAACACCAATTAACCTATAAGTGGTGGTTGTGGTATAAGCATCGGTGATGGTATAAACACCCGATGCATCAATAGTCTGGGTTTGAACACCGCCCCCATTGATGGTGTATTCTATCGTAGATCCAGGAGTGGCAGTAAAGGTAATCGTGGCTTCTCCTGTTGGACATATGATTATATCGCCTGATACACTCGCCGTTGGAAGTGGTAACAAAGTCACTGTTCCTGTGGCACTATCAGAAATACATCCTGTGTTTATATCGGTAATAATTACACTATAATTTCCGGCTACTGAAGTCGTAAAATTTGAAACATCTCCTGGATTTGCAAAACCGGTTGGCACTGTCCATGCATAACTATACGTACCCGGTGTGGTAGAGGTAGCAATTATTGTAGTGCTTTCAAGTTCACAAATCGTTTCGCTATTTACACTAACCAGTGGTTTTGGATTAACCGTTACTCTTACTATAAAGATATCTGTACATCCTGTGGAGGATGCCGTTACGGTGTAGTCTACATCTATAGGTAATTCTGTGCTATTAAGTAGGGTTTGACTAATTGCAGTTTGTGCAGTGGATTGATCGGATGCTCCTGTAATACCTGCCACAGGGGCAACTGTCCATGTATAAGTAGTGCCTGCCGGTACAACATCTGCTGCATTTGAAACCGGCGTCACCGTAAAGGTGTCTGCCGTGCAAATGGATGCCGCTTTATCGGCTATAAATGGTTTTGCATTAACGGTAACAGTTAATTCAAACGTGCTACTGCATTGGTTTGGTGCAACCCCGGAGGTAGCTGTTATCGTATACACAACATTAATAGCCGCATCGGTGGAATTAGTCAGAGTTTGACTAATTTGTGTTTGTGACGTTCCTTGGTTGGATGCTCCCGTAATACCTGCCGGTACCACAACGCTCCATGTGTAAGTTGTGCCTGTTGGAACGATATCTGAACCGGTTGTCGTTGGAGATAACGTAAAGGTATCTGCCGAACAGATCGTTTCTGTTTTATTGGCTATAAATGGTTTTGGATTGACGGTTACTGTAACTGTAAAGGTATCTGTACAAACATTCGGTGCCGTGCCAACACTTGCTTCAACGGTATACACCACATCAAGAGACGCATCAGTGGAATTAGTCAAGGTCTGACTAATGCTTGTTTGCGGTGTTGTTTGATTTGAGGCTCCTGCGATTCCTGCAGGTGAAACAACGCTCCATGTATACGTTGTTCCTGTTGGAACTACATCCGGTAAGGTATTACTTGGTGTTACCGTAAAGGTGTCGTCTGAGCAGATTATAGCTACTTTATCGGCTATAATTGGTAACGGATTAACACTTACTGTAATAGTAAATGTGCTCGTACAAGCATTTGGTGCTGTGCCAGCCGAAGCCGTTACAGTATAAACAACATTTATAGAGGCTGTAGTTGAATTGGTTAAGGTTTGACTAATCGTAGTTTGTGGTGTTCCTTGGTTGGATGCTCCCGTAATTCCTGCCGGTGCTACAACACTCCAAGTGTAGGTGGTGCCTGTTGGAACAATATCAGTGCCTGTAACAGGTGTAACACTAAAGCTTTGGGCTGAACAAATAGAATCCGTTACATCCAAAATACTTGGTCGTGGATTTACGCTCACCGTAATTTCAAAAGTAGAGGTACATACATCAGGTGCTGTACCCGAAGAGGCCGTAACAGTATAAACCACATCAAGAGACGCATCAGTTGAATTAGTCAAGCTTTGACTAATGCTTGTTTGCGGAGTTGTTTCATTGGCTGCTCCTGCAATTCCTGCCGGTGCAACAACGCTCCATGTGTAAGTTGTTCCCACTGGAACAACATCCGGTAAGGTGTTTGTTGGTGTTACCGTAAAGGTATCCTGAGAACAAATCGTAACTACTTTATTGGCGATAAGTGGGTTTGGATTAACCGTTACAGTGACTACAAAAGTATCGATACAAACATTCGGTGCTGTGCCTACTGATGCGGTAACATTATAAACAACATTAATCGGTGCGTTAGTCGAATTGGTTAGGGTTTGACTAATGGCCGTTTGCGGATTTGTTTCATTGGCGGCTCCTGTGATTCCTGCTGGTGCAACTACTGTCCACGTATAGCTAGTGCCCGTGGGAACAACCTGTGGTGAAGCTGTTACCGGGGTAATTGTAAAGGTATCTTGTGAGCAAATAATTGCTACTTTATTATTAATTTGTGGCAATGGATTTACTTTTACCGTGATGGTAAAGGTATCTGTGCACACATTTGGTGCTGTGCCTACCGAAGCAGTAACCGTATAAACCACATCTAATTCCCCTTCCGTAGAATTAATCAAATTTTGACTAATACTTGTTTGAGCTACTGCTTGATCTACCGCTCCGGTAATTCCTGCAGGTGCTACAACTGTCCAAGTATAAGTCGTTCCTACAGGAACTAAATCTGTTCCCCCTGTGCTTGGCGTTACCGTAAAGCTTTGGTTTGAACAAATCATCGGCGTGAAATCTGAAATGCTTGGTTTTGGATTCACAGTTACCGTTATTGCAAAGGTGTCTGTACAACTATTCGGAGCTATACCTACCGTTGCCGTGACATTATAAAGCACATTAATTGGTGCAGTGGTTGTGTTGGTTAAACTCTGACTTATACTCGCTTGTGGAGTGGCCTGGTCCGAAGATCCTGTGATGCCTACAGGCGTAACAACTGTCCAGGTGTAGGTTGTGCCAGTGGGGACAAC
>NZ_JBYFCC010000047.1:2500-5974 GCF_057652995.1 Flavobacterium sp. T50_26
CAGACTCGCTTTCGCTACGGATCCGTGACTTAATCACTTAACCTTGCCAGCAACGTTAACTCGTAGGCTCATTATGCAAAAGGCACGCCGTCACCCAACTTGTGGGCTCCGACCGCTTGTAAGCGTATGGTTTCAGGATCTATTTCACTCCGTTATTCACGGTTCTTTTCACCTTTCCCTCACGGTACTGGTTCACTATCGGTCTCTCAGGAGTATTTAGCCTTAGCGGATGGTCCCGCCAAATTCAGACAGGGTTTCACGTGCCCCGCCCTACTCAGGATACCACTATCCTTATCTTCTCTTACTTATACGGGACTATCACCCTGTATCGTCTACCTTTCCAGGTAGTTCTAATTCAATCCGCAAGAAATGTCGTGGTCCTACAACCCCAATAATGCCGTAACATCATTGGTTTGGGCTAATCCGCGTTCGCTCGCCACTACTTACGGAATCACTTTTGTTTTCTTCTCCTCCGCCTACTTAGATGTTTCAGTTCAGCGGGTTTGCTCACCTATCGGTGTGACATGTCTTCAACATGCCGGGTTGCCCCATTCGGGTATCTACGGATTAATTCGTGTGTGCCAATCCCCGTAGCTTTTCGCAGCTTATCACGCCCTTCTTCGCCTCTGAGAGCCTAGGCATCCCCCATACGCCCTTATTTTGCTTATGTGCCGTCTCGTTGTTTTCACAATAAGACCTTGTACAAACGTAACAGTGTTACGTCTCTACGTTTTCTTATAAAACCGTAATGAATTACGATTCTACGTATTTTCTACTTTTTAAATGTTTTATCTCAATATGTCAATGAACTTTTGTTTCGTATTAAGACTAGTGTATTAAGTAGTAAGACAAATCTTAATACTTGATACTATCGTCTTGATACTATCTTGTGGAGAATATCGGAGTCGAACCGATGACCTCCTGCGTGCAAGGCAGGCGCTCTAGCCAGCTGAGCTAATCCCCCGTCTTTTAGTTGTCAGTTAACAGTTATTAGTTAACAGTACTTATAACGGCTCACTCAACCCCTAGAATTTCCTTTAAGCATAAAATAGTAGTCCCGCCCAGACTCGAACTGGGGACCCCTACATTATCAGTGTAGTACTCTAACCAGCTGAGCTACGAGACTCTGTATTTTTGCTTAATTGTATTATTTGAATTAACAGCGAGAGTAAAATCAATCTATTGATTATTTTCTTTTACCCAGAAACTTCTTGTGTCTCTAGAAAGGAGGTGTTCCAGCCGCACCTTCCGGTACGGCTACCTTGTTACGACTTAGCCCCAGTTACCAGTTTTACCCTAGGCAGCTCCTTGCGGTCACCGACTTCAGGTACCCCCAGCTTCCATGGCTTGACGGGCGGTGTGTACAAGGCCCGGGAACGTATTCACCGGATCATGGCTGATATCCGATTACTAGCGATTCCAGCTTCACGGAGTCGAGTTGCAGACTCCGATCCGAACTGAGATAGGTTTTGTAGATTCGCTCCAACTTGCGTTGTGGCTGCTCTCTGTACCTACCATTGTAGCACGTGTGTAGCCCAAGGCGTAAGGGCCGTGATGATTTGACGTCATCCCCACCTTCCTCACAGTTTGCACTGGCAGTCTCGTTAGAGTTCCCGACATGACTCGCTGGCAACTAACAACAGGGGTTGCGCTCGTTATAGGACTTAACCTGACACCTCACGGCACGAGCTGACGACAACCATGCAGCACCTTGTAAATTGTCCGAAGAAAAAACAGTTTCCTGTCCTGTCAATCTACATTTAAGCCTTGGTAAGGTTCCTCGCGTATCATCGAATTAAACCACATGCTCCACCGCTTGTGCGGGCCCCCGTCAATTCCTTTGAGTTTCAAACTTGCGTTCGTACTCCCCAGGTGGGATACTTATCACTTTCGCTTAGCCACTGAGATTGCTCCCAACAGCTAGTATCCATCGTTTACGGCGTGGACTACCAGGGTATCTAATCCTGTTCGCTACCCACGCTTTCGTCCATCAGCGTCAATATATTGTTAGTAACCTGCCTTCGCAATTGGTATTCCATGTAATATCTAAGCATTTCACCGCTACACTACATATTCTAGTTACTTCACAATAATTCAAGCCCTACAGTATCAATGGCAGTTTCCTAGTTGAGCTAGGAGATTTCACCACTGACTTATAAGGCCGCCTACGGACCCTTTAAACCCAATGATTCCGGATAACGCTTGGATCCTCCGTATTACCGCGGCTGCTGGCACGGAGTTAGCCGATCCTTATTCTTACGGTACCGTCAAGTCACTACACGTAGTGGTGTTTCTTCCCGTATAAAAGCAGTTTACAATCCATAGGACCGTCTTCCTGCACGCGGCATGGCTGGGTCAGAGTTGCCTCCATTGCCCAATATTCCTCACTGCTGCCTCCCGTAGGAGTCTGGTCCGTGTCTCAGTACCAGTGTGGGGGATCTCCCTCTCAGGACCCCTACCCATCATCGTCTTGGTAAGCCGTTACCTTACCAACTAACTAATGGGACGCATGCTCATCTTGTACCGATAAATCTTTAATAATAGGTCGATGCCGACCCAATATACTATGAGGCATTAATCCAAATTTCTCTGGGCTATTCCTCTGTACAAGGTAGATTGCATACGCGTTACGCACCCGTGCGCCGGTCTCAAAGGAGCAAGCTCCTTCTACCCCTCGACTTGCATGTGTTAGGCCTGCCGCTAGCGTTCATCCTGAGCCAGGATCAAACTCTTCATCGTATATTTTTCGAGCTAATTGCTTAGCTACATTTTTTTAGACGAAGTTTACTAGGTATATTCTTTAATCTTTCGATTAACCTTACTCTCTCTTTTTTTTCGATTAAACATTACTGTCTAATCGTGCTGTCAATTCAATATGTCTATGAACGTGTCTTCTTGTTTTCTTCTATAACCCTACGATTAAAATCGTAGGCTAGTCATCTAAGCGGGTGCAAAAGTACAACTTCTTTTTGATTAGGCAAGCTTTTCGAAAAAAAAATTTATTTTTCTTTTTTTTTGCTTTTTCTAATCCCAGTTTTGTCGCTTGCGGGAGGCAAAGATACTACTCTTTTTTCTCTCCCACCAAATCTTTTTACAGATTTTTTTTAACTTCAATTTTCTCTAGAACGTCGCTCTGAATGCGGGTGCAAAAGTAGTACTCTTTTTGGGCTTTCCAAATCTTTTTTAAACTCTTTTTGAATCTTTTTTTTAACTCGCTGGTTGTGAGATGGAAATGGATGAAAGTTTTTTTGTTTCAAGTTTCAGGTTTCAAGTTTTGCCCGCCAAGGCGGGAGATTGCTTCGCCAGTTCGCTATCGCTCGTGTCTTATTTCGACTTCGTCTTCTTGCGGAATGACAAAACTGACACTGCGACTGATGACTGAAAACTTTTTCTCACTGAAAGCACGGAAAACACAGAAAGGGATTGCTACGCAATGGTTGATTGCCACAAAGAAAGTAAGGCACGAAGCTTTTG
>NZ_JBYFCC010000048.1:0-4502 GCF_057652995.1 Flavobacterium sp. T50_26
ACAACAGGACATCCGTCATTTAAATTACCATTACAGTTTTGATCAATTCCGTCGTAACAGATTTCTGTGGCTCCAGGGTTGATGGTTTCGTCAGTATCGTCGCAATCGCCGCCAATAGCAATGTAACCAACTGGTTGGAAACAAGCTTGAACAGTCACGGCATCATCACCAAAACCGTCTTCGTCTGTATCAGCATACCAAGTTGTTGGTGTACATAAAGTTACATTTAATGTATAATCTTCCGTTTGACCAAATCCGTTTCCTGTACAGGCATCCCATGACGAAGGAGTAGAAGTTGCAAACAATTTTTTAATACGCATTCTGGTTGATCCGGCTAAAGCATTACCTGGAATAGTGATATTGGTTACTGCTTGAATAGCGTCTAAGCCTGTTGACTCAAAAATAGATCCTGCTGCAATAGATTCTCCAGCATCGTTGAAATCACCATCTTGGTTCCAGTCAATAAATACTCTGAAATAATTGGTAAAATCACCATCTGTATTCCCTTTTAAGGTCATAGCATACGTATTTTCAGTAGTAACATTTCCTGAAATGGATATAAAATTCTCTAATGAAGCAATATCAAGTGTAGCTGCAGAAGAGTTATTTATTCCGGCAAAATTTACTAAAGTAATTGGTTCAACTTGACTATTATTAGTTCCATAATTAATCACAGAACAATACGGTGCAAATGGATCAGCTTGTGTAGTAAAACTCCATTCATTACAACCCACAGCATCACCACCCCCAATAACCGAAGTTGGCACAACTCTCCAAAAGTAAGTAGTACTATAATTAGGAGCAGAAGCATTGTATGATAGATTAGGTGTGGTTGTCATTAAAGTCAAACTTCCTGAAGTAGTTCCAAAATACACTTTATAGGCTGTTGGAGCAGGACCACTGGTTGGAGCAGTCCATGATAATGCAACAGTACCTCTTGTAACGTTTGTAGCCGCATTAGCGGGAGCACCAATAACAGCACATTGTGTTGGGTTTGGATTAATAATTAATTCTCCACTATTACTGTCTGTTCCGTTCCAAGCGTTAAAAGGAAATCCTCCATAAACATAAGGACCTCCATTTAATCTAAAACGAGAAGCATAACGATACGTTCCAACCGGAAGTGTACTTCCAATAGTGGCTTGGTATTCGTCATTATTGTTTCCGTCTGTTTCAACGTTAAAAGTAGCTGGAACCCAAGTTGTCCATGTATTCGGGTTAGAAGATGCATCTGCTCCAATCGGACTAATTCCTATCCAAGCTTCAATACCAGGAGCTTGACCAGAAGTTGTATCGGTTAAACCTCCTTCGTAAACACGTGCATAAACAGTGGCAGATTCGCCAGCTGATATAGTAGCAGAGTTTGGAAATTGGAGATTAACGTAATCTGGTGTATCGGTTGGCATGGCAAGTATAGTAACAATGTAATCTTCTGTTTCACCAAATCCACTAGAAGATACTCCACAAGCTTGAGTTGTAGTTAATGCACTATCGTTTCCTCCTCTTACTCGCATTCGAGTATTTCCGAGTTGTGCATCCATCGGTACATTAAACACTAAAGTAGTAGTTCCATTAGCTCCTGCATTTACAGTTGAAACAACTCCTTCAGACGCTTCGAAAGAACCATTTTTATTAAAATCAATCCAAGCTCCTGCATACTGATTTCCATCTGAACCAAAAGTTACAGACACGGATGCTGTGCTACCCTGTTGAATTGTGGGAACAGTTAGAGCATCATAAAAAGTATAATAAGGAGAGACCGCATTTTGGGTAGAATTATTATTTAATGTTCCCAAAGTAACATTTACAACACCATCTGTTGTGCCTGCACCTGAGGAATAGGTTGACTCACAATAAGTAAAATCTAAACCGGTAGTAAATGATATTAATGAACAACCTACAGCATCACCATTAGCATTCTTTGGAATAACCTGCCAAGAGTATTCAGTATTTGAACTTAATGTGATTGGAACTGTAAATGAAGTTGTAGTTACATTTTGAAAAGAAGGAGGAATAATTCCACCATAGTAAAAATAAACATCATACGAAGTTGGCGAACCTGTTGTTGGAGCCCATGATAATGTTACATTTCGAGAAACATTTGTTGCGTCATCGGCTGGAAAAAAAGCAGTAGCACAATTGGGAGGTAAAACAGGTATTTCTTCAATAATAAAATTATCGATAAAGAAATCTATATCGGCATCTCCATTTGATGCTCCTTCAAACGCACGAAAAGCAAACTGAACCGTTTGTCCACTGTATGCCGATAAATCTACATCATCAATTTGACCTAGATGTGATGGTACATTTGAGCTGTTATAAGTTTTTAATACTGTCCAATTTGTATTTGATGTAGAAACTAAAAACTCTACAAAATCATCAGCCTCCCAAGGTGTAGTTAGTGCAGTGATTTCACCCCATTGCGTTGCACCAACACTATACTTCACTCTATGACCTGTTGCCGGAATACTATAAAATGGTGTAATCAACCATTCTGAACCAGTTGCGGCATCAATATTCATTTTGGCAGCTCCCGCACTTCCAACATTTAAGAAACCATCAGAAGCCCAATCACTTACAGAAGCACCTATAGAAGATGGACCAGCAATTAAATTACCTGAATCTCCTTCTTTCCAACAAACTGATGGTAAATAAGTTGCAAAATCAAATGTACTCGGAAATACTGCAATAGATGCACAAGCTGTGGTTAAAGAAGTAGAAAAAGAATTTGCACTGTATCCACCTAATGGACAAACCTGTCTTACATAAACTTGGTAAGTTAATGAAGGCGATAATCCCACTAATGCATAAGGTGAAGTTGCAGTACTTGATGCAATAGTTCCACCAGTACCTGCTGTTGCTCCCGTACCTGGTGTGAATCCTGAAAGACCATATTCAACAATATAATTTCCGGAACCTGTCCATGTAATAGTGGCAGAGTTTTGGGTAATTGTATTTGAACCTAAAGTAGTTCCTGTAGCACAATTTGTGTTTTGTGACGCACTTAATGCGGTTGTTCCATAAAAAGGTTCACCAGTGCACAAATCATTATATGAAAAAACATGATAATAGTATTGGGTTCCTGCTGTTAAACCACTATCAGAAAATGTAGTAGCATTGCTAGCTAGTCTCACATTAGTACCTGCTCCTAATGCAGTTGAACCAACTGTATAAACTGTTCCATTAGAAGGTGTTGGTGCTGTTGCACTTGTACTTCTTACCACTAAATATTTACTAGGAGCGGGTGAGGCTGCAGTAAATGAACCATTCAGAGAAGTGGTAGTAACAGAGCTAAACGACAATCCTGTTGGCGATGCACTTGGAGTGACACATGGACTTAAAACTAAAGGTGTCCAAGTAAACGTTAGACCAGCTGTTGGAAAAGCCGCAGGAGATGTATTTGTAAAACGTACACTATGAGCGTTTGAAGAAGCAGCTGCTGTATCGTTCCAAGCAGGAGAAGCATCAGGCACAGAATTAGTCAATCTCCTTGCATTAAAATCTGAATTGGTAGTACCTCTAAGCCCAACTTGTGGAATTCTGTCTTGACTAGCAACCACTGTAGTTGGAGCATTATATACAATTGATATAGCTTTCGTTACAGTGTTTAATCTAATTTGAAAACTAATGCTCTCTGGCGTGGCTAAATATCTTCTAAATTCATTCCATTGAAATATTATTTCATCACCAATTTGTTGCCAACGCAATTCTGAACTTGCACTATTTGCAACTAAATCCATTCCAAGTGCAGCGATTATTCCATTAGAGGTCGCTGAACTGCTGATGGGAACATAACCATGTGTTGTAGTATTGCCCATTATGAGATATCCATTTGGACTAAAACCAACGGTGGTTATAGATGCATTGTTGTAGTTAAAAGACGTTGGTAAAGTAACACTTATAATAGTGTCGTCCAGACCCGCTCCTGAAGCAGCTACCGTTCCACCAGTTATCGGTGCATATGTTCCGGCAGTCTGAGAAAAAGTGTATGTAGACACTTGTGCCATTACTCCTTGCCCCATCAATAAAGACAGCACCAAAGCCAATGACGATAGCCATGTTAACGAAAGAAAATTGGAGGAAAACGAACGTTCATGTTCACTTTTTTCCAATTTCTTACGATTGAACAGCGACCCCAATCGCGTGCTCAAAAAATTGTAGTTTGAATTCATAAATTGTTAATAAAATTAAATTAATACTTAAAGTTAAGAGAATACTTGTCTAAATGTTAATTCAATGTTACCAAATCGTTTAAAATCTAAAATCATCGACAAAATGCATGCTTTAGATTGCTATATTGACATTATAATGCCTTCAAAATAAGAATTCATAAAAAAACTCCCCAATTTCTTGAGGAGTTTCTATCTATAAACTCAGTACCTCAGAACCTTAGTTCCTCAGCCACTTTCTCTTTATTGTTTCACCACGCGTACCGTTTTGGTCTCTTCTCCTTGGGTTACAATCACGTTGTAAACTCCAGATGGATAACGATCTCCAAATTG
>NZ_JBYFCC010000049.1:0-2545 GCF_057652995.1 Flavobacterium sp. T50_26
TAGAAAGCACTAAACGAGGTTGTTTTTTATGATTAGAATGAAAATTTAGTTTTTTGAAGGGGTTGTGCAACGGTTACTGCTGTTAGCCGTTCGGTTTTATATTAATTTTTCCAAAATTGTGTATTAAATTTTACTTTATCAAACAGATGTTCTTCTTCTTTTCCTTTGATTGGAAAAGGATTATTGGTGTTAAAATCATCCCAATATGAATCAACTGTAGTTTCAAATTTTCTTTTAGTAGTATTATTGTAAATGAATCCTAATAATTTACTTGTTGAATGTGAAATATAATATAACCCATTTATTTTTGTAAAATCGGTTTCCATTGATTCATTTACATATTCTTTTGAAGTATATTTAGACAATGAATTTTTTAAATTATAACCTTCTCTAAAAGATTCTGGAAATTCAGTTACTGACCAATTTTCAAAAATTTTCACAATTGCATTGTCTTTTAAATTTACATACAAATAACCTGAATAATCACTTAGATAGGTTCTTCTTGTAAACGTTGAATGATTTCTTGGAGATGAAAAACGAATAACATAAACTTCTTCGTTGTTGTAAAGTTTAGTTTCTTCGATTTGAAAAATAAATTTTTTGAATTTTCCTTTCTTTAAAAAAGGTGCATATTTTATTGGGGAATTATAAACTAATCCGTGATATTCTCTTAATGTTTCAGTTAAAAAATCGTTTTTTATATTCCATCTAATTTCTTTGATCTTTTTTGTACTTCTGTTTATGTGATTTACATAACCTAAATCATATTGTTCTGCAATAAAATCAAAATCTAGATATGTTGAATCCGAAACTTTTGACTGAATATTAGTTTTCATTAATGAGCTAAATGGATTATCAGGATAATTTTTTTCAAAAGATCCAATTACTTT
This sequence comes from Flavobacterium sp. T50_26, assembly GCF_057652995.1. Classification (NCBI taxonomy): domain Bacteria; kingdom Pseudomonadati; phylum Bacteroidota; class Flavobacteriia; order Flavobacteriales; family Flavobacteriaceae; genus Flavobacterium; species Flavobacterium sp. T50_26. Next base: position 891 of record NZ_JBYFCC010000049.1, read on the forward strand.
ATTGATTAATTGATAAGCAGTTCGTTTTCCATAAACTATCACTTCGTTTAAAACGGTTGCTGTTACATCAATTTCATCAATTTCAGGATTAGTTGTTTTACTATTTGTTTTATAAGAAATCTGATTCTCTATGTCAGAATCAATTATAGTAGAAGGTGTAACTTTTCTATAATAGAAATATCCATCGTGTAATTCATTTAATTTACTTTCAATAAAAGTTATTGGACTAAAAAATCTATTCCAAATAATAGTATTCATTTCGCTCTGATTTGAAGAAATAAAAATATGAGGTGAAGTGTTTTTTGTCTTTAAAAAATCTTCAAATGAATTCTTTTTTATAGGAGTTATATTCCATTTATTTTGGATGAAAATAGAATCTGTTGATGTAATATTTGCTAAACTATATAATTTGTTTTTTAATTCTTTTTTTAAATAAGAACCCATTGGCACAAATTCTTTTACAATAGGTTCTTTAATTGAATTAGTATTATTTACAAAATGTGCATTTGCTCCCCAACAAATTATTTTTTCATCAGGATTTTGTTTTATGTAAGCTAATAAGTTGTCAGCCATTTGTTTATCACGATTATTATCGAAAGAAGTTGTATAAAATGTACTTAAAACTTCTTCTTTTGTATAAGCATCGTTTCCTAACTCTAAAAGACTTTTTACAATTTGATTCCAATAAAACTTTTCTTCTGAATCTTTTTGTTTATTAATATTGTTTCTAAAATCAGATAATTCAAGTTTAAATTGATTAAAAGTAATATCTTCTTCATCAAACATTCCAGAGTTAGTGATTGACTCTAAAAGCAATTCAAAATCTTCTTGTTTAAATTTTATTTTATGTTTGATTTTTTTTGCATATTCAAAAAAATCTTTGGCAAGATTTACATTTCCATTGGTGCTAGTAATTTGATAGTCAAAGCCAAATAATTTTAAATCAGTTTTGTTTTCATCATAGAAATTCATAAAAGATATAAACTCATTTCTTTTTGCCCAAATTGAAAACAAAGAATTAGAAAATACATCATTAGTATTTAAACCATTATCAATATCTTTTTGAGCCTTCCATAAATCATAAATTCCTGATTCAAAAGCAATTGTTTTAAAACCCATTTCTTGACTTAAAAACTTAATCATTTTAGTTTTCATTTCAAATACATTTCCATCAAAATGAGTGCTTTCGCCAAGCATTACTATCTGAACGTCTTTAAGTTCTTCTCTTAAAAAACTAAAATCTTCAATTGTAGGATTTTCAGAAAGTGAAATTGTTTTTGGATTAAAATTTTGAGATATTGCCGAAAAGCAAAATAGTAGAAATATAAAACTTATTATTTTTTTCATTTTTAAATTTTATTGTTTTTTTTACGGTTCGCAGTAAACTGACGGCTAACGGTCCGCGTGTATGTGTCAGGAGCGGATTTTGAAGCCGAAACTTTCAACTTTGCACTGACGTGAGCAAAACCATTTTTTTATTTGCTAATTTACACTTTTCCAGCAAATAAAAAATGGTTTTTGCGGGATGGAAAACCTAAACTTCGATTTAGCACTTAACCCGCTCTTGCACATACACGATGTGCTTGTTGCACAACTCCTCAAATATACCAAAAAAATCTTGCAAAAAAGATTCACGTTTTGTAATTTTAGTCATG
>NZ_JBYFCC010000050.1:0-2425 GCF_057652995.1 Flavobacterium sp. T50_26
TTAAAATTGGTTTTCATTCCACAACATTGCTCTCGAAGGGGACATTTTTTGCAATCGCTCTCGCTACTGCGATAAGTCCGTTTGGTGTAACCTTTGCTGTCTGTTTTCTCGCCTTTAAAAAGTAATTTGGCTTGGTTGCCTCCTACTTTGGTGCATTGGTAATAGTTTTCTGCTTTGTTGTAAACAAAACCTTCTCGCTCAGGAACGTATTGTCCAAAGTTGGGCATCCACGCATTGATCTTGTTATCGTTTAGGTATTTTAAGGCTTCGCCACTGCTATAACCTGCATCGGCTAAAACTTCGCCTAATTCTAGTTGGTTTTCTTCTAAATTTTCTTTGGTTAGTTCCACTATCTGTTCCAGACACTGACTGTCGCGTTTGTCGGCAAAATCAGCACAGGCTCCGGTGATCACATGGTTTTGATCATCAACAGCTATTTGCCCAAAGTAATTGAGTTGGCGTGCCTTGCCGGGTTTTACACTTACTCTCGCATCAGGGTCGGTTGGACTGTAATGCGTGTGATTAGATAAATATTTGGGTCGGATTAAGTTGCCGTTTTCATCTTTTCTATCGCCTTTAGTACTTCCTTTTGGCTGGCCTTTATAGGTTTCTGTTTTCCAATCGTGGTGTTGGTCCACAAGCTTTTTTCGGGTTTGACTTACTTTGTATTCACTGTTTTCATTTAGTTCCTGAGCATAATAATCAACATCGGCTAAAACTTCTTTCTCTACCAAACTATCCATCGAGGCATTGGCTTTGATAAAAGCACTGTCAACAGCCTGGCGTTTGCCACGAACCATTCCTTTTTCTACACAAAGCGAAAGCACTTTTTTGAAGAGTTCCATAAATACTTCCTCTCCATACAATTGACGGGTTCGGCTGATGGTGCTGTGCCATGGGAGCACCTCATCAATATCATACCGAATAAACAAACGAACGTCTAAACAATTAGAACAATATTCAATGAGTTTTCTATCGGAATTGATGTTGTTTAAATAGCCAACCAAACAAATTTTGAAGAATACAACTGGGTCAATACTCTCTTGTCCTTCGTCTCCATAATAGTCTTGTGTAGCTTTGTATAAAAACCGAAAGTCAATGGCTTTATCCAACAATCGGTAATAATTGTGTTCCGGAATCAAGTCCTGTAAATGAACTTGGTAGAGCATTTTTGGGGTGAGTTCTTTTTTTCCTTGCATGACTAAAATTACAAAAAGTGAATCTTTTTTGCAAGATTTTTTTGGTATATTTGGGGAGTTGTGCAACAAGCACAGCGGTTTTGGGAAATTTGGGCTTAAGGGTTTAATGGAAAGATCTTTTTGTATATTTGGCTTTAGTCCGAATGGAAAGGTTCGGGGCAATATAAACCCAAACTTCGCAAAGCCGGCGGGACGTTGTGTGTTATGCGACAGCGACACTCTAATAATTTGACCAACTGACAAAAAGTACAAATGACTGATAATTTAGAGGATAAAAATGTAGATTATTCTACAATCCATCCACAGGAAAATGTTCCAGAAGAAAAAACCCTGCCTAACAACACTGAAAAGAGTGAATCTACTCATCCGAAAGAAACTATAGAAGTACATCACCATCCCAAAGTTGAAAAGAAAAAAGTAAAGGAATATTTAATGGAAGGGTTGTTTATTTTTATTGCAGTTAGCTTGGGTTTTATTGCCGATAACATTCGTGAACATTTTTCTAATAAAGAAATTGAAAAACGTAACATGGAACTTATTGCAGACAATTTGAGAGGGGATATTGAAAATATTAAAGAAAACATACGTTACAATGAAGAGAAAGTAAAAATATTAGACACCCTTATTTCCTATAAGGGCATAAAAAATGTTGATAGTTTATATTCACAGAGGTTTAGCTATTTAGTTACCAAAAGCATTTACAACCCTACATTTTTTTCTAATACGGCCGCCATTGACCAAATGAAGTTTTCAGGAAGTCTGAGACTTGTCAAAAACAAAGAGATCCTAAGTGGCATTTATAAGTACGAGAGCATGAATGAACATATTGCTACTAACAGAGAAGGCATAAATGATGATGATGACAGATTGGTAGAAAACATATCAACGTTCTTGGATATGCAAAATCTCGCAAAAAGCCGGGGCATACATTTTCTTGAAACTAATCAGATAATCTCCAATAAACAACTTCTAAATAACCAACAGAATATTTTTAAATTTTTTAATCAAGCTATAATGCGCAAAAGCATTTTGGAAATCATTTGGCTTCCACAAATGCGTAAGCAGCAGAAAAATGCCGAAGAACTAGTAAAGCTATTGGAACAGGAATACGATATAAATCAAAAGTAAAAAAGCACGAACACACAACAGCGGTAACCGTTGCACAACCCCTTCAAAAAACTAAATTTTCATTCTAATCATAAAAAACAACCTCGTTTAGTGCTTTC
>NZ_JBYFCC010000051.1:0-1983 GCF_057652995.1 Flavobacterium sp. T50_26
AAAAGCTTGTCGGCTTTTTGCGTGTCTTTGTTCTGTGCACTAAGTGGTGTAAGACTTAAACTTACAATACTTAGAATCGATATATATATTTTTTTCATCGTTTGGATTGCTTTTTAGGTTAGAAAAATCGTGGTGAACGGGATACTTTCTTCGGGAAGTTTACATCAAACAACAAGAAAAACTCGTGCGAAGAAGGCGTGGTGATATTTAAATCCGATACGATATGATCATACGCATATCCAATACGAAGGTTTGGGGTGATGGCATAGTTTAGCATCGCTCCAAAACTGTCTTCTAAACGATAGGTAGCTCCAATTTCAAACTTCTCGAAAAACAAAAAGTTAGTTGATACATCCAGCGAAGTCGGTGCATTAAAGGCTGACTTTAACATCGCAAAAGGTTTGAATTTTGTGTTCGGACTTAAATCAAACACATATCCTGCTGTTAAAAAGTAGTGTGATACTTCTGATCCAAATTCTCTCTCTTGTCCGTCATCTCTCAAATCTAAGTGTTTTGATTTTAGCATGTTTGGAACCGAAAAGGCTACATAGTATTTATTGGTATAATAAAAAATACCTGTACCTATGTTTAAGTAGGTGTTACTGATGTTTTGGCTAAAAGCAGGGTCATTTTCCTGTGGTAGGGTGTTATAAACCTGATCATAAAGACCTACTTTGTGAAAGGTAAGTCCTCCTTTTAATCCAAAGGCCAATTTGTGCTCGCCTCCTAAATTAAGTGTATACGAGAAGTCGGCATACGCATTGTTCTCTTCTACGGGTCCAATTTTATCCGAGATAACACTTAATCCTAATCCAACGTTTCTTCCCACTGGCATGTGGCCCGAAAAGGTGGCTGTGGTAGGAGCATCTTCGATATCTACCCATTGTTTTCTGTAAAGTAAGCCAAAGGATAGGTTTTCTTTACTTCCTGCATAGGCCGGATTAATGACGTTCATATTATACATATACTGTGTATAATGTGGATCTTGCTGAGCTTTGGTTTCTAAGAAACTGATCGCGGCGATCAATGTTGCAAAATATATTTTTTTCATTTCTTTATAGGGTTTATTTTTTTAAAACTCACCATTACTCTTTCTTCAGTAATGGTGAGTTATGTATATATCTACTAACGCTCTCTGTTGATATAAATCCAACCTGATTTGGCTTCAATGTTATTGAATTCTATCACAAAGTAGTATGTGCCATCCGGTAGTTCGTCGCCACCACTACTTTGACCGTACCACTCATTGCTGTAGTTTCCTCTATCATATACTTTACTTCCGTATCGGTTGTAAATGGATAGTTTTTGAACATCATAAGCTGTTAAATCAAAGAAGTCGTTTAGTCCGTCACCGTTTGGTGAGATACCTTTTTGGATGTCACAATTGTTGATCACTACTTCAAAAGACGTTTGATCAAAACAACCCTCCCCTGTGCTGGCATAGATGTAAATCGTTTGGTCTTCTTCTATCGCTTGACCGGCTTGCAACTGCGTGCCTGTGGCTCCTGGACCTGTATAGTAAGCGTTGCCAACTGCTATTTCCGGTAGGATATATCTGCCACACTCTTCCACATCGCTTAGTTCATCTGCCTCTACCGTGATAAAGGTTACGGTAAAACTAGATTCTGATGAACATCCCGCTAAGGTTCCTGCTGCAAAGATGTACACCGTTTGTGGGGTATTGCTAACCTCAACTTGGGTAAGCACATTGCCTGTACCGTTTGGTCCTGAATAATAAACCCCATTGATTAATGGCTCTAATATCAATGTTCCATTTGCCGCACAAACTATTTGGTCTACTCCCGGGTCAACAGCAGGTCTGGCTACTATTTGAATCGTTACTGTTTGCTCCTCGGCACATCCTGTTGGAGTAAAGGTAACCACCAAAGCACTGTTGGCAACACTTGTGTCAACCAAACCTTCCGGTGTGATTCCGGCTCCACTCCAAGTTCCTAAGGTTCCTTCTACTGAAGTGGTTGGTAA
>NZ_JBYFCC010000052.1:0-84 GCF_057652995.1 Flavobacterium sp. T50_26
ATCCCTCACCTTTACTTTGCAAAGTGTTTTAATTTAGAATTTCAAAAGGAGTTAATTAGAAAAAGTTTAAATTTATTAAAGGAA
>NZ_JBYFCC010000052.1:184-1547 GCF_057652995.1 Flavobacterium sp. T50_26
GTCCCTTTAACACGTTGAATAGCTTCAAATAGAATAATAGACATAGCGGTCTAATAAAGGTTCTAAAGAGTTTCAACCTTTACTTTGCAAAGTGTTTTAATTTAGAATTTCAAAAGGAGTTAATTAGAAAAAGTTTAAATTTATTAAAGGAAAGCAGAGGTGAACTATATCCCTCACTAAGAAAGATTTATCTCGCGTATTAGTCCTCTGCTGTCCCTTTAACACGTTGAATAGCTTCAAATAGAATAATAGACATAGCGGTCTAATAAAGGTTCTAAAGAGTTTCAACATTTTTTAATCTCTCAATTACAAAATTATGAAGAATTATTTATTTTATGTTGGCATTGACATCTCAAAATCAAAATTAGATGTCTTTTTAATTGAAAATGTTTCCTTAAACAAATCAGAGCATTTTATAGTTGAAAATAATTCAACAGGAATAAAAGCTATTATCTCTACTTTAAAGAAAAAGAAAATTGAATTTTCAAAAACGCTTTTTTGTTTTGAAAACACAGGAGTTTATACTTATCCTTTAAGTATTAATCTTTCAAATCTTCAGTTAGATTATTGGATAGTTCCTGCTGTTGAAATCAAGAGATCTAAAGGTATTTCTAGAGGAAAAAATGATAAAAGTGATGCAAAAGATATTGCTTGGTATAGCGTTAGAAATATTGATAAATTGAAATTATCTTCTATTGCAGAAAAAGAAATTCAACAATTAAAATTACTTTTTACAGAAAGAGAAAAGGTTCTCAAAACACTTCTAATTCTTGAAACTACTAAAGAAAATAAAGATTTTATATCAAATGATGTATTTAAAGCAGTACGTTTTATAAATTCTAAAACCATCAAAGCTTTAAAAAGCAGTCTCAAAGAATTAGAGGTTAAAATGAGAGAGGTCATTAAAAATAATTCCGAATTAAAACAACAATATGATTTAATAAAAAGTGTTCCTGGAGTCGGTCAACAATCAGCCCTGTATTTCATAATTGCAACTAAAGGATTTAAAGCATTCGAAAATTCTAGAAAATTTGCTTGCTACTCAGGAACGGCACCATTCGAATATAGTTCCGGTTCAAGTATTAGAGGGGCTACTAAAGTAAATCATATGGCTGATAAAAAAATGAAATCATTACTACAAATGGCTGCATTAGCAGCGGTAAAACACGACCCGCAAATGAAAGAATATTACATTAAAAAGAAAAATGAAGGGAAAAATAGTATGTTGATATTAAACAATATTCGATGCAAAATTATTGATAGAGTTTTTTGTGTTATTAATAGAAAAACACCTTATATCGACATCTATAAATTTGCAAGTTAAATAATTAAACTTTTTGTTGTAATTCATCATAGAATACGC
>NZ_JBYFCC010000053.1:0-1397 GCF_057652995.1 Flavobacterium sp. T50_26
TAGAAAGCACTAAACGAGGTTGTTTTTTATGATTAGAATGAAAATTTAGTTTTTGGAGGGGGTTGTGCAACGGTTACTGCTGTTGTGCGTAGTCTTTTTTATCTAGGTAAAAGATATTTTTGCCAATTTGGTTTACTACTTAAATATTCATCATAATGTTTTTCAAAGTTATAGAACTTTTCTTTGCTTGGTAGATTATTCTCATTTGCATAATTTTCATATTCTTTTATGTTTTCAAAAGTTTTGTTTGTTTTAGTTTTTAAGTTGTAAACTATGAAATCATATTTTGGACTATCCGTATTTTGATGCGAAACTTCAGCACAAAGTATTTCGTTTTCAATTTTGTAGTTCGTTATTATTATTTCATCTTTATTTGGTTCTGTTTTCGTTAAATCTGGATAGAAATATGTCCAAGAAAATTCTTCATTTTGAATAGTTTGATTATATCCAATAGGAATAATATGATTATCTCCTAAACCTAAATCTTGCCAATATGAAAATGAAAATATAAAAAATGATAATGAAATAATAAAATGAATAATTAACCAAAATTTCATTTTACGTTTCATAATGGCTTCTAATATTGACCACTTTTTAACTTTCCAGAATATAAATAAATTCAATAAAATTAAACTTGAATACATTGCCGAATAGAAAACTATTTTTATGATTATTATAAAAAGTTCAATAATTGCCATTTTTCAATTTAGTTTTTAAATTCGTCTATTTTTTTTTGAAGATTACGCACAACGTTTTCGGGCTTTGCGTTCGGGCGGGTTTCGGAGCACAAAACTGTCAACCAGCACTGAACTTGAATAGAAGCACAAAGCTCCAAGTTTGCACGGCACCCCGCCTGACGCAAAACCCGTGTGCTTGTTGCACAACTCCCCAAATATACCAAAAAAATCTTGCAAAAAAGATTCACTTTTTGTAATTTTAGTCATGCAAGGAAAAAAAGAACTCACCCCAAAAATGCTCTATCAAGTTCATTTACAGGACTTGATTCCGGAGCACAACTTCTACCGAATATTGGATACAGCCATTGACTTCCGGTTTTTATATAAAGCTACACAAGACTATTATGGAGACGAAGGACAAGAGAGTATTGACCCAGTTGTATTCTTCAAAATATGTTTGGTTGGCTATTTGAACAACATCAATTCCGATCGAAAACTCATTGAATATTGTTCTAATTGTTTAGACGTTCGGTTGTTTATTCGTTATGATATCGACGAGGCATTGCCATGGCACAGTACTATCAGCCGAACACGTCAATTGTATGGAGAAAAAGTATTTATGGAACTCTTCAAGAAAGTACTTTCGCTTTGTGTAGAAAAAGGAATGGTTCGAGGTAAACGCCAAGCGGTTGATAGTGCTTTTATCAAAGCCAATGCTTC
>NZ_JBYFCC010000054.1:0-1343 GCF_057652995.1 Flavobacterium sp. T50_26
GGTACTATAACATAAACTGTGTAAGTAGAAAAAATAATGGGGTTTTAAAACCCCATTATTTTTTTGTTTAATTTTATAATTTACACAATCTTATGAAAAAAGAAGATTTATTATCGGATGAATTTTTGAAGCAATTCAAAACAGGCGAAGACCTTTATAGTTTTTTAGGTCAATTGCAAAAACGAGGTTTAGAGAAAATGCTCGAAGGAGAATTAGATGCTCATTTGGGTTATGAAAAGCATGAAAAAACGACTATTGCCAATGCTCGTAATGGTTTTTCAAACAAAAAGATTAAAACCTCTTTTGGAGAATCTGAAATTCAGGTTCCAAGAGATCGAGATGCTTCATTTAACCCAATAATTGTTCCTAAACGACAGAACATGCTTGATGGTTTAGAGAATGTTATTGTGTCACTTTATGCCAAAGGAATGAGCAATAGTGATATTGAAGAACAAATAAGAGAAGTCTATAATTTTGAAGTCTCTACATCCACTATATCTCGAATAACTGACAGTGTTTCCAATGATATTATAGCTTGGCAAAACAGACCTTTAGAACCTGTTTATTTAATCGTATGGATGGATGGTATTGTTTTTAAAGTTCGAGAAAACTCAAAGGTTGTAAACAAAACCATCTACTTGGCTGTTGGACTCAATAGAGAGGGAAAGAAAGAGGTTTTAGGAATGTGGCTAGGTAGAAATGAAAGTGCCAGTTTTTGGTTGGGGGTAATGACAGATTTAAAAGCTAGAGGTGTTGAAGATATCTTAATTACAGCTACTGATAATCTACATGGTTTTACTCAAACCATTAAAAATGTGTTTCCTGAATCACAAACACAAGTCTGTGTGGTGCATCAAATTAGAAACTCCGCACGATATGTTGTTTGGAAAGATAAGAAGGCTTTTTCAGCCGATATGAAGCTAATTTACAATGCTCCAACCAAACAAGCTGCAAAAGCTTCACTTGAAGATTTTGCAAACAAATGGAACGGTAAATATCCATATGCTGTAAAATCTTGGACTGAAAACTGGGAAGAACTCACCGTGTTCTTTGACTTTCCAATTGAAATCAGAAAAATAATTTATACAACTAATTTAATCGAAAATCTCAATGGAAAAATTAGAAAATACACCAAAAATAAATTGTCATTCCCTACGGACGAAGCGGTTTTAAAATCCGTATATTTGGCTCTAAGAGAAGCAACTAAAAAATGGTCAATGCCAATCCCAAATTGGGGATTAATACTCAACCAGTTCTTAACTATATTTGAAAAAAGGGTTCAACTCTAATTAAAAAGTCAAACCCCTTTATTTTTAAACTTACACACTTTTTAGGATAGTGTC
>NZ_JBYFCC010000055.1:0-1158 GCF_057652995.1 Flavobacterium sp. T50_26
TGATTGGGTCTGCCGTGAATTTGATCCATTTGATAACTATCTTTTAAATAGGATTTTAATTCAGTTGCAATGTAGCACGAACCATTATCAGACAAGAGTTTTGGCTTTTGTTTGGTGATTAATTTTGCTTTTTTAATTGCGGTATCAACGGTTCTTTTTACGTCATCGGCTTTCATGTTTGAGCAAAGTTCCCAGTGAACAATGTATCGGCTGTAATCGTCTAAAACCGTACTCAAGTAATACCAACCCCAACCAAGGATTTTAAAGTAGGTAAAATCGGTTTGCCACATTTGATGCACGAACCCTGTTTTGTTGGTAAATTCATCACCAGCACTCAGGAAAATATGAGCTGGAGCTGTAATTAATCCTCTTGCTTTTAAAATTCGATAAACACTTGACTCTGATAAGAATATTTGTTGTTCATCGGTCATTTTAAAGGCTAATTCACGTGAAGATAAATCAGGATAATCCAACGCTAATTTTACAACCAAATTCTTCTGTTCTTGTGGAATGCTATTCCATTGCCTGTTTGATGCTCTTTTGGTTGGAATCAATCCTTCAACACCATTTTCGCTGTACGCATGATACCAATTGTAAAATGTACTTTTGTTGATTCCAATTTCCCGAAGAGTTCGATTAACACCAATTTCAGAACGAGTAACCATGTGAATGATTTCCTGTTTTTCGGATACTGTAAGTCTCATATATTTCTTGAACTTTTCAGTTAATCCAGCATGTCCAAGCTTTTTTTTACAATATCGTAGCGTAAAACCAAATCGGCAATCATTACTTTTAAACGCTGATTCTCTTTCTTGAGTTCTGTTACTTCATCACTAGTTGCTTCTCTTGTTGTATCGCCTGATAAACGTTTTTTGCCCGCTTCTAAAAACTCTTTGTTCCATTTGTAAAACTGGGATTCATTAATGGAATACTTTCGGCATAATTCTGCAACAGACATTTCTGCTCGTAAAGCTTCCATAACAATTTGAATTTTTTGTTCAGAACTAAAGATTCTTCGTGTATTTCTACGAATGTCTTTAATGAAATTCTCAGCTGTTTTTTTCTTAGGTGTTTTCATACTATTTCAAAGTTAATAATTTTTGAAAACACTCTCTTAGTTTTGAATTAAATCAGTCCACTTTATGCTGACGATTTACA
>NZ_JBYFCC010000056.1:0-1028 GCF_057652995.1 Flavobacterium sp. T50_26
AACGTGAGTTCGATATAATTTCACTAAAAAAGTTGTACAAAAAAGCAAAAGTTAGTATATTTAAAGTGCTTATTTTCAAATAAATACTAAACTTTTGCTTATGCTTTCGCAACATAAAATTACACAGATTTTTTGTTCTATCGATGATTTTTGTAAAGAATTTGTTCCCAATTGGGAAAATCAACTGATTTCAGGAGGTAAAAAACGTATCAGAAAATCAAATTTATCTCTTTCTGAGATAATTACAATTCAGGTTCTTTTTCACATTTCAGGTTATAGAAATTTCAAAACTTTTTACCTTGATTATGTGTGCAAATTCCTAAAGAATGAGTTTCCTAATTTGGTAAGCTACAACAGGATGGTTGAGTTAAAATCATCTTCCTTTATCCCTATGATGATTTACTTAAAAACAAGAGGTCTAGCAGATTGTACAGGGATTAGTTTTATAGATTCTACACCTCTTCGAGTATGTGATAAAAGAAGAATTGGACAACATAAAACATTTAAGGAAATAGCTCAACGAGGTCAATGTTCACTGGGTTGGTTCTTTGGCTTTAAGCTCCACATTATAACGAATGACTGTGGGGGAATCATAGATTTTATGCTTACTCCAGCTAATGTTCATGATACAAACCCATTAAAAATGAAAGGCTTCATTAATAAACTTTACGGAAAACTATTTGGAGATAAAGGGTATTTGTCAAAAGAGCTTTTTCAGTCTCTATTTTCTAACGGGATTCATCTTATAACCAAGTTAAGAAAGAATATGAAAACCAGATTAGTTACTCCTATTCAAGATGCATTTTACTTGAGAAAAAGAGCAATCATTGAAACGATTTTTGATCAATTAAAAAATATTTTTCAAGTAGAACACTCAAGAAATCGCTCTCAAATAAACTACTTCAACAACATCTTTTCAGCACTAATCGCCTATAATTTTGCAGAGAAAAAACCATCTCTAAAAAACAACTTCGTGGACACTAAACAATTGATCCTTTTTCAGTAATTTTATATCGAACTCACGTTAA
>NZ_JBYFCC010000057.1:0-825 GCF_057652995.1 Flavobacterium sp. T50_26
TAAACGAGGTTGTTTTTTATGATTAGAATGAAAATTTAGTTTTTTGAAGGGGTTGTGCAACGGTTACCGCTGTTGTGCACTGGTTTTATTTAAAGTCGTTTATGTTTTTTCTAACATAATCTAAAACTAAACCGCCAATATTTTCTTCATAAAGATAAAATTTTTCTTCAAGTTGAGTCCATTTTTCGGAAGTTTGCTCGTCAATATTTTCTAAAATTTCGCGTCTTTTTTCGTTATTTTTCGGGATTGGATTTTCAGGAAAGTAACTGTAAGCTTCTTCAACTAATTTAGCGGTTTTTGTCGCTCCAATTCTTTTCAAAGCTTCCAAAGTTTCGTTTGCATAATCGCCACTTGAGTTAAAGAAAAACTGGTCAAAACCTCCATTATTGATTTCGGCTTCCAATATCTCAACGTAAAGAAATGTTTTTTCGGCTTCATTTAAGTTTTCAAAATCATCGAATAATTCAGTTTTTTTCCAAAGTATTTCTTGAATTTTCAATATAGATTCTGTTTCATCTTTAATTAATAAAGCTTTTTCTATTTCAGACATTTGGTTGCAATTAGTAAATGAGAAAAGTATTAATATGTAAATTATTTTTTTCAAGATTTCGTTCGGTTTAAACTTGTGCACAACGTTTCGCAGCTACAAGAAGTTGCGTACTTCATTCACTGGCAATCACAAATATAAACAAAACATTGATTCAACAATTACCAATTCTGATAAATCCCCTGCCTAGCAATTTCTTGTAACTGCTGTGCTTGTTGCACAACTCCTCAAATATACCAAAAAAATCTTGCAAAAAAGATTCACTTTTTGTAATTTTA
>NZ_JBYFCC010000058.1:0-541 GCF_057652995.1 Flavobacterium sp. T50_26
TGTCTTGTCCTAAAATAGCTATACACAAAAAAATGTATATGGAAAACCCAGAACAAGAAATTTATGCTTCACGGGAGCACAAGCAAAGTCGTTATGACAAACGCTTGATTTTAAAAATTGTCAAAGAAGTTGAAAATGGATTGCCTAGAAAAGAAGCTAACCGGATTTATGGGTTAGGAAAAGCATCGTTAGATGGTTGGATGCGAGACTATGGCTCACCAGAATATCAAGAAAGAATCAAACGCAGAAGTTATACAAATCTTCAAAAGCGTACTATTGTCTCAGCCATAGAACAAGGAAGATTGACTATTAAAGATGCTAAAAAAGCCTATAATATCAAGACTGAGAAATTAATTCGTAATTGGATTATACAATATAAATCAGAAAAAGTCGAAATTTGTATTGAAAACACTTCTCCAATGGCTAAAGAGAAATCATCTTCAAAGGATTTAGAAAAAGAAGCTTTGCAAAAAGCTTTACAAGAAGCAGAGCTTAAAATAAAAGCCCTGAACACGCTAATTGATGTAGCCGAAGACCAACT
>NZ_JBYFCC010000059.1:0-513 GCF_057652995.1 Flavobacterium sp. T50_26
TAAACCTGCCTCTGTTCCACATCCTTCTATTTGTGCCTCTGGGGCTATTGGACTAAATACAGAACATGCTGCTCCATAATTAGTAGACCATTGTAGACCCGTTGACGTTGGAACTTCTACTTTTACTCGGATGCTGTATTCTGATCCGTATTTAATTGAAATTCCGCTTAACTGTAATAAGTTAAAGCTCGCTGCAGGACGAATTAAAGTAGTAGTTTCTACTGCTATTCCGCCTTCTATTAGCGATACTTCATATTCATAGTTAGTTGCTGCCGGTACTACTTGTGCACGAATGATGTTATTCATTTGAACTAAAGTTGATCCACATGAACTTGCTGCAATAACCGTAGAAGGTACACCTGGTGTTACAACCGTACAAGCTGGCCCATAAGGCATCCATTGTTGGTTTAAGCGAACAGCTACCTCTACTGTATAAACAGTAGCATATTCTGCAATGTCTGTACTAGAAATTTGGAACACATAGTTTGACGTTTCTACTTCACGGAACTCATT
>NZ_JBYFCC010000060.1:0-479 GCF_057652995.1 Flavobacterium sp. T50_26
TCAGTCTCCGTTACAATCACATCAATTGGGTTCAAGGCTGCTTCTACTTTTCTTGCTTCGCCTTTGCTGGCTGCTACAGGAAAAGTATTACTCTCATAACCGTCTCTCGAGGCTTGAATCGTGTAGGCTTTATTACATTCTACATAATACGCCACCTCGCCATTGGCTCCGGTTGTTTCCGTAGCAATCACGTTTTTCTTGTCATCAACAATCGCTACTTTAGCATTGGCAAGTGCTTTGCCTGTTTTGGCATCGGTAACCATGGTGGTTACTTCTACGCCACAAACCGGAGTGGCTAAGTAAATATTATCTACTCCTGAGCGGTTAGTGGATAAAAATCCGATGTTTTTCTCTGCATTTAATGTAAAGGCAAAATCGTCTTTCTCACTGTTTACCGGTTTGCCTAAGTTGGTTGATTCGCCTTTGGTCATATCATACGCAAAGACATCTAATCCACCAAAACCTTGTCTGCCGTTGGA
>NZ_JBYFCC010000061.1:0-419 GCF_057652995.1 Flavobacterium sp. T50_26
TTAGGCATCCAAGCATTGATTTTGTTATCGTTTAAGTATTTTAAAGCTTCGCCACTGCTATAGCCTGCATCGGCTAATACTTCGCCTAGTTCCAGTTGGTTTTCTTCTAAATTTTCTTTGGTTAGTTCTACTATCTGTTCTAAACATTGGCTGTCGCGTTTGTCTGCAAAATCGGCACAAGCTCCAGTGATAACATGATGTTGGTCGTCTACAGCGAGTTGGCCAAAGTAATTGAGTTGGCGTGCCTTGCCGGGCTTTACACTTACTCTCGCATCTGGGTCGGTTGGACTGTAATGCGTGTGATTAGATAAATATTTGGGTCGGATTAAATTGCCGTTTTCGTCTTTTCTATCGCCTTGGGTGCTTCCTTTGGGCATGCCTTTATAGGCTTCTGTTTTCCAATCGTGGTGCTGGTCAAC
>NZ_JBYFCC010000062.1:0-419 GCF_057652995.1 Flavobacterium sp. T50_26
GATCCATCAGTAAATAGTAACGGACCGGCGTTTGGACTTTGGGTTGCTTTGGCTTCGGGTGGTAATTTAATTCCGCTTCCATTAGTAGAAACACCAACGGCTCGTTTACAAGCTATTCACAATTCTCCCGATTTAGCTGCGGCTTTGGTGGATGTATATGTAAATGACGAATTATTATTAAACGATTTCGCTTTCAGAACTGCTACTCCATTTATTGACGTTCCTGCCGGAGTTGAATTAAGTATAGATGTTGCTCCGTCAACAAGTACTTCTTCTGCTGAAAGTTTATATAACCTTACGGCAACTTTAGCTGAAGGTGAAACCTATATTTTAGTTGCTAACGGAATCGTGAGTCCAACAGGATATTCTGTAGGTCCAAACTTTGCAATTAATGTATTTGCTCAAGGTCGTGAAACGGC
>NZ_JBYFCC010000063.1:0-400 GCF_057652995.1 Flavobacterium sp. T50_26
CAAAAAAATCATTTATCTTTGAATTATTAACGAAATACTCTATTAGCAAAAGTCCAATTTAGTTTGAAGATATACAGGCAGAAGTAATAAACTCTTTGGAGCTTTGAAGAAAAGTGTCATCATGCAAATAGAATAACGACCCAACTAGTCGTATCAACCTGTTATCCGATAAATAAAAGTTTGAAATAGTCATTATTTATTTGTTTTTAATACTTTACAAAGGTAAGTATTAATAATGGATTAAAAAATTTGCAGTAGTCCATTGGCTCATAGCAAACCTGAAAAACTTGAAACTTGAAACCTGAAACTTGAAACCTGGATACTGTCTTGTCCTAAAATAGCTATACACAAAAAAATGTATATGGAAAACCCAGAACAAGAAATTTATGCTTCACGGGAG
>NZ_JBYFCC010000064.1:0-380 GCF_057652995.1 Flavobacterium sp. T50_26
GCTGTTACAACGGTTTTAATAACAGTTAATGCACCAACAGATCCAAAATTTGACACTTTACCATTAACGTATTGTGAAGGTGATCAAGTAAGTGCTTTACCATTGTTTTCAGATGAAGGAATATCAGGAAGTTGGGATATTGGCACAATTGATACATCAGCTCCGGCTGTAGATGTTCGATACACCTTTACACCAGATTTTGGTCAATGTGCTAGTGATTTCTTCATAGATGTAACAATCACGGCAAAAGCTCCAACAACATTCAACCCAGTAAATCCGATTTGTGTTGGAGAAGCTTTAACCTTACCAACCACTTCAGTAGAAGGAACCTTAGGAACTTGGAGTGGAGCCGGAATCACACCGGAAGGTTTGGTTGACAC
>NZ_JBYFCC010000065.1:0-356 GCF_057652995.1 Flavobacterium sp. T50_26
GTTCCCAAAACGGGTTCTACTGTCTTACTTCGCACCTTGACCATTCGTTTGGCATACTCTGGGTTTTGAGTGAGCTTTTGGTGCATCTTGTCATAAAGCTCCTTGTGGATGCTGTCGTCTATCTTCTTAAAATTGGTTTTCATTCCACAGCATTGCTCTCGAAGTGGACACTTCTTACAATCACTTTCACTACTACGATAGGTGCGTTTGGTGTAACCTTTACTGTCTGTCCTTTCGCCTTTAAAAAGTAATTTAGCTTGGTTACCTCCTACTTTGGTGCATTGATAATAGTTTTCTGCTTTGTTGTGAACAAAACCCTCTCGCTCAGGAACGTATTGCCCAAAGTTAGGCATCCA
>NZ_JBYFCC010000066.1:0-305 GCF_057652995.1 Flavobacterium sp. T50_26
CCTAATGCTTGAAGCGGAGCTTGGTAAGAAGCCACAGTAACTGCTCCCGTTGCATCACGAACGTCTAGTGTAAAGTCGAGATTTGGTAATTCTAAATATCCTTGAAATTCCGGGAAAGAAATGTTGTCTACAATTGTTCCCGCTGGTACAGATGTTTCTACTACATCAACTGTTGGTGCATCCGGTGAACCGTGATTTACTAAAACGTCTGTATTTGTTGAAACTGAAGCCGTTTCACGACCTTGAGCAAATACATTAATTGCAAAGTTTGGACCTACAGAATATCCTGTTGGACTCACGATTCC
>NZ_JBYFCC010000067.1:0-290 GCF_057652995.1 Flavobacterium sp. T50_26
AAGATGGCTCTCAATAATAGATTGTATAATGAATCAATCATCCATCATTCTGATAGAGGTTCACAGTATTGTTCTCACAACTATGTTGATTTATTACTAAAAAACAACATCGGTATTAGTATGACCGAAAATGGAGATCCTTATGAAAATGCATTAGCAGAAAGAGTAAATGGTATTATTAAAACAGAATTTAATCTTTACTCTAGCTCCTTAGGTTTTGACCAAACAGGATATCAAGTAAGTAAAAGTATTAAGTCTTATAATGAATTAAGACCTCATGCAAGTTGTGA
>NZ_JBYFCC010000068.1:0-289 GCF_057652995.1 Flavobacterium sp. T50_26
GTTTTTTGCCCGCTTCTAAAAACTCTTTGTTCCATTTGTAAAACTGGGATTAATTAATGGAATACTTTCGGCATAATTCTGAAACAGACATTTCTGATAGTAAAGCTTCCAAAACAATTTGAATTTTTTGTTCAGAACTAAAGATTCTTCGTGTATTTCTACGTATGTCTTTAATGAAATTCTCAGCTGTTTTTTTCTTAGGTGTTTTCATACTATTTCAAATTTAATAATTTTTGAAAACACTCTCTTAGTTTTGAATTAAATCAGTCCACTTTATGCTGACGATTTA
>NZ_JBYFCC010000069.1:0-287 GCF_057652995.1 Flavobacterium sp. T50_26
AGAGCAACACATTTATAATTTTGATTTTATTCGGCTAAGTGTAGAAGGTGATAAACCCAAGTAGGAAGCAGCCATTTTATTGGATACCCGAAGTAGTAATTGTGGTTGATTTTTTATTACCCATTTCACTTTTTCCATGGCATCAAAACCTTGAAAACCGTAGATTCTTTTTTGTGCAACAACAAATACAAGTTCGAGAATTTCCGTATAAATTTTGGCAAATTCAGGAAATTCATGCACCAATTTATATAAATACGAACTGCTCACAAACAACAATTCAGATTTTT
>NZ_JBYFCC010000070.1:0-284 GCF_057652995.1 Flavobacterium sp. T50_26
CTTTTGCGTTTCCTTCAATGAACATAAATAATTCTTTTACAATTGAATCATTTGCTCCTGCACGCATGTAGATTTTCACATTTTTTCCGCCATCTGAAATTCGCATCAGCTCATCCATACCGGCAGTTTTTAAATATTTGTCGGCTGTAGAACGCATTTCTGCTGTTTGTTTTTGATTGGATGTGATGAAAAATTTTAGGTTATCCAACTTTTTAAGCAAATTCACATATTGTTTCGTTTCCTTATCGTTGGCTTTCACTTTGCTCATCATTTCAAACATTTTT
>NZ_JBYFCC010000071.1:0-274 GCF_057652995.1 Flavobacterium sp. T50_26
ATGAACGAAGACGCCTGGTCGTTCAGGGTTGTCGGACTTGTGCAAGTTGCCAGGAGGATCTGGAACTTATCAGTAAACAGAGAGGTTCGAAGTGAGCGAAATTAACTCTCAGGCACTGCGTGAAGCGGCAGAGCAGGCAATGCATGACGACTGGGGATTTGACGCAGACCTTTTCCATGAATTGGTAACACCATCGATTGTGCTGGAACTGCTGGATGAACGGGAAAGAAACCAGCAATACATCAAACGCCGCGACCAGGAGAACGAGGATATT
>NZ_JBYFCC010000072.1:0-274 GCF_057652995.1 Flavobacterium sp. T50_26
GCCAAGTACGACGCGAAGCCCGACCAGTTCGCCGCGCAGGCCTACACCGGCATGTACGTGATCGACGCGGCGGTGCGGGCCAACTGCTCCGGCGAGCCGGACGACATCAAGGCCGGCCTCGCCGGGATCACGGACCTCGACACCGTCCTGGGCACCTTCTCGATCAACGCCGACCGTGACGCCGAGCACGAGGCCGTGGTCCAGGTGGTCGAGGACGGCACGTTCACCGTCCTCGACTGATGCAGCAGCTCCTCAACGGGGTCTTCCTGGGCTC
>NZ_JBYFCC010000073.1:0-268 GCF_057652995.1 Flavobacterium sp. T50_26
AATTAATCAAAATATTTAAAACTAATTAAAACATTATAACAAATCACATTAACAAATCAAATGGATATAATTTCACAAAAATCAAAAAAAAAAATACAAGAAGAAAAAAAAGTATCTTAATAAAAATAACAAAAACATAATCCGAATTAAAACCAGAGAAAAAATTCCGATTCAATAATACGTCACTTATAAAAATACATTATATGTCGATAACAATAAAATTTTTAATGAAAACAATAATGTCACTACAAATGAAACAAAAGGAGGC
>NZ_JBYFCC010000074.1:0-263 GCF_057652995.1 Flavobacterium sp. T50_26
TGGTCAAAACGATTAATGATAACATCAGGTTTAAATTTTCGGATAATGTAAATAATATATTCTAGTACTTCTTTTTTATTCCAAATTTTAATGGTTTCATACGGAACTTTTGAAAAACCAAAATCAATTGCTCGGGTAAAAAATTGTACACCACCGTCTATTATTCTAGCTTCTAATAATTCATGTGTTCGGATAACGCCAAATAATTAAAGTAATACTGTTCCGATTAGATTCTTACCACCAACGCCGCGAGTGATTGATAA
>NZ_JBYFCC010000075.1:0-260 GCF_057652995.1 Flavobacterium sp. T50_26
TCTTTTCTATCGCCTTGGGTGCTTCCTTTGGGCATGCCTTTATAGGCTTCTGTTTTCCAATCGTGGTGCTGGTCAACGAGCTTTTTACGTGTTTGGCTAACTTTGTATTCGCTGTTATCATTGAGCTCCTGAGCATAATAATCAACATCGTCTAACACTTCTTTTTCTACTAAGCTATCCATGGAAGCATTGGCTTTGATAAAAGCACTATCAACCGCTTGGCGTTTACCTCGAACCATTCCTTTTTCTACACAAAGCGA
>NZ_JBYFCC010000076.1:0-257 GCF_057652995.1 Flavobacterium sp. T50_26
GGAAACCCAGCGTTGAGCAAAGACGGTAAAACGTTGTATTTTGCCTCGAACAGACCAGGTAGTATCGGTGGAACAGATATTTGGAAAGTAGCCGTTAATGCAGATGGCTCTTATGGTGAACCGGAGAACCTAGGATCAAAAGTAAACACAGAAGGCGAGGAGAACTTCCCATTTGTAACTGAAGACAACAAAACGCTTTATTTCGCTTCCAACGGCAGACAAGGTTTTGGTGGATTAGATGTCTTTGCGTATGATAT
>NZ_JBYFCC010000077.1:0-251 GCF_057652995.1 Flavobacterium sp. T50_26
ATAGACCAAGTACAAAATCAAGTTGACCCATCTAAGTTTAGACCAAATGCGGACGACAGCACTTTACGAACATTCCGTTTAGCCGTTTCAACTACAGGAGTATATACTGCCTATTTTGGCGGAACAAAAGCCTTAGCTTTAGCTGCCATTAATAACACAATGACGCGTGTGACTGGTGTTTTTGAAAAAGAGTTTGCTATTAGAATGGTTTTAATTGCCAATACAGATGCTGTTATTTAAACTAGTTCAAC
>NZ_JBYFCC010000078.1:0-250 GCF_057652995.1 Flavobacterium sp. T50_26
ATAAGATGCCCCAAAATCGACAACTTCATAAGAAGGAAGTTGAATGTTTTCTATCACGGCACCTACATAAGAATAAATCTCATCAAAAAAACGAAAATCTGAATCTACTGAGAAACGATCAAAAATAGTGTACTACAGTCCAACAACGGCTGTAGTTTGAGCATCATCTCCTACTTTTCAAACATCAACAAAAACTACTGTAACAATTACAACATATATGAAATGATCTCAAACAGTCGTAACCACTTTG
>NZ_JBYFCC010000079.1:0-246 GCF_057652995.1 Flavobacterium sp. T50_26
TTATGCATAATATTTAAACCAAAAATATAATTAAGAAATTGATAAAGCCATAGATCGTTTTGGTGATGATTTTGACGAAGGTCAATATGTTGCAAACAATCCTCGTGTGATGGAATACAAAGACAAAAATCGCGAGATTTTTGAAAGTATGGCTCGTTCTTTGGGCATTGATTTTTTGGCAGTTGTATAGGCTTTAATTGAATTATTAGAATTCGCTTGTCCGGATTCAGGTTCACGATATTTGAC
>NZ_JBYFCC010000080.1:0-245 GCF_057652995.1 Flavobacterium sp. T50_26
TAAAAAATCTAAATCGATTAATAAATTCTCTGTATCTTCTTGTGTAAAACCACCACACAAAATATGCGGAATGGCATCAACAACGTATTTATATTGAATTCCCGCACAAATTCCAACCGTTCCGGGACGTTTTTTTACAAATTTCTTTTGTAATAATCCGCTTGGTAATTCCTTGAATTCATATTCTTCCCGATTATATGTGACATCAATAAATGGCGGATTAAATTCCATCAACGGATCAATCG
>NZ_JBYFCC010000081.1:0-245 GCF_057652995.1 Flavobacterium sp. T50_26
AAAAATCAAAATTGAAATCTACATCAGTAAAAATTAAATGAAATAATGAATAAGAAAGGATAATAAAAATTCATCTATATATAATCAGAAGCAAATTATAACAAAATCAAAAAATTATTAATAATAAAAATAAAACGACAAAAAAATAATATTAAACGAAAAACAAAAACATTGGTACAAAAACACGCGTTTTTTAGTAAAACAAAATAATTTTGCTTCAAAAACATAATAGAAATGATTGAATA
>NZ_JBYFCC010000082.1:0-244 GCF_057652995.1 Flavobacterium sp. T50_26
TCCATTTAATTGTTGTTGACGCCGAACGCAATTCCGAAATTTAACACATTGACATGGATTGGAACGACAATTTTTTTGTATGTTCCGATAACGTAATTTTGAGCATTCTCACGCAACACATTGTTCCGCAAAAAATTGTAGCTATTAACATTCCTGACCGATTATCACAGGATGCAACTGACATGGATATTTTTAAAACCGTATCTTGCAATTTGGCAAAAGGTGGAACATTAACGGTGATTGG
>NZ_JBYFCC010000083.1:0-244 GCF_057652995.1 Flavobacterium sp. T50_26
TAGTTCTTTCTTTTCGTTTTTTTCTTTTTCAGCATTTAGGAGTGTAGAAGCGAGTTCATTTTGACATGAAATTAATTCAGCATCGTTTTCTAACGCTTCTATTTTTCGGTTGTATTCGTTTAGTATTTTTTCTTCTTGTTTAAAAAAACCGACTTGTTTCAACATGTCAAACACGGCAGGAACAAAGTGGTGGTGTTCGTTGAATTCCGCAAAATTTCCCGAGAATGCGTCTAAATAACCGATT
>NZ_JBYFCC010000084.1:0-242 GCF_057652995.1 Flavobacterium sp. T50_26
TCAATCCCAACCAACTGTTCCACTGGCGCAAGCTCTACCAGGATGGCAGCCTCTCGGCGGTCAGTGCCGGTGAAGCGGTGGTGCCCGCTTCCGAGCTGGCCGATGCCCTCAAGCAGATCCGTGAACTGCAACGGATGCTGGGCAAGAAAACCATGGAGGCCGAGATCCTCAAGGAAGCGGTGGAGATCGCCCGCTCGCGAAAATGGATTGCGCACTGACCCTTGTTACCGGGGGACGACCAG
>NZ_JBYFCC010000085.1:0-242 GCF_057652995.1 Flavobacterium sp. T50_26
AATAATTTCGTTAGATTCTATTATTTTTTTAGATTCATCATGGGATATGTAATTGGGAATTCCTTGGTCTATAATCATTTTAGCTACGGTTGTTTTTACGCTGCCAATGCCGCCATTTAAACCTATAATTTTAGTCATTTGCTAGATATTTAAAAAACTATTCCTGAAATTCTAATTTTGGATTTTTGTTTAACAAGTGTATTAATACATATGATTTTAAAAACCCTAAGCCATATCCATAA
>NZ_JBYFCC010000086.1:0-241 GCF_057652995.1 Flavobacterium sp. T50_26
GTAAATAAAACACCAACATAAACATTGTTTGCTTTCTGTTCTATAGCAGTTACAGGACAATTAACTATTGGATTCCAATTTTTAAATAATCCTAATGGTTTTGTGAAAGCTGCAAGATTATTTCGATCATTACCAATAACCTGTGAGTAGCTTCCCCCGATATATATGTTTGAACCTGTAACCTTCTAATCTTATATTGTACCATTTATATCTGGATTCCTTGAAGTTAAAGAAACATCAA
>NZ_JBYFCC010000087.1:0-240 GCF_057652995.1 Flavobacterium sp. T50_26
TGATTTCAACCGAAGCAACTAACGCTGTTGTTGAAACAGAGACAAGCATTAGCCCACGGAAACTACTATGGTCGGTATTGATTATCAATTTCGTTTTCTTTGGATTGGATATGTTGTTCGGTATTTTTTCCAACTCAATGGGATTGGTAGAGGATAGCTTGGATATGCTTGCCGATAGCATCGTTTACGCATTGGCTTTGTTTTCTGTTGGGGGTACGATTGCAAGAAAAAACAATATCG
>NZ_JBYFCC010000088.1:0-240 GCF_057652995.1 Flavobacterium sp. T50_26
TGGCAAGGATCTCCCTTGCCAGCGCGACATCCTCGCTGGTGATCGGGCGCCGCGTCACATTGAACGGGATCAGGGTCGCCTCAAGTGCCGGCGCGTCGTCACGGCGGGCCATCGATGTCGCGCTGATGGCGCCACCGGCAATGGCGGCCGCCACCTGCGCGGACCGCTCACCCGCGCTCCTCACGCGGGTGGCCCCGGAGACATCGACATTGTTGACGTTCCCGGAGGTCCCGTTCGTCA
>NZ_JBYFCC010000089.1:0-240 GCF_057652995.1 Flavobacterium sp. T50_26
TGTTTTTTATCTCAAATTGACTGTTTTTTTTTTTATATTCTGTATTTGCCGTTGCGTTGTTTGCTTAAGATCCGTTAGACTTATACTAAGTTATTTTTAACTTTTACTGAATTCATTTCTAAACCTTTTATTGTTATTGTTGATACTTAATATACATTTGAAATTGATATAATCGGAAATAAAAATAGTAATATTCACAAAAAGTTGAAATTTACATGATAAGTATTTAGATTAATTATT
>NZ_JBYFCC010000090.1:0-239 GCF_057652995.1 Flavobacterium sp. T50_26
GAAGCTTTTGAATGGTGGGTCTAAGGTTTTGCCTGCTTTGCAGGAGATTGCTTCGCCAGTTCGCTATCGCTCGTGTCCTATTTCGACTTCGTCATCTTGCAGAATGACAAAACTGCGACTGATGACTGAAAACTGTGACTGATGACTGAAAACTGCTTTCTGACTACTGCTCCCCTAGCCCCGATTGAAATGGAAAGCCTTGTGAAGGATTGTTGTATTTTTTCTTGGCGAAAAAAAGC
>NZ_JBYFCC010000091.1:0-239 GCF_057652995.1 Flavobacterium sp. T50_26
TTTTAATTCGGAATTATTTTTAATGAACTCTCTCATTTTAACCTCTAATTCTTTTAGACTGCTTTTTAAAGCTTATATGGTTATAGAATTTATAAAACGTAATGATTTAAATACATCATTTTATATAAAATCTTTATTTTCTTTAGTAGTTTCTATTATTAGAAGTGTTTTGAGATAATTTTCTCTTTCTGTAAAAATTAATTTTATTTGTTGAATTTCTTTTTCTGCAATAGAAGATA
>NZ_JBYFCC010000092.1:0-239 GCF_057652995.1 Flavobacterium sp. T50_26
AAATTTCCGTTAGTGTTATATTAAAAGGTAGTTATGTGGGATTAAAGTTGTTTATGATTTCGTGTATTTCGGATTGTGTAAGTTTAATTTTTTTTTTTATGTTTTCTGTTTTTTTTGATTGTACTAGATTTTTTTTTATTTTTGTTATTTTTTTTGTTTATTTTTTTGATTCTTTGAATTTTGCATTTTTTTGATTTGGTTTTTTTTTTTATTTTTAATTATTTTTTTTATTTTTTCTT
>NZ_JBYFCC010000093.1:0-236 GCF_057652995.1 Flavobacterium sp. T50_26
AGCACTTTCTTGAAGAGTTCCATAAAGACTTCTTCTCCATACAATTGACGTGTTCGACTTATGGTGCTGTGCCAAGGTAACATCTCATCAATATCATACCGAATAAACAAACGAACATCTAAACAATTAGAACAATATTCAATGAGTTTTCGATCGGAATTGATGTTGTTCAAATAACCAACCAAACAGATTTTGAAGAACACTACAGGGTCAATACTCTCTTGTCCTTCGTCTCC
>NZ_JBYFCC010000094.1:0-236 GCF_057652995.1 Flavobacterium sp. T50_26
TTTTTGAGCGGATTTTTTTGGATCGGTTCAAAAGAAAAAGCCGAACAACTGTTAGAAAATCCTATACTATCTTTTGTGTGGAGATTTATCGGTTTTGCTAGTATCGGAATAATAATGTTTTTATTGGTAGTAGTTGTAAACTTTTTGTTGATTAAATTCACAAAATACAGTATTAATTTAAAAAAAATAATTTGGCAAGTCTAAACCATTAATATAAATGGAAGTATAATTGGAAC
>NZ_JBYFCC010000095.1:0-235 GCF_057652995.1 Flavobacterium sp. T50_26
GGATTAGAATCCATGTTGGATTTTGAGAAATTGCGAGCTATGGTGTATAAAGCATTAGATAACGGTGAACGTGTTCAATTTCTTATTAACTCTTAACTATTTTATTATGACTATTTTAGATAGAGCTAAAGCTCCTACTCCAAAATTTTTTAAAGTTCTTCGAACTATAGGCTTGGTTATGGCTGCTGTAGGCGGAACTATTTTGAATGCACCTATTTACTTGCCGGCTGCTGTT
>NZ_JBYFCC010000096.1:0-234 GCF_057652995.1 Flavobacterium sp. T50_26
ACGGTGTTGCGATAGCGAAACAGTGACGAGGACTTGGAACGGATAGCCCGTCCCTTTGGGAACGCCCAAAAAATTTGAATTAAACGTAGATGAAGAACATACGAAATTTTTGAATTATTGAACACATTTACCACTGAAAAAGTACGTTGGCGGACCGTTTATTGTGTGCTACTCAGACCGTTAAGGCTCTAGAGGAAAAGGCTCAGTTGTTTGACAACGTGTATTTGGAGCGTG
>NZ_JBYFCC010000097.1:0-233 GCF_057652995.1 Flavobacterium sp. T50_26
GTGATAAATTGATGGTTTTAGTGTGGTTTTAGTTTGGACATTTTTTGTATTATAAATATTTTCTTTTTGGTTTGTTGATATTTTTAATTGTAACGGTGTTTCAAAAAACGACAGCGGTTTTGCGTTAGTTGTTTCTATCCTCAATATTCCCATTAGATATGTTTTACTCTCTGCTGATGCCGCTTTTTAAGATATTCCTTTTTTAATTGAATATTAGTTTGATGGTTTGGTAG
>NZ_JBYFCC010000098.1:0-232 GCF_057652995.1 Flavobacterium sp. T50_26
CAAGAAATCGCTCTCAAATAAACTACTTCAACAACATCTTTTCAGCACTTCTCGCCTATTATTTTGCAGAGAAATAACCATCTCTACAAAACAACTTCGTGGACACTAAACTATTGATCCTTTTTCAGTAATTTTATATCGAACTCACGTTAAATTTATTTTCATTTGAGTTTTTTTTGAATGTTTAAGATACGAAAAATGAGCACCAAAACCGGAAGTGCTCTTTTCTCTT
>NZ_JBYFCC010000099.1:0-232 GCF_057652995.1 Flavobacterium sp. T50_26
CTTTGTGTTTTCATAAGAACGTTTATACATTGCTTAAAAGCCTAATTTCAAATAACGTTTATAGAATGTTTTTTATCATATAACCGCATAAATCTGTATTATTTGCAATATATTTTGAAGTTTCAATCCATCTACGCATCACCTTAATAGTTATATGTTTATCAAAACACTTACAAGCAACCTAAAAATATAAATACACCCGCAAGAGTAAACAATTGAAGTGCACAAGAGA
>NZ_JBYFCC010000100.1:0-231 GCF_057652995.1 Flavobacterium sp. T50_26
ATTGGAGGTAAATCGAAACTGTATTTGTCTTTAATGTATAATGTTCAGCCTTTTAATACTTGATTTATTCCGTTGATGTAGTAATGTATATGTTGTGCTAACACCGCAATGGTGTTGAGGTAGTTTATTGGTGTGGTAACCGTTTTATAATCGGTTCCGGATTGTTGTGCTTTTTAGTTTGTTTTGGCCACACAAGTGCCATTTAGAATGACTTCACGAAAACGGGAGGCG
>NZ_JBYFCC010000101.1:0-231 GCF_057652995.1 Flavobacterium sp. T50_26
GACCGTCTTTTGCAAATGAAGCATTGTGTGTTCATTGCGTAATTTGAAGCATTTTATCACCAATTAAACCCTCAGAAGAAATGGCAACTTCGCTATTTGTTTTGATGTATTTTTGCACTTCTTTTCTGATAAATAGGTTTACTTTAACGGTAGAAACATAGATCATATTAATATTATCAACCGTTCATAAATCAATTCCGGAAAAGCGAACTATATTTCCAACTTGCAGTC
>NZ_JBYFCC010000102.1:0-231 GCF_057652995.1 Flavobacterium sp. T50_26
AATGAAAACATCTTGCACTTTAAAATTAAATAAAAATTAATGCGTAAAATTCAAATGGTTGACTTAAAAAGTCAATACGATAAAATTAAGACTACAGTTGATGATTCAATTCAAGAAGTTTTAGAAACCACAACCTAAATCAACGGACCGAAAGATCATGAAATTCAAAAAAGCATAGAAGATTATTTAGATGAAAAGCACGTGATTCCTTGTGCAAATGGAACAGATGCT
>NZ_JBYFCC010000103.1:0-230 GCF_057652995.1 Flavobacterium sp. T50_26
GAAGCATTGGCTTTGATAAAAGCACTATCAACCGCTTGGCGTTTACCTCGAACCATTCCTTTTTCTACACAAAGCGAGAGTACTTTCTTGAATAGTTCCATGAACACTTCCTCTCCATACAATTGTCGTGTTCGGCTGATAGTGCTGTGCCATGGCAACGCCTCATCAATATCATACCGAATAAACAACCGAACGTCTAAACAATTAGAACAATATTCAATAAGTTTTCG
>NZ_JBYFCC010000104.1:0-230 GCF_057652995.1 Flavobacterium sp. T50_26
TCACGCTTCGTATGATGTTGATTCTAAGTCGGGTAGTGATACAGAATCCAGTCAACGCAAAGTAAAAGGAACCATACATTGGGTTTCTGATCCGCATGCCGTGGAAGCAGAAGTTCGTATTTATGACCGAATATTTACGCACGAAAATCCGGATGGTGACAAAGAAGTTGATATTAAAAATAACATCAACCCAAATTCAATAGAAGTGATTACCGGCTATGTTGAACCAA
>NZ_JBYFCC010000105.1:0-230 GCF_057652995.1 Flavobacterium sp. T50_26
GGAACACATTATAAATATGTGAAAGAAAAAGTGTTTACAGTTGTTAAAGAGGTTTTTGGTAAGGAGTTTTTAGTAAAAGATACGCTACCTAATTTAGATTGGAAACTAGAATGAGAAACCAAACAAATTGGCAATTATTTGTGTTTTAAAGCCACTGCAGTAAGACCTGTTAGTCAATATGATTTTAGAAATTTCAGAAGAAAAAAAGAGGAAGAAAAAAAGGATGATAA
>NZ_JBYFCC010000106.1:0-229 GCF_057652995.1 Flavobacterium sp. T50_26
CATCATTGTATTTAAAAAATTTAGATAAAATCCGGAAGATTTTTTATTTATAGATGAAAGTAATGATTTTGATAAAGTAAAAACACAAAACATTTTGCGTGATTAACACATTGATAAAATTATCGATACTTACAGAAATCGTACCTAAATAGAAAAATATAGTTATAGAGCCACCTTGGAAGAGATTGCTAATAATGACTATAACTTGAATATTCCGCGATATGTGGTT
>NZ_JBYFCC010000107.1:0-228 GCF_057652995.1 Flavobacterium sp. T50_26
CAAATTGTCCGGCAAATAAATTTTGGGAAGCAACTAATACTATGTAGATATAACAGGTCAACATCGGTTTATTAACCTCGGCTGTATCCAACACTAAAAATAAATTATCACCAAAATAACCTAAATCATATGACAAATCTTATTCCCCTTCCGGATTCAAATCGACTAGTTTGGCTAGGAATTTAATGCCGTAAATTTATTGTAGTTCAGATGCTAATTCGCCTATTA
>NZ_JBYFCC010000108.1:0-227 GCF_057652995.1 Flavobacterium sp. T50_26
TTGTCAGAACATAAACTGTTGATTCGTCAAAGAAAAAGAAAAGCTATAACCACTGATTCTAGACATTGGATGAGAAAGTATAGTAATTTGGTAAAAGGACTTGTAATAACAAGACCAGAACAGGTTTGGGTAAGTGATATTACTTATATTCGATTAACCAATCAATGGGGCTATCTAAGTTTAATTACTGATGCTTATTCCAGAAAAATAATGGGATATAGTTTTCG
>NZ_JBYFCC010000109.1:0-221 GCF_057652995.1 Flavobacterium sp. T50_26
GTGCGTTTGGTGTAACCCTTGCTGTCTGTCTTTTCGCCTTTAAAAAGTAGTTTGGCTTGGTTGCCTCCTACTTTGGTACATTGATAATAGTTTTCTGTTTTGTTGAAAACAAAACCTTCTCGCTCAGGAACGTATTGCCCAAAATTAGGCATCCAAGCATTGATTTTGTTATCGTTTAAGTATTTTAAAGCTTCGCCACTGCTATAGCCTGCATCGGCTAA
>NZ_JBYFCC010000110.1:0-212 GCF_057652995.1 Flavobacterium sp. T50_26
GGTACGATTTTCTGATTTCACATATTGAAATAAGCCAGATGTAGAAATTGTAGATCCAACCACATCCAAATGAAAAACGCTACTATTTGGTGCAGGATTCCAAGTTGTTGCAAGTCCAGTTGATTGACTTAACGCAGCTAAATAATTTCTAGATTGACCTCCAATAGTTGTAAAATCTCCTCCTGCATAAATAGTTGTTCCAATTAATTTCA
>NZ_JBYFCC010000111.1:0-200 GCF_057652995.1 Flavobacterium sp. T50_26
CGTTGATAAATAATCGTTTATACGTTATATTTTATCACGCTTTTTTAGGCTTCACGCAAAGACGCAAAGACGCAAAGCTTGTATTTTGTTGAGTTATACATTGAAGATTTTGTATTAAATGCAATGTTTAAAACCCTTCTCTGCGACTTTGCGGCTTTGCGAGAAAAAAAGAAATATTGCGTGAAACTAAAAATTAATCC